>JBGZIN010000053.1:0-11491 GCA_041848345.1 Porphyromonas sp.
CCTTTAATTGTGGGTATTGTTATAGGCACACGCCCCGATTGTATGCCTCAAGCTCTTCTGGATTATCTTTCAGAGTTGAGTAAAAAAGCTTTTGTTTTGGTTGAGTATGGTATAGAAAGCACTTGTAACACCACATTGGCACGGGTTAATCGAGGGCATACCTGGGAGATTAGCAAGAAAACAATTATGGAAACTGCTCGGAGAGGTATTTTGGTAGGTGCACATCTTATATTAGGACTACCGGGCGAAAGTCGTTCACAACTACTGGCACATGCTGATGAATTATCCACATTACCCCTTTCTATCTTGAAAATACATCAGTTGCAAATAGTGGCACATACCTCCATGGCTAAGGAATACAATGCTCATCCGGAGCACTTCCACCTCTTCACTCCCGAGGAATATGCCGACCTCTGTCTCGACTTTTTGGAGAGATTATCACCTCATATCACTGTCGATCGATTTGTGTCCCAAACTCCTCCGAATATGCTTATTGCTCCCCGATGGGAGCTTAAAAACTATGCATTCACAGCACTGCTCAAAAAGAAAGCTGTCGAACGAGAAAAAAAACAGCACCTCAATTGAGAGATGCTGTATGTCAATAATAAAAAGAAACCTGCGACAAGAAACCGTAATGGATTTCCCATCATCGGGAGTCGGGTAAAAGGATTTCTATTCCGTGTAGTGAAGAACCCAAACTTCTTTGTAAGAGGGATCCGTTTGCGCCAAAGAATGCATAAAATCACGTGCCTCCTGCTCTGTATCTCGCCGAACGGCATAAATAAATTTTTTCTTGCCCTTCTGCAAATAGCCCACCGTAGAGGCAAAGGATGCTCCTCGACAACTCTCTATAAAGGACAAAACTTTCGCTTCTGTGCGGAAAGCTCCAATAATCACATAATACCCGGACTGAGGAGTAGCCTGTGATGGAGCGGGGGGTGATAGAGCTTCCGTATCGGCTTGTTTTTTCGTAGAGGTTAGTTTTTCTGTCCTTTCACCTTCGGACAAAATAACTGCAGATACTGTTCTTGCACTATTTTCCTTAGGAGAGGGAATAGAAGTAGACGCTTGGGGGATCATGGGCAAAATCCCGGCAGTAAAATAGTTGCCCGCAGGTTGATAAGTTACCGGTAGAAGACAAACGACCAATATAACTGCAGCGGCAGCCCATGCAACTGCTTTTTTGTGCAATCGAAAGTGAATGTAATCCGTATTCTCTCTCTCTTGAGGTAGCGTTTGTAACGAAGCATTGACCACTTGTATCTCTTGCAATGCCACGGGGATATGATAGGGGATCAACCCATAAGAGTCTCCGGATGAAAAACGCGCCGAAGAGACTTCGGGAGTAAAATCGACAGCACCGTTGTCAATCAACTGAAAATGCCCGATGGCTGTCAGAGAACCGTGCCCTGTACGATGCAATACAGAAACAAAATCGGCAACATCTTGATCAACCAATATACGCGCTCTACGTCTGCTGATACCATAATTTTGAGCATACAACTCTTCCAAAAGGAAATCACGCTCCCGCAACTCTTTATTAAAATGCAAGAGCTTTTTCGCAGGATATATTACCCGATCTTCACGACAATAACGAGGAGCGATTTGCTCCTTTATTATGGCTCCGAATGTGGGGATCACCACACAATCATGGAAAGCCAGCAACGTGTCGATATGATTGGAAAGTCTGCTCATCAAGAATGTATGCTACGTAGTATGTTAGTGCAAAGGTACGTTTTTTTGGACTATTCCCCAACGATCAATTAAAAATCCGTATCTCCTCTATTGCCCTATACCCTAACTGTTCATTGATGCTTTGGGCGATTTGTTCCTTATTCTCCCGTAACATTTGAGCCATTGCCGACGAGCGCATACGCACGTAAAGCACATTATTACGACAAAAAGCCTCTTTTACATGCGTCGCAATGGGTTGTACACGATGTTGAAAGAGCTGTAAGGCTCTCTCTTGATATATCCCATCGGCAAATTCAGGCTCTTCGTCGAGCCATTCTCGGAGCAAAATCCCGATCTTTGTTGGATACTTCTTCTGCATATCAGTGCGGCAAACGGGTGATCATCCCCCTATCCACTTTGAAAAGATGATGCTCTCCTTCTTGCGCCGATATGATGGCATCCAAATATTTACGATTGGTATCTGTTATGAATATCTGCCCAAAGAGAGAGCTTGACACAATTTCAATAATTCGCTCCACCCTATCGGCATCGAGTTTGTCGAAAAGATCGTCCAACAGCAAGATAGGTTGGCAATTGAGTTTGTCGGCTATAACTTGGTATTCCGACAATTTCAAAGCTGTCAAGAAAGTCTTATTCTGTCCTTCCGAACCGATTTTACGGATAAGGTAATCCCCGATAAACATATCCAAATCATCTTTATGTACCCCATATATCGAGTGTCCTGCTAAGCGTTCGATGGGGCGATTTTGTTGTAACGCACGCACATATCCCTCCGCATCGGATGCCGTTTTCGTCTTATAATGCAGAGAAACTTCTTCACTCTCATTGCTGATGGTCTGATAAAACTTATTGAATATAGGGGTAAAAGAGGCAATGAAAGAAGTGCGTTCTTCCGCAATACATTGCCCTAAAGAAGCCATCTGCTCCTCCACAACGGAGAAAAGCATCTCATCATTTTGTTCACTCCTCAGCAGTACATTGCGTTGATTTACGGCGTGGTCGTATCGAATGAGCAAGTTTAAGTAAGTCGCGTTTTGCTGAGAAATCATCCGATCGAGAAAGTTCCTCCGCTCTTCGCTACCGCCGCGTATCAAGCGATAATCTTGCGGCGATATTGTTACCAAAGGATAGCGACCAATGTGTTCACTGAGGCGTTTGTAAAGACGTCCGTTGCGACTCAATGCTTTGGGTGCATCGGGTCGTATGCGTAAAGCAATGGTTTCCTCGGTTTCTTCTCTCGGATTGAAGTATGTCCCAGAGATCACCGACTCGGCAGCACCATGCTGTACAGCCATACGATCGATAGTGTGCAGATGGCTGCGCGTCATGGAAAGATAGTGGATAGCGTCCAAAAAGTTTGTTTTCCCCATGCCATTTCCCCCCAACAAACAATTCAGTTTGGGGGCTAAATCGCAAGAGGCTGTACTTATGCTTTTGAAAGCAATAAGGTCTATATGACGCAATATCATGTATCGGTATAAACGCTTAACAGGCTTCGAGCGATTGCAACCGTTGGATGGAAACCAGCATTTCTTCGCGCAAGGTATCGGATACATTGACCAAGGGAAGGCGTAAAGAGGGCGATGCAATATATCCCATCAAGTGCAACCAGGTTTTCACTCCGCTCGGATTACCCTCGGCAAACAACTGTTGATAACACTGTGCCAGAGCAAGATCTCTGTATTGAGCTTCGGGCGAGGTATAATCTGCAATAATCGACTTAGACCATTGCGGATAGATATTGGCCACAACAGAGATAGCCCCCCTTGCCCCCGCTCTCATGAACTCATGAGTAAGGCAATCATCACCCGAAAGAACGGTAAAGTGCTCATCGTTTTTTTCAATCAACTCTATGACGCGTTCCAAACTGCCCGAAGCCTCTTTTATGGCAACTATGTTATCGGGATAATCTCGACGCAAACGCTGCACTGTATCCGGCTTCATATCGACCCCTGTTCGTCCGCTTATATTGTAGAGGATAATGGGCAAGGGCGTATTCTCGGCAACGAGTGCAAAGTGTCTGTAAAGCCCCTCCTGAGACGGCTTATTGTAATAGGGAGTTACACTCAATATGCCGGACAGCAATTCGTTGGGTAATTGGCGCAATCGATCTATCAAAAGAGCTGTGTCATTACCCCCTACTCCCAATACAATAGGTACCTTGCCTTCCGTAATTTGATGCACTCGGTACAATGTGTCTTGCCGCTCACTTAGGGAAACTGTCGGCGACTCTCCCGTGGTTCCAAAGAGCACAAGAAAGTCCACCCCACCCTTTACAGTGTGATGCACAAGGGTCTCCAGACTTTCATAGTCCACAGATCCATCGGGGTGAAAAGGTGTAACCAGGGCCACGCCTAATCCTGAAAAGAGAGCTTTTGAGCAAGTGGTTTTATTCATTGATAGAATATCGTCAAGTAGTTCTGCGCCGTGTAAAAGAAAAAATTACAACAGCAAATATACAACCTCTGGAGCAAAAAAAGAGAAGCAGAATAAGAGATATGTAGTAAAACACTCATATTCAGAAAGAAAATGATCGCATTCAAATTTTCATTTGAATGCATACAAATTCAAGATTGAATGCATACAAAACTCACATTGAATGCATACAATCATAAAGTACAATGGAACTGAAAAAGGTATTACCGCCCAACAAAGAAATTACCTCTATTGAGGTCTGCAGCAAATGAAAGAGAAAATACGGCAAACAAGCCCCCTACTTTTGGGTATTGTGACAAAATAAAGAACATCGTAACATTGCAAACAGAAATAATGCATATACCCAATCGCAACATCCCATGGAAAACACAATGACAATGAACACACTCGATTTTTTCACCACCTTTCGGTTAGGATGGTTAAATGCCTGGATACCCTCGCTGAGTATCATTGTGATACAACTACTCTACATGATCATATTTCGAGAAGGTGGGAGACGTGCCGTGGACATCTCTTGGTACACACCCCAAGACAAACGCAATGCTTTGGTATGTAGGGTATTACAGTTTACTCTTCCGATTGTATCCCTATTCATTCCTCTAAAAATTGGCACTTGGTGGTTCTTCGTGGGCGGTCTTGTTTTCCTTCTTTCTTTGTTTGTTTTTGTCGCAGCATTCCATGCTTACGGAACGGCACCCATGGGGAAAACAATTTGCAATGGGATCTACCGCTATTCTCGCAATCCCATGTATCTTGCTTTTCACGTGGGAATGCTGGGCGTATGTATCGCATCTGCCTCACTTTGGTTGCTGCTCATCATGCTCCCTTTTATCCTATTTACCCACCTCGTCGTGTTGGGAGAAGAGCGTTACTGCACCCAAACGTATGGAAAGGAATACCTCGTTTACAAAAGCCAAACGCCACGCTACTTTTTGTGTACCCCACAACGGTAGGTCTTATCGGCATATTGCAGTAAGTATAAATTATTTATAAAAGGAAATACACCCATGAGCGTACTGAATTTTATCAACGAAGAAAATGTAACCATAGTGCAGGGCATAGATGGTATACGACTGTGTGAAGAGTCTTGGATGAAGCCCAACAATTGAGTGAGCAAAAAGTAAGCACACAAAAAGAGCAATGGCGTGAAAACCATTGCTCTTTTTGTTTCAGGATAAAACATCCAAAAGGGTGGAACGGTTTAGCGCACCAACACCTTGGTTACTACTTCTCCAATGGTTACGAGATATGCCGCCGGAGCAAGTTCCACCTTGTGAACCCCCGCTTGCAATGAGGCTTTGTAAAGCATCTCTCCCTGCATATTGTACACTGCCACATCGGAGAGTTCGCCCACTTCCAACTCTACATATCCCATCATACCTTTGGCAAATATGCCTTCCTCTTGTTCCATGCGTTCGATTGACGTAACGAGTTGTACTCGGGCTTCTTCCGAAACGAGAGAGATAAATTCTTTGAAATCTTTCATTCTGTAAGCCTGTACATCGAACGCATATGTTCCACCATCCTCTAAGCCCGTAAACTCAATGCTGTTCGTTGTGGGGAATGTATAGCTCTTATACTGCTTGACTTCCTCGCCCGCTTCATAGCATTGTCGAGATATTTTGACATCGTCAAAGAGGAAAGCATTACCGTTTTGGCTGGAAAAGGCAATGTAGTATTTCTCTCCGGGTTGCACCACTTTTTCTAAGTGTTCTGCGGCAAAGACAGCCTTTATGTCGAACTTCTCTCGAGGAGTAGACGAAGTGGTAAACTCATATCCCATAAGAGCTTCTTTGTCAGTAGGATTTTTCATTAAGAGAACCCAAATAATATCGGAGGCTGCCAATGGATATACGGTTGCTTCGATCGAAATACCCTTTGCTCCGCTCAACTCCATTCCGGGAGAACACAGCAAACTGGCATCCATTTGGTATTCTCCTCGCTTATCGGCTCCCATCATACCATTCGCCCAAATGGGGAAAGTGGCAATCCAATCCGTCGTAGCTTTTCCCTCGCGTGCCAAGGCAAGTCGTGGCGTGTAGTGAGTAGGTTTCTCCGGAGCTTCGAGAGTTCCCTCTGTGATCTTGTTAAAGTTTTCCTCCACAAGGGTAACCCATTCGTCCGCTTTTTGAGTGGTTACATATCTGTAAAGATTTACGTTGTAGCACTCTGCATGGTGATATTTGTCCCACTGAGCTGTAAAACTATTGCCGGTAACTGCAGCGGAGGACAATGCAGAAGGACGAGTACCGACGATACCATCAACCCAAACAGTCTCGCTCGCTTGGGAGAGCAATTCCCCGTCTTTGGACACAACATTGTAAATGTATTCCTTCTCCGGATCAATCCCCGTTACTTCAAATTCGGTACCTTTAACCAGTTTCCCTTCCAAGAAAGGACGCGGCACTTTTTGCGATTCGTAAACAAGATTGATGTCATCTACGCAAAATTCGATAGGATCTCCCTTTTGAAAGAAAGTCAGTTTCAATTGAGTTACTCCCTCGCCCAAAGCATCGCCTTTGAAAGAATATACCCCTCCATCTTTTTGCAGAAACCCATTGTATAAATTGGCAATAATCTCCCATTTATCACCTCTTTTCACAGCAACTTGCAACAGCGTCCACAGATAAGACGAAGGCTTCATCATGGAAGTAGGTTTAATCCAAAAAGAGATCTCCTTCATGGGAGCAGGTGTCTCGGGCGAAACAACATAGTCCCCTTCTTCATCGAAGAAAAGAGCTTGCTTACCGGATTTGTAGTCTCCTGTTTTGGTCGCCATATCCACAGTTCCCTTTGCAGACAAATCTATGGTCCAACCTTCCGGATAACCGGGTGTATTCTGATCTATTTTTCCATTGGCATCTACATTGATCGCATCGAAACCTTCTGTTATGACTCCCTCCGGTATCGGATTATCGGGCCAATCTTTATAGTAAACATTCAAAAGAAAATCTGTTATCCCCGGTATGGGTTGCCATGAAGCCTTGAAAGAGGTCTTCGAGGTATTCACAGCAGGGTTTACAATAGGAGTGGGAATGGTCGTACGCTTACGCACCACTTTGATGTCATCTATTAAAACCCCACCTTCTTTTGCTTGAAATTGAATGGTTTCCCTTTTTCCGAAAGAAGCCTTATCCGAGCGAAACTCTATCGTTTTCCATTCATTGGTCAGAGGATATTCATTGGAGTCCTCCAATCCTTGACCATTGTCTGCCAAAACAAGGAATAAATAGGTTTCTTCGGAAGCAGCAGTCATTTTCCGTGCTCTGAAAGTAACGACGATCTCTCCATACAACTCTGTTTCCGGAGTTCCGATGAAACCATAATCCTTATAGGATGAACCGTTATAACTTCGCTCATACTCTTTCAGTGCACACACCCCTCCGGCTTGATAAATGTTATCACCAAACCATTTGGGTTGTACGGTATATCCCTCCTTCATCAACCACTGAGTGGCTCCTGATCCACCCAAATTTTCAGAGTCCGGATTCTCTTCCGATCCTGCTGTAAAGGCATTGAAATGCTCTTCAAAAACAACCACTTCAGGGATGTTTGAAGTTGCGTTCTCAATACCTCTGACTCGTTTTTCCCAAGGTTGAAACGGTTTCTGTGTCTGTCCACACAGAGGGAAAGCAATCATTGCTCCCAAGACAAATGTAAATAGTCGATTCATAATATCTAATTTATTAAACTCAAATATCTGTTATTACGCATCTGTATTGCAATACAAAAGACAATTCTTTAGCTTAATTACAAAATGTATAAGGCAAATATAGCAACATTTCACAAACACAAACAGTCTCAAAGGTCTATATTTTATCAAAAACAACATTCCTTTGAAAGCAACAAGTTCGTAAAACTCGGAAAGACACAGAGATAAAAACTTCCCATACTAAAAAAATGGGAGAAGAAAGAAGGGGCTTTTCAAAGCCCCCCAACTCAACGTTTATGAATTGACATAATAAAGAGCTATCTTTGTGGCACTATATACTTTAGCAGATAGGTGCATCTTACGCCATGCACCACTAAAAAAATAGGATAAGAAAAATGGTAGATTTGAATATATTGGAACTCAGCGATCAAGAAATAGCTCGTCGTAATAGTCTCGCACAATTGAAGGAATTAGGCATAAATCCCTATCCTGCAGATGAATATCCCGTAAATGCTTGGGCTAAGGAGATTATCGACAACTTCGACAAGGAGCAGAATCCTCCGAGAGAAGTTTGCGTTGCCGGTCGTATAATGAGCCGTCGCATCATGGGAAAAGCCTCTTTTGTGGAGTTGGCAGACAGTACGGGACGTATTCAGGTCTATATCACCCGAGACGACCTATGTCCCGGAGAAGATAAAGATCTCTATGCCGTGGTATTCAAAAAATGCCTTGACATCGGCGACTTTATCGGCATCAAAGGATTTGTTTTCGAAACACAAACGGGAGAAATCTCAATTCATGCACAAAGCCTAACCATTTTGAGCAAATCGCTTCGCCCTCTTCCCATTGTAAAGTCAAAAGAGGGACAAGTGTTCGACGGCTTTACAGATCCTGAGCAACGCTACCGCCGTCGCTACGTGGATCTGGTGGTCAATGACCATGTGCGAGACATATTTGTCAAGCGCACAAAGATATTTTCTGCCATGCGTCGCTTTTTTGACGAGCATGGTTATTTGGAAGTAGACACCCCCGTACTGCAATCTATTCCGGGAGGAGCAGCTGCACGACCGTTTATCACCCACCACAATACATTGGACATTCCTCTGTACTTGCGCATTGCCAATGAATTGTATCTCAAACGCCTGATTGTGGGAGGCTTCGACGGAGTGTATGAGTTTAGCCGTAACTTCCGTAATGAGGGAATGGATCGCACCCACAATCCGGAGTTCACTGCAATGGAAATATATGTGGCTTACAAAGACTACAATTGGATGATGAGCTTTACCGAACAGATGTTGGAGTGCATTGCTTTGGATGTTTTGGGGACGACGGAGATGCAGGTAGGAGATAAAACGATCAGTTTCAAACCTCCTTTCCGCCGTGTAACCATGATCGATGCCATCAAGGAACACACCGGTATTGACATCAGCGGTATGGGCGAGAAAGAACTTCGAGAAGTGTGTAAGCAGCTGAATATAGAAACTTCCGAGAGCATGGGTAAGGGCAAGTTGATCGACGAAATATTTGGAGAAAAATGCGAAAAGCATTACATCCAACCGACCTTTATTACCGACTATCCCAAAGAGATGTCTCCGCTTACCAAAGAGCATCGAAACAACCCGGAATTGACCGAACGCTTCGAATTGATGGTGAATGGTAAAGAGTTGGCAAATGCTTACAGCGAATTGAACGACCCCATAGACCAAAAGAAACGCTTTGAGGAGCAATTGAAACTTTCCGAAAAAGGCGATGATGAGGCTATGTTTATTGATCAAGACTTCATCCGAGCTTTGGAGTATGGTATGCCACCTACTTCGGGAATGGGTATCGGCATGGATCGTTTGGTTATGCTACTCACGGGACAAGAAAGCATACAAGAGGTACTTCTCTTTCCACAAATGAAGCCCGAGGTTGTGGTAAAAAGAGATCGACCCGAGCTGTTTGCACGATTAGGCATCACGGAGGAATTAGTACCTATCCTGTACAAAGCCGGTTATATGACAGTGGAAAATCTCCTTGGCGAGAAACCCGGAAAGGTGTTACAAAGCATCAGTGAAATCAATAAGAAGTACAAGTTGGGGCTGACAATGCCTTCCTTAGATGAAGTTACCTCTTGGGTTGAGGCACAACAATAATTATAGAAGATCTCTTTGCTATATTGTCCGAATATTAAAGAGGAACTGCTATGAAACAAAACGGTACTATCGGAATTTTGGGGAGTGGTAGCTGGGCAACGGCTATTGCCAAGATAATACTGACTTCCCAGCCACACATCAATTGGTTCATACGTCGTCCGGAACAGGTGGAAGCCTTCAAAGCCCTCGGACACAATCCTTCTTATCTTCAAGCTATTGATTTCGAATTGGATAAGATCACATTCTTCACAGAAACAGAAATCAATAAGTTCTTCCGTAGTTGCGATGCAATTATTTTGATAACCCCTTCCCCTTATATAAAAGGATATCTAAAGAAAGTTCGCAAAGCCAACCTTAGAGACAAGTTCATTATAAATGCCATCAAAGGACTTGTTCCGGATGAGAATGTCTTGATTTCCCAGTATTTAATGGAAGAATTTGATGTTCCTCGGGAAAGTATTGGAGTTATCGGAGGTCCTTGCCATGCGGAAGAGGTGGCACGCCGTCGTCGCTCCTACTTGACAGTGGCTTGCTGCGACTTGAAAAAGGCTGAGGTTTTTGCACAAGCATTGCGCAACGACTTCGTCAGCTGTGTAACCTCGAACGATATTGAGGGGGTTCAATACGCATCCGTACTCAAAAACATATATGCCATTGCAGCGGGCATTTGCAACGGATTACAGTATGGAGACAACTTCCAATCGGTGCTAATATCAAATGCTATTGCCGAGATGAACACTTTCATCAATGCAGTACACCTGATAAAAAGAGAAATTACGGACTCTGTTTACTTAGGCGATTTGCTCGTTACTGCCTATTCTCAATTCAGCAGGAACAGGACTTTTGGAAATATGATTGGGCGAGGGTACAGTGTGCGAGCTGCTCAATCTGAAATGGAAATGATTGCCGAGGGCTATTTTGGCACCAAATGCATCCGAGAGATCAACAAACACTACCAGGTTAATCTACCCATTTGTGATGCTGTGTTCGATATTCTTTACAACAAGAAAGACCCCGAAAAAATCATATCTAAACTGTCTCACCTCTTCAAATAAAAGTAACTCCGAGGGGAATGTATGTCTAAGATTATAGATTTGAATTTGAGCCATGTGGGAGAGTTAGATCTTCCACTCCAAAAAGCAGATACCATCCTTACTCGGATAAAAAATCGAGATATTGAGGGACAAGAGCTTTTGGGTTGGCAAAATCTCCCTGCGCAGTCCGAGGCAACACTTGATACAATTAAAGCAATAGCCCATCGCTTACGTACTTCCTGTTCGCATATTGTATGCATAGGCATTGGAGGAAGTTACATCGGCGCTCGAGCTGTCATAGAGTCTTTATCCAATCCCTTTGCGCAGCTCAATGATACACCTCCCCTATTGTATGCCGGGCATCATTTGGATACTGGCTATCTTCATAACCTTCTTGCATTCCTTGAAGGAAAAACCTTTGGCATCATATACATATCCAAAAGCGGCACCACCACGGAACCGGCAATAGCATTTCGCTTTTTGAAGCAATTGTTGGAAAAGAACATAGGATATAAAGAAGCCGCTCAACGCATTGTAGC
>JBGZIN010000054.1:0-12889 GCA_041848345.1 Porphyromonas sp.
ACCGCCCTCAACTTCTTAGAGCGATACCATGGTGTGGGTGTAACCATTTCGGGGCAAAAGAAAGGACTCTTCCTCCACACCGAACTGAGCGGATCTTATGCGTTTCAGCTCCCCATCGGCAAGGGGACACTCACCATAGGAGTGCAAGGTACCTTCGTTTCCTCCACTTTCGACGGAACCGGCGTTGTAATCCCCGATGGCGAGGGACTCACCCCCAACGACCCCGCCATCCCCATGACCCGAGTGGGCGGTAAAACGTTCGATACCTCCGTGGGTGTTGCCTATCGCACACGCAACTTCTCCGTAGGGATTGCCTCCAAACATCTGCTCCAACCGCAGCTCCGCTTCAATGAGTTCCACTATCTCTACCTCCGACGCAGTTACAGTGCGCAAGTGGCTTATGCCATTCGTCCGCTCGATACGCATCTTTCTTGGCACCCCTCTCTCTTCGCCATCAGTGATCTGCAATCTTACCGCATAGATGCCAACCTGGGAGTAGCCTATGACGACCGTTTTTTTGCGGGAGTTATGTACCGCCCATTGAATGCGGCTGGGTTCAATTTGGGGATGAAATGGAGCAGTTTCTTCGTCGGATACGCTTTCGAGATGCCAACCTCCGAACTCATCGGTGGCAATTGGGGCAGTCATGAAATCGTTTTCACCTACTTGATCCCCATGAACAGACAAAAAAACAAGTCGGCTCGCTCCAAAAGTGTGCGGCTTTTGTAGCCCTTTTGCCACACTCCACCCAAGCAGAATTACCTTTGTAAGGAAAATAACGACATATACAATGTGGAAATTCTTTCCCCGACCCTACAATAATGGCGCGGAGAGATACGTTAAAGGAAAAGATTAGAGACAAACATATGATAAAAATAAACGGTTCAAAACTCCTACAAGGCGCATTACTTCTCGCAGTAGGAACGCTGATGTGGGCTTGTGCCTCCTCTCGACCCAAGAATAGTGTTGGGGGAGAATTGGTCGGTGCTCACTTGACTTCTTGGCAAGAACCCTCGCCTTTCGGCATGGTGTTGGTACCCAGAGGGACAATTGTCCTCGGACACACGGAAGCTGATAGTCTTTGGGGCTTTCCCGCAGAGGCAAAAGCCATATCTGTGGATGCTTTCTGGATGGATCGCACTGAGATCACCAATGCCCAATATCGGCAATTTGTCTACCACGTGCGCGACTCCATCATCCGAGAACGTTTGGCAGACCCCGCCTTTGGAGGCAATCCGGATTATAAAATCACCCAAGACAAGTTTGGCGATCCTGTAACACCGCACTTGGATTGGTCGCGTCCCATCCCGAATATCAAAAGAGCTTCGGAAGGGGAACTTGCGGCGATGAACAGCGTTTACTACACCAATCCCGTAACGCAGGAACGACGCCTAGACCCCAACCAAATGCTTTATAAATATGAACGTTACGACCATCGCTTGGCTGCCCTATACAGAGAAGAACTCCTCTTGTTGCAAAAGGCTGCTCCCGAAGAGGTGTTTGCCGATCGTGAGCGTCCGATGATTGCGAAAGACACTGCCTATATAGATGACAACGACAAAGTAGTACGCACCACCATCAACAGACCATTGAGTGGTGAATATGACTTTTTGAATACCTACATCGTGCCCATCTACCCCGACGAATCTTGCTGGGTGCGTGACTTTCCCAACTCTACCAATGACGAATATACTCGTCTCTATTTCAATCATCCGGGCTATGACAATTATCCCGTGGTGGGGGTTACATGGGAGCAAGCCTCGGCATTCTGTGCCTGGCGCTCGGAGTCGTTCCGCAAAGGGATGAATATCCCCGAAGGTCTTGTAGTGGAAGAATTCAGACTCCCTACGGAAGCGGAGTGGGAGTATGCCGCTCGTCAGGGCGACTCGAACCGTCGTTACCCATGGAGTAACCATGACATGTCTTCTTCCGAAGGCTGTTATTTGGGCAACTTCAAACCGGGAGAAGGCGACTACACCGCCGACGGGCACCTCATCACAAGCCAAGTTTCATCCTACTCGCCCAACGACTTCGGATTGTATGACATGGCGGGCAACGTGGCGGAGTGGACTACTTCTGCCTACTCTTCCTCAAGCTATAAAGAAGTGGATGATATAAACCCCGAGTTGGACTACAAAGCGGACCGAAATGATCCCATACTCTTACAGCGCAAAGTGGTACGCGGAGGTTCCTGGAAGGATGTAGCTCGCTTTGTGCAGTCTGCCACTCGCAGTTTTGAACAACAAGACAAGCCCCGCTCCTACATAGGATTTCGCTGCGTTCGCAAGGCAATTTCCTTTGAAGCTCCCAAGAAAGCAAAGAAACGTAAGTAAAAACACAGCATCGTTATATACCGCAAGAAAAGACAATGAAAAAGGCTTTTTCCAACAGCAAAATCACTCGTTTCCTCAGCACGCCTCGAGGCAAACGCCTATTGAATATCACATATAGTTGGGGGGCTGCCGTGGTTATTCTCGGAGCTCTCTTCAAACTATTGCACTGGCCCTTTGGAGATGAAATGCTCTTCGTGGGGATGATGACCGAGTTCTTCGTCTTCTTCATCTCCGGGTTTGAAAGTACCGAAGAACCCTATAAATGGGAACGCGTCTACCCCGAATTGCGTCGGGATGACGAGATGAGTCTCGAAGAACTGGAAGATCACCGAGCCTATATTGCCGAGCGTGCCTCAGAAGCACATCGAAGAGCCGAAGGGGCAAGCTATTCGCCCACATATACCTCTGCCCATCAAGCGGCAGGCACCACACCCCCATTGGCAGAAGTCCTCTCCGAGGAGCAAATCAACGAATTGGCAGCAAGCATAGGGCGTTTGGGTAAAGCCGTGGACCAACTCTCTCGTTTGGCATCGCTCACGGCAGATATGACTCGACAATGGGAAAATTTGCACGTCGATAGCGACGCTTTGGGAGTGCAAACCAAAGCCTATCAAGAGCAAATCGAAACCCTCAACCGCAGCCTTTCCGGGTTGAATAGTGCCTACGAAGCACAATTGAGAGACGTCACGGGGCAGGTCAATGCCATCGAAAACATAAACAGAGGATTGGATCGTTTGGGACAGATGTACGATGGCTGTTTGATGGAAAGCAATGTATTTCGCAGTGAACACTCCCGTATGGCTCGTCAGTTGCAAGACCTAAATGCCGTATATGCCCGTCTGCTCGATGCCATGACAGTCAATATGGCTCCGCCTCGTGGCTACGATGGTTATGGCAGTGCCTACGGTACAAGAGACCCCTATGCTCCTTCACGCAGAGAGGCATATCCTCCTCGCGACGAATATTCTACCCCCAATAATCAACACTAATAGCTATGGCTTCCATTTCAGGAGGAAATAAAAATCGTCAAAAGATGATCAGTTTGATGTACCTCGTATTCATTGCGATGGTAGCCTTAAACGTGTCATCGGAGGTGTTGGACGGATTTGATAAAGTGGAAGAGAGCCTGTACACCATGCTGAAAGGTGCAGAGGCACGCAACAAACATACCGAGCAAGCCCTCAACTCCGCCTATTCTGCCAACCCTGCCAAAGCCAAGGAGGCATACGCCAAAAGCAGGCAACTCAAAAAAGAGGCGGACTCGCTCTACAACTTCATTGAGGAGTTGAAGACCAAAATTGTACAAAAAACCGATGGAGACAAGGGAGACGTGCGCAATATAGACCGTAAGGACAATATGAGTGCAGCCTCCGAAGTTCTCCTCAACACCCTCTCTCCCTTGGGAAAAGATCTACGCAAACGGATCGACCTCTTCCGTACACTCTCTGCCTCTTTCGTATCTAACCCCACACAACGACAAGCTATCGAAAAGACCCTCTCCACAGAGGGAGACGGCATGAAGAGCTGGGAAGAGACGCTTTTTGAGAATATGCCCACAATTGCTGCCGTTACATTGCTCACCAAGTTGCAAACAGACATTCGAGGTGTAGAGGGAGAAGTGCTGCAAGAGCTCATCCGCAGTATCGATATATCAGACATACGTGTCAATAAAGTAGAGGCTCAAGTTATCCCCGAAAGCCAAATTGTAATGAGGGGTGGGGCATACAGAGCACAGATTGTACTGAGCAGCGTAGACTCCACTGCCCAACCCAAAGTGGTGGTCAATGGGCGGGAACTCTCCACCGACAGCAAGGGAATGTTCGTCGCATCGGCAGGCAGTGCAGGCACCTATCCTATCAAGGGCTACATTGAAACCTTAGGTGGAGACGGCACACCCATCCGCCGAGAGTTTTCATCGCAATACGTGGTAACAGAGCCCATGGCATCGATTGCCCCCACTTTGATGAATGTACTCTATGCCGGCATCGACAACCCCATAAACATTGCTGTGCCGGGCGTCGCTTCGGAGCATTTGCAAGTGTCCATGAGCAACGGGACTCTCACACGTAAGGGAAATCTCTGGGTGGCACGCCCTGCCAAAGTGGGCACGGAAGCCGTGATAAGCGTTTCTGCCAAGGGAACCAATGGTGTAGTATCTCGTATAGCCGAGCAAAAACTTCGTGTTCGTGCTCTGCCCGATCCGCTTCCTTTCATTGAATACCAAGATGCCAACGGAGCAACCAAACGCTTCAAAGGCGGATCACTCTCCAAAAAGGATTTACTCTCTGCCAAAGGCATTCAGGCGGCTATTGACGATGATATCTTGGAGGTATCCTATTCGGTGGTGCGCTTCCAGCTCACATTTTTCGATCAGATGGGCAATGCCATTCCCGAAGTTTCCAATGGAGACCGATTTTCAGAGCGACAGATCAACAGCATACGTTCTCTGTCTCGTGGCAAACGCTTCTACATCAGCGAAGTTATTGCCCGAGGTCCCGATGGCATAGAGCGTAAAATTCCCCCCATTGAAGTAATTGTAAAATAGACTTTCTCCCATAAAAGATGAAGAATATCAGCATAAAAATAGTGGCTTTGCTTTTGGCATTGCTGCCTGTCTCTACCCTCACGGCTCAAACCGACTCTGTAACGATACCCAATAGAGACGGCAAAGCGTCGATAGTGCGTAGAGCGACTTCCATTCGCAAGAAGGCAACCGATACGGAAGATAAGGGACAAGAACTCTCCGTAAGAGCGCAAGAGCTGAACAAAAGGCTCAAGAATGACAGCAGTAATGCCCCTTGGAAAAGGATTATCTACCGTGAATTAAATCTCGATAGTATGGCAAACACAGCTCTCTACTATCCCCCTCGCCCTACGCAAGAGGAGCAAAATCTCTTCTCCACGATCTTTGGATTATTGGCAAAGGGATCAATCAAAGCCTACGATTACATTGATGGCAATGAACTGCTCGATGCCCAACACGAACTCAAGTTTGGCGAGTTTTTGGATCGTTTCGGCATACTCTATACCGAGAATAATGCCGTGGAGGGTGCCGGACGCTACACGATAGCTCCTGCCGATATACCCTCCGATTTGGTCAAATCATACTTTATCAAAGAGGAGTACTACTTCGATCCTATCCGTGGGAGCATTGACACACGAGTTTTGGCTTTGTGCCCCATACTCTACGATACGGGCGACTTGGAAGAAACCCTCCGCCTACCGCTTTTTTGGGTTACCTATGAAAGCATCCGCCCCTATCTGTCCACCCTACCCGTTATGCTCAGCGATGTAAACAACGCCATGCAATCGACCATGGATAACTACTTCAGAATGCGTCTGTATAAGGGCGATATTTACAAGACACGCAACCGTTTGGGACGAGCTTTGGTACAATACTGCCCCACCCCCGACTCTCTGCAAAAGGAGCGTGAACGGATCGAAAACGAACTTACGTCCTTTGAAAAAGCTCTTTGGCAACGCCAAAATGCACCCGCCGAAGAGGAAACAATAACCACAGCAGAAGCTACAAAGGAGAGCAAGGTGGGCGAAACGGCACGTGCACGACGCCAACAACAAAAAGCGAATAGCACGGTAGTGGCTCCAAAGACGCCCAAAGCTCCCAAGGCTCCGAAGGCACCTAAAACGACGAGCAGTAAGCGATCGGCACGTAATCGTTTCTAAACAGTAGGCAGAAACAACGGGAGTTATTCTCTCGCAGCAAGGGTTGTTTCCGAAGATATTTCGGGGACAACCTTTTTTTGTCCCCTCTTTTTTCCTATTTTTAATCCGACAAAAGAACGACGCATCGGACTTATTGCGGAGTATATAACCTCAATAAATGCCCGATGTGCAAGATGCAAACAACTGATGAATATGCTCTTTCGACTCTTCTACACCTTTTTCAAAATAGGGCTTTTCACCTTCGGAGGAGGCTACGCCATGCTTCCCGTTATCGAACATGAGGTGGTGGAACGCAATAAATGGTTGGATCAAAAGGAGTTTTTAGACCTATTTGCTCTCGCTCAATCCTTGCCCGGCGTTTTTGCGGTAAACATGTCGCTTTTCATCGGTTATCGGTTGGATCGCTTTCGTGGAGGCATCATTGCCGCATTGGGTACCATTCTACCCTCTTTTTTGGTGCTGCTCTCAATAGCCCTTTTCTTTGAAAATATCCGAGACAATCGCTACGTTGTAGCTATTATGCAGGGGATACGACCGGCGGTGGTTGCTCTGATAGCACTCCCCGTGTACACCACTTGGCACAAAATGGCACTACCCAAACGAATGCTCATAATACCCATTGCAGTGGCTCTGTTGGTATGGTTTTGGGGCATATCGCCCATTGTTATCATCGTCGTTGCCGCTCTCGGGGGCATTCTCTACGGCATGGGCATCCAAGCAAAGCTGAAGAAAGGAGGTAAGGTATGATCTACGGGCAGTTATTTTGGGTCTTTTTCAAGATCGGGCTCTTCGGGTTCGGAGGTGGATATGCCATGCTGTCGCTCATTCAAGACGAGATCGTAACGGAGCATCAATGGCTTACATCGGGCGAGTTTACCGATATTGTCGCCATTAGTCAGATGACACCGGGACCTATTGGTATCAACAGTGCAACATATGTGGGGTATAAAGTTACCGACTCTGTATGGGGTTCCATACTCGCCACCACGGCGGTATCACTCCCCTCGCTTCTATTGGTATTCGGACTTTCCCTGCTACTGCGCAAGGTCAGCGGCAACCGTTGGATAAAAGCTGCCTTTGACGGATTGCGCCCGGCTACGGTGGGATTGATTGCCTCTGCGGCATTGCTATTGATGTTCGACCCTAAGGCTCTGTACGATTTTTCATGGGACGAGCTGTTGGTACGCGATATTTTCCCCGATTGGAACAGTATCGCCATCTTTTTGGCGGTGTTTGTTATTGCCATCAAACGCTGGATTCCCCCCATTCCTTTGCTTGCCATTGCCGGTTTAACAGGATTGCTTGTTTATTCATAACAAACAGAACAGCAAAAGATTACGAACAAGCCCACGTCTTATTTCCACTACCATTTCAAATTGAATGCATTCAATTGACAATTTGTATGCATAGAAATTCTATTTTGTATGCATTCATTTTTGAGTTTGTATGCATACAAACTTTCTCTTGTATGCGAACTCATTGGTGGAAGGTGGTATTACTACACCCAAATCAACCCTCGAAAACCTCTCGACGAGTAGTACGACTCGGCTCCATTATGGTAGAAAAAGACGCGCCCATAGCGACAATCGCCAAAAAGCGCACCACCCAAAGAACGCATTGCCTCGGGCGTGCGTATCCAACTGGAGGACTTGGCATCCACGCTCTCTACGCTCTGCAACAGAATGTATTCCTCTTCCGTGAGTAAATCAATGCCCATCTCCTTGGCAACTTCTTCGGCAGAAGAGACCGGCTTATGCTCTTTTCGGGAACGCCACGCTGCGGCATCGTAGCAAAGACTGCGCCTCCCTTTGGGCGACTCTCGGGCGCAATCACAGAAACAATAGGCTCCTCGAATGGGATCATGGGCTATTACATCGGGTTCGCCCCCCGTTTCTTCCATGCGGTACAACGTCCAAAGTTTATGTGCATCGGCTTGCAAACGCTCTGCCACAGGCTTCCACTCCATATCGGGATGACGATGTTTGTTGCCCTCGAAACGTTCCCTCAATAGGTTTATTAGCCGCTCTTCTTCGCTTTTGGTCAATCTCTCTTTTTGCATAAGTCGGGTCTGTGTATATTTCCTATTCTCAATCTCTGTCTCAAAAGTAGCAAAATGTTTGCTACGTTGCCGGGGAGCAACAAAAACAACATTTCGCAGCACAGCACCTTTAACAATTGCACTTACTTGCACTTGTTTTATATGTTATTTTTATCTATATTTGTGGCAGTAAAAAAAATAAATATATTGTTTCTATGCGGAAAAGACTATTTGAATGGATAGGGGCGTTTGCTTTGCTCCTTATGCTTGGCATCGGAGGTGGATGCCAAAAGAGAGTAGAAAAGGGGACTTTTGAAGATTTCGATCTAGCAGGAACCACATGGAGAGGGGTATATCATCAATATGATGAAAATACTCTTGGCTACAGAGAGCTGCAAGTTGCGGTAACTTTCTACCCCCCCTCCAATAAAGAAACAGAAACCGCATTCGGTGCTTACAACATCTTGGAGGGAGAACCTCGAGATCCTTCCTCCAGAAGTGAAACGTTTCGTTATAAACGAAACAAGCGGTACTTCAATGGGTCGAACTTTGTGAACAAGATTCAATTGTTCTATGCAGATTGGATTATCTTTACCTACACAGAAGACAAAATCACAATGAAGCAGGATCCTGAGATGGGAGACAAGAGTGATTATACCACGCTGTACAGAGTTTGGCAGCCATAAAAATACAGATGCAAAAAGAGAAGTATAATATAACAAAGAGGTACAATACAATCATGAAAAATTTCAATGTAGTATTAGCAGCTGTTTCAGCTCTCTTATTATTAAGTTGCTCAAAACAATCCATAGAGGGTTCCTTCCGTGATAGTGAAGGGGAAAATGTGGAATATTTACACCGTCGTCCCGATAAAGATACAATCATTCTTTCCTTACCTAAAGAAGATATGCATCTAAGTGGCAAAAACAATTTGAGAGCAATACAAAATCTCTCTTTTTTAGGATTGTCAATTCATCCGGAAAGGGAACTCATAGGCGAAGACAGATTTTTCGGATACCCCATTCTTGATTATGAGAAAATGGAAAAGAAATCCGACATCATAAAACGGCTCAAAAGAAATCGCTCGGAAGGAAGTTATATAGTTTTCAACAGTAAAGAAAGTCTGCAAAACAACCTTCAAAGACAATACTCCGGAACCTTGAATATCGGGTTCAATTTACCTAAGCTATTTAGCATAGGCATCGAGGGTAAGTTTGGTAATATTTTCAATCTAGTTTTCTCCTATAGTTCAGAGCGGGCTTTCGCATGGGCTCGCGTAAACTACGCCGGAGACAAAATTTTTATAGTCCCCAGCGAGAAAAACTATCAAAGTATTGCAACGAGATTTCTCGATCAAGACTTTCTTGCCAACCTATACAATGTTCCGATGAGTCATTTATTTGACACCTATAGCCAAACTTTCATATCGGGATTTTATCAGGGAGGGCGTGCGAATCTCCTACTTTATGCAGAAAGAAAAAATGCTTCAATAGATATACATAAATCATTGTCCGACTACCTCAGTTTTTCTTTAAAGCCTGCAAATGACGGAGACTCTGGTTCTTTATCCTTCAATCACAATGAGAATGCAAAAAAAGTTGCTGAGAATAATTTTAGTATAATCGCTATTTCCTACAACTATGTGGGCGGAAAAAACCATTCTATGAATTTCTCCTCTCCAAAAGAACCTAAAGAGGGAGTCTCCGTGAACTTCACTCCATGGTTGCAATCCCTTACCGATGATGCTTCAAGCCATACCTTTGTAGACTTTGTGCAAGATGGAGGATTAGAGCCTGTGTATAAGTACATAAAGGAGGAGAACTTTCAGCAAAGAATAAAGCAAAACTCACTTAACTCGAAGTTTTACACCCCCAAAATCTATATCTCTATTGGCTAGTATTATCCTCCTGGAAGCTTTTTGTCCGCAATAAGTAACCCTTCAGAAGACTATTCTAAACCTGGAAGTCTCTACGTAACTTTGTCTACTCGCCATGGAGACCTTATAAGATTGCGTCCCATTAAAGAAAATGACGCAAACTATTGGTTTATCCATAGCGAGGAAGATTGGAATAAGAAAGCGCAGGAATTATGCTCAATTTTGCAACAATACTACAACGTAGATATTATAAAAATAGGGTCTTACAAATCTCTTTGGGGGGGGAATCAACAAGTGAATAGCATTTACGATTTTAGCTTACCTGTAGATTCAATACCCCCTCACCTAATCCATGCTGTCCCCGTAGAAATTGATTTTTATGGACTTAAGGAAGGAAATTTCCGAAAGGCTCACCATCCCAGTTACTCCGGAATAGAGCTTCTTTTGTACACTGATGGTAGGGGAAGAAATATGGCATATTCTATTTATAATACACGTATACTATCTGCTTATGGACTTCAAGATACTTATCGGAAAGCTCCCGTTACAAGCATTTCTGCTGAAGAACTACAAGCTTATCGTATAATAGGACTATAACAACCCTTGTACACGAAGTATTAATCCCCACAATATCTCCTAAATCATTGAGATATTTGTGGGGATTTTTTACGCTACTTCGTACTAACTGAGTATCTTTGCATCAACAGTTTTCTAATCACTCAACGATGGACTTTAGGATACCCATGGTCGATTTGCAAGGGCAATACCAACGTCTCAAACCCGATATAGACCACGCCATAGAACAAGTGCTCCAACGGGGAGACTTTATCAACGGGCAGGAAGTTGCGCTCTTTGCGCAAGAGTTGGCGCAGTCAATCGGTTCTAAGCACGTAATCCCTTGTGCCAACGGCACCGATGCGTTGCAAATTGCTTTAATGGCTCTTCCTCTGCAACGAGGCGACGAAGTGATTGTGCCGAGCTTTACCTACGTGGCAAGTGCTGAAGTAATTGCCCTTTTGGGCTTAACGCCCGTGTGGATAGATGTGGATGCAAACACATTCAACCTGGATCCCTCCGCCATCGAAAAAGCAATTACACCCCGCACCAAAGCGATTATTCCCGTTCACCTCTTCGGACAGAGCGCACCGATGGAAGAAATTTTGGCTATCGCCCATCGTTACAACCTGTTCGTAATTGAGGACAATGCCCAAGCATTGGGTGCCGTGCATACGTTTAGCAACGGCAATAAAGCCTATACAGGTACCATGGGCACAGTGGGTTGCACCTCTTTTTTTCCATCAAAAAACCTCGGTTGTTACGGAGATGGAGGGGCTGTTTTTTGCCAAGACGATGCCTTGGCGGAGCGTTTGCGCATGATTGCCAATCATGGACAACGGCAAAAGTATCACCACGAAATAGTCGGTTGTAACTCTCGATTAGACACATTGCAAGCAGCCATTTTGCGGTGTAAATTGCCTCATTTATCCCACTACAATGCCCATCGCCGACAAGCGGCACTCTACTACACAAAACATTTGCAGGATATAAAGGGGATTATCGTTCCGCAGGAGGTGCCGTATAGCAGCCATGTGTATCACCAATACACGCTGCAAATTGCCGAAAAACGAGATGCTCTCAAACAGCACCTTGCCGAGAAAGGCATCCCTTCGATGGTCTATTACCCCATCCCTCTTCATGAACAAAAAGCATTTAATCCATCGCACAACAAGGGAAAATCGTTACCGCAAGCCACACGATTGGCACAAGAAGTGCTCTCGCTGCCCATCGATTCGGAGATCACGACCGATACACAAGACACAATAATCGCTGCAATACGACAATTTTTCACCTAAGCATATGGAGTTTTACGTACATCCGTCCAGTATCATCGACCCGGAAGTTTTCATTGGCAATGGTACCAAGATATGGCATTTTTGCCACATTATGAGCGGTAGTTTCATTGGCAACAACTGTGTCATAGGGCAAAATGTTTTCATCGCACCCAAGGTACGGCTGGGCAACGGCTGCAAAGTGCAAAACAATGTATCGCTCTACACGGGCGTTGTATGCGAAGACGACGTTTTTATCGGTCCCTCGGCTGTCTTTACCAATGTGATCAATCCACGAGCCGCTATCGAACGCAAGGAGGAATTTCGCCCCACGTTGATCAAAAAAAGGAGCCTCCATCGGTGCCAATGCCACGCTGGTTTGCGGACACACAATAGGGCAATATGCCTTAATCGGCGCGGGCAGCGTGGTTACACAAGAGGTAGCAGACTATGCTTTGGTTGCAGGTAATCCGGCACGACAAATCGGATGGGTAAGTGCCGCAGGCGAACGATTGTTCTTTTCGGACGAAGGAAAAGCCGTTTGTCCGGCAACCGGTATAAATTATCACTTGCTCCACGGACAAGTACAACCTGAAAATAAGCAATAAAAAGAAATACGACACGCTATGAAAGTGCTTATTCTCTGCTCCATAGGAACGCCTGAGAACAGTACCCTGCCTGCCGTCAAAAAGTACCTGCAATGCTTTTTAGGCGACAAGCGAGTCGTTTCCATCCCACAACCTTTTCGCTATCTCCTCACCCGAGGCATCATCATCCCGCATAAAATAAAGCATTCTCAAGCTCGTTATCAACGGTTGGCTTCGCTCTTCGACGGTGAAATGCCCCTGCGATTATACCTTAATCAACTCAAAAAGAGGCTCCAAAACCAAACAGACCAATGGCGCATTTTCTCTTTCATGCAGTATTGCGGAGAAGACCTCAAGAGACTCATTGAGCAAGTAAAAGCGGAAAAAGCGGTAGAACAAATCGTTCTCCTACCCCTCTTTCCGCATCAAACATTCGGCTCCTACTATGCTTCGCTGGGTTCATTGCCGCAACTTTTCGCTCGTCAATTTCCACAAACATCGCTTCACATAGTGCCTCCCTACTATGCTCATCCTGCATACAT
>JBGZIN010000055.1:0-4404 GCA_041848345.1 Porphyromonas sp.
TAACTTGAAACGCTCCGGTAGAGTGCTTTATGTACCCATTTATATGATAATGTTTCTTCAAAAAGAGAGCTTATCCCTCATTACCTATACTGTGGATCTTACTTCTTTACAACAATAAACCGCTTGTCATAGCGTGTTTGTAACCAGTTATTTTATAGGGATTTGTACGCCTTTTTAGGGTTCGATCGATATCCTCCGTGCTTTGAATATTCAGAAGAGTCTTTGGGGGAGGTAAATTTGCATGCATTCGACAGACAAATTTGTATGCATCCAAATTCTATTTTGTATGCATGTAAAATCATTTTTACATGCATTCATTTTTGCGTTTGTATGCATACAAATTGTCCGTTGAATGCATACAATTATTCTCTACTTCAGATGTAGGGTAGTGCGCTCCAAGGGCAAATGAAAAGATTGACAGAGATGGAGAATAGGGAGTGGTGCCGATAAAGACAGAGATAACCCTAAAATAGAAGAGCTTACTTTACACCAATGACGCAAACTCTTTTTCGAGGCAAAAGGAGGCACTTTTCCCATGTGAAAATTTAAGAGTTTCATCAAAAGGGTGTATCTTTGTGCAGGTTATCATGGATGCCTGGATAGTTTTATGCAGAAGAAACCTTCCATACTTGAATTAGAGCAGGTTATGGATGCCTATTTGCTTGCTTGCAGTCTTAAGCCGACCCAAGGTCGGGCTAAGATATTGTCGGCTATTTACCCGATGGACAAGCCTTTTGACGCAGATACGGTGTTTGAAAAAATGAAGCAAGTGGGCTATGCAGTGAGCCGAAGCACGGTGTACACAACGCTTGATTTGTTGAGTCGTTGCGGCGTGTTGATCCGCTTGGCAAGGAGCAATGCGGCAGTGTATCTCTTTGCATGGCGGTGCGAGGGCTACTCGTTGGTTTTCTGCTCGGAGTGTGGCAAGGTCAATTATTACAGACAATCGTCGCTTATTCGTCGATTGCAGTTGCTCAATCCGCCACGTTTTCGAAAACGTCAGTCTATCGTGATCACCTTGGGTAATTGCGAGGAATGCGCCCAAAGATTAAAGGCATTGTCCGATAAGAAAAATGGATCATTACAATCAGAAAAACAAGCATCAAAATAGAAATAACTGTATGGGAAAGGTTGATGTACTGCTGGGACTCCAGTGGGGAGATGAGGGAAAGGGTAAAATCGTGGATGTTTTAACCCCCGATTATGATATGGTGGCTCGCTTTCAAGGCGGTCCGAATGCAGGTCATACC
Source organism: Porphyromonas sp. (assembly GCA_041848345.1). GTDB lineage: Bacteria > Bacteroidota > Bacteroidia > Bacteroidales > Porphyromonadaceae > Porphyromonas. The sequence continues at coordinate 1,251 of JBGZIN010000055.1, forward strand.
CTCGAGTTTGCAGGACAAAAATATGTATTGCGTTCGATCCCTTCAGGGATTTTTCAGGGAGATAAAATCAATGTAATCGGCAATGGGGTCGTTTTGGACCCCGTTCTTTTTAGAGAAGAGGTAGAGGGGTTGCTCCAATGTGGGCATAAACTCACCGAAAGATTGGTTATATCTCGCAAGGCGCATTTGATCTTGCCCACTCACAGACTGCTCGATGCTGCGGGAGAAGTGGCTCTTGGAGCAACAAAGATCGGCACCACGGGCAAGGGGATAGGTCCCACATATACCGACAAGGTGGCTCGTCGAGGACTGCGCATTGGAGATATTGAATTTGATTTTCAAGAGCGTTATCAGAGAGCCAAAGAGCGTCATATCTCCCAATTGCGTGGTATGGGTGTGGCAATTCCCGACCTTACGGAGGTGGAAAAAGTATTCTTTGAAGCTGTTGAGTATCTGCGCTCTTTTCGCTTTGTGGATAGTGAGTTTGCCATCAATGAGGCACTTCGAGCAGGCAAAAAGATATTGGCAGAAGGGGCGCAAGGCTCCATGTTGGATATAGACTTCGGTTCTTATCCGTTTGTAACCTCAAGCAATACCGTTTGTGCCGGCAGTTGCATAGGGCTGGGTATAGCCCCCCATCGGATAGGAGATGTGTATGGCATATTCAAGGCTTACTGCACTCGTGTGGGTGAGGGACCTTTCCCTACGGAATTGTTTGACGAAACGGGCAAACTTCTGGCAGAGCGAGGGCATGAATTCGGCTCTGTGACGGGGCGTCCTCGTCGTTGCGGTTGGATAGATTTGGTGGCTCTCCGCTACACCATCATGATAAACGGTGTAACCAAGTTGATTATGATGAAGAGCGATGTGTTGGATACTTTCGCCTCCATCAAGGCTTGTCGTGCTTACAAAATAAATGGCGAGGAGACACGTGATTTCCCCTACACCATAGATCAAAGCATAGAACCCGTGTATGACACGCTTCCGGGATGGCAATGCGATTTGACAGCCTATGAGCGAGAAGAAGACTTGCCTAAGGAGTTTTTGGCTTATGTCGCCTATTTGGAAAAGGAATTGGAACTACCCATTACCATTCTTTCCGTGGGTCCCGATAGAAAGCAAACAATAGTTCGTTGAACGATCTGATGTCTTATCAAGAGACCATAGAGTACCTTTTCTCTGCCACCCCTTGTTTCCAACAAATCGGAGCAAAAGCCTATAAACCCGGTTTGGAACGAGTGATTGCCATGGCAGAGGTTATGGGTAATCCGCACAAAAAATTTCGAACCATTCACGTGGGGGGAACTAATGGGAAAGGGTCCACTTCGAGCACTTTGGCGGCTGTTTTAATGGCTTCAGGCTACAAAACGGGGCTCTTCACCTCGCCCCATTTGGTCGATTTTAGAGAACGGATACGCATCGATGGAATATCCGTTTCTGAGCAATTTGTGGTCGATTTTGTGGCGCGAATGCGTCCTTTGTTGGAGCAATATGCTCCCTCTTTTTTTGAATTGACCACATTGATGGCTTTCTGTCATTTTGCAGAGCAGAAGGTGGATGTCGCTGTTGTTGAGGTCGGTATGGGAGGTCGCTTGGACAGTACCAATATCATCGAACCCGAGCTTTCGATTATAACGAATATCAGCCCCGACCACACGCAGTTTTTGGGTAACTCTTTGTCGGCAATAGCTGTCGAAAAGGCAGGGATTATCAAAAGAAGCAGACCCGTGGTCATCGGAGAAACCACGGAAGAGACCCGTTCTATCTTTTCCCAAAAAGCGGAGGAACTCTCCGCACCGATCTATTTTGCCGAGGAGGAAAAAGCCTTGCTTGACTCAGAAGACAGAGCCGACGGTATCTATTTGTACAGCCGAGACTATGGTTCTTTCTTTGCTCAATTGGGCGGAGCGGCGCAGCATCTGAATGCACGTACCATTTTGACCGCACTCTCTGTGCTTGAAAAGAGCAAAGCATTTGCTTTCCCGAAAGAAGCTGTTTGGGAAGGTTTTGCCTCCGTCATAGAGAAAACAGGTCTGTTGGGACGCTGGCAAAAACTCTCTTCTTCGCCTCGGATCTTTTGCGATACGGGGCACAATGAGGCGGGTATCGTTTCGGTAGTGCGGCAGATTGCCCTGGAGGAATATGACACTTTGCATATCCTCTTCGGGATGGTGGCAGACAAAGATTGGCGCAAAGTACTCTCTTTATTGCCTCGGGAGGCAAAGTATCATTTTGTTACTCCTCCTTCGGAACGAGGGTTACTGGCTCAAGAGTTGCTCGAATATGCCGTCGATTTGGGATTGTCGGGCACCGCCCATACAACTATGGAAGCAGGTTTTGAGACAGTGCTCCGAGAGGCGAAACCCAATGATATGGTCTATGTTGGTGGCAGCAATTACGTAGTTGCCGAGATACTGAAAACATATTACCCACAACTTGTGAATATCAATAATTCATCATTCAAAACAATAGAATAAGTCTTATGACAGAAGTAATTCAAAAGTCGTTGCGCGACAACGTTTTTGCACGCTGGGCAGTGCTGATTATGATCGCACTAACCATGTTTTTTGCCTACATGTTTGTAGATGTGCTCTCTCCACTTAAATCCATGTTGGCAGATGCTCCCTTCCATTGGGACGATACTGTGTTTGGTTATTATGGAGGTAGCGAGTTCGTTCTCAACGTATTTTTCTTATTCCTCATCTTTGCCGGAATTATTTTGGACAAGATGGGTGTTCGCTTCTCGGCAATCCTCTCGGGGAGTTTGATGGTTGCGGGAGCTTTGATAAAGGTATATGCCTTGAGTGAAACATTCAATGCAGGGGGCTTCGGCTTCTCCTTGTTGGACAGCTTCTGGACCGAAGTGCCTCCTTCTGCCAAACTGGCATGCTTGGGCTTTATGATTTTTGGTTGTGGATGCGAGATGGGTGGAGTAACTGTTTCTCGCGCCATTGTGAAGTGGTTCCACGGAAAAGAAATGGCTTTGGCGATGGGTATAGAGATGGGGATCGCTCGCTTGGGAGTGTTTGCCGTTTTCCGTCTCTCTCCGATTATTGCCGAGCGTTCGGGAGGGGTACAGATGCCTGTAATAGTCTCTTGTCTCTTGCTCTGTGTGGGGCTTCTTTTCTACCTTATCTATGGTGTGATGGACAGA
>JBGZIN010000056.1:0-30593 GCA_041848345.1 Porphyromonas sp.
AACGTTGCAGAAAAGATCACTCTTGAGGAAAAGGAGGTTTCGATGGAAGAATTCGATGCACTCTTCAAACATCAAGCCTGAGAGGATTAATTTGTTTTCATAATTTCATTTAATTCTATTTGAAAACACCTTCCATCTTATTTCAAGATGGAAGGTGTTTTTTTTCGTTGCAACAATACTCTCTCTATCCGATACGAAGCAAAGTACTTTCGTTTGTGTCTCCCTCCTCGGACAATATGAAGCATTCAATACAGTCTCGATAATGAATGCAATCAAATGGGATTTTGATGGCAAGAAAATCAGAAATTCCATGCTATCAATTTTCACTTTGATAGCATTCAACAATCTCCTGAAAAAGAAGAAGTTTATCGCTTTATTTTGAAGAGAATTTACTGCAAAGCACACAAAACAAGAGTGGCGGGATAGAAACCAAAGCTCTATCCCGCCACTCACTAAACAAATAACTCTGCCTTATTTTTAAGCCTCGGAAGAGGTACTCTCTTCTGACATAACCTGAGCCATGTATTCAACATCATGACCGGTTTGTTCCTTTTCCTTTTGAGAATGTTCATACACTTCCTTAGGCATAACCACCATGTGGTTAAACTTTCTCATACCCGTTCCTGCCGGGATCAGGTGTCCGCAAATCACATTCTCCTTCAATCCTAACAAGTAGTCAACTTTACCATTGATTGCGGCATCGTTGAGTACCTTGGTCGTTTCTTGGAATGAAGCAGCAGACATAAAGCTCTTTGTTTGCAGCGCCGCCCTTGTAATACCTTGCAAAACTTGACAACTGGTAGCCGGAATTGTATCACGTACCTGCATCGGAGTCAAACCACGACGAACAAGAGAACTATTCTCATCACGCACCTGAGGTGCTGTAAGGATAGCACCCGGTCTATAAGAGGTAGAATCTCCGGCATCCAAGATAACTTGTTTTCCCCACAAGCGATCGTTCTCCTCTGCAACGTCTTGTTTATCCACCATCTGACGCTCGAGGAAAAGAGAATCTCCCGGATCCAAAATCTCTACCTTTCTCATCATTTGGCGAACAATCACTTCAAAATGCTTGTCGTTAATGGTAACGTTCTGCTTGCGATATACCCCCTGGATCTCATTTACAATATACTCTTGGAGAGCCGTAGGACCTTTAATCGCCAAAATATCCGCAGGAGTAATGGCTCCATCGCAAAGAGGCGTTCCGGCACGAACAATATCCTCATCTTGTACAAGCAAGTGTTTCGTAACGGGAACCAAGTATTTACGCTCTTCTCCCAATTTACTGGTAACAATCACCTCACGATTATTACGTTTGAGCTTACCAATGGTCACAACCCCGTCTATCTCAGACAATATCGCAGGGTTGGACGGATTACGAGCTTCAAAAAGCTCTTGTACTCGAGGCAAACCACCAGTAATATCCCCCGCACTCGCCAAAACACGAGGAATTTTATAGAGATGATCTCCTTGACGCACCATGATGTCCTTTCTTTTCGGATCGTGCATCAAGTGGCAGTTTATGGGCAATGAATAAGAGCGCAGGGTATTACCTTCTTCGTCCTTAATCATGAGAGTAGGTACCAAACGGTGATCTTTAGATTCCGTTACCATAATATCTTGATAGCCGGACATAGAGTCTACCGTAGTCTTATAAGAGATATTTTCCTCCAATCCCTCAAAGACAAGACGACCTGTTTTCTCTGCAATAAATACGGTATTGAAAGAATCCCATTCTGCCAATTTATCTCCTTCTTTGACCTTATCTCCTTTTTTGTAAGAAATGATTGAACCGTAAGGCAAAGAGTATTTTTTCAAGATCTGACCGGTCTCTTCGTTGAGAATATAGATTTCAGACTCTCGGCTGGTAACAACGGAAAGACCTTTTTCTTCCAATTCAACAACTCGCAAATCGAAGCTGTAATCAATGATACCGGTACCCTCCTTAACGACAATTTCTCGGTTGGTATTCTCACTACTTGCAACCCCTCCGGCATGGAAAGTACGGAGAGTGAGCTGAGTACCCGGTTCTCCAATGGATTGAGCTGCAATAACACCTACCACCTCACCTTGTTGTACAAGACGATTGGTCGCCAAGTTACGCCCATAACATTTCGCACAAACACCTGTTTTCGAATCGCAGGTCAAGACTGAACGAATTTCCACAGTCTTGATGTGCGCAGCTTCTATCTCCTCGGCTTGCTTTTCACGGATTTCTTCTCCCGCAGCAACGATGAGACGTCGGTTCGGGTCGCGCAAGTCTGTCGTGGTATAAATATCACGCAGAGAAGTACGTCCCACAATGCGGCTCGAAAGAGAAGCAACTACCACATCATTCTCATCCACCACTTCGGATACTTCTATACCTCTCAGGGTTCCACAATCAACCTCATTTATGATAACATCATGCGAAACATCCACCAAGCGGCGAGTCAAGTATCCGGCATCGGCAGTTTTCAATGCAGTATCGGCAAGTCCCTTACGTGCTCCGTGGGTTGAGATGAAGTATTCCAACACAGAAAGACCTTCGAGGAAGTTCGAGGTAATCGGGTTTTCAATAACAGCTCCTCCTTCCGAACCACTTTTCTGCGGTTTTGCCATCAAACCACGCAAAGCTGCCAACTGACGGATCTGTTCTTTCGAACCACGTGCTCCCGAATCCAACATCATATAAATACTGTTGAAGCCATCGTTATCAGACTTGAAACGCTCCATAACAAGGCTTGATAATTGGTCAGTGGTTTTAGACCACAACTCAACAATCTTATGATAGCGCGTTTGATTGTCCAAAGCCCCGCTAAGATTTTCAAAAACGATTTCATCAGCCTTGGCTGTCGTTTCCTTGATGATGCCTTCTTTCTCTGCAGGAACAAGTACATCCTGCAAGTTGAAAGACAAACCTCCCAAGAAAGCCATGCGATACCCCAAATTCTTAATATCATCCAAGAATTGAGCCGTGCGAGCAACGCCACAAACCTTCAAAACCTTCTTGATGATCTTCTTAAGAGAGCCTTTACCCAACAACTCATTCACAAACCCGACCTCCATGGGCACCAAATCATTGAACATAAGGCGTCCGACAGAAGTCTCTACCAAACCACGCTGGGGCTCTCCATTTTCAATTGTGGCATTGGGGACATAAACCTTAATCGGCTTATGCAAATCCACACGCTTATTGTCAAAGGCAATGTATGCCTCTTCTGAGCTATAATAAACAGTTTCTATACGTTTTTTCTCCTTAACCTCTTGAGCAAGCTGAAGCTCCTTTTCATTAAGGCTACGGAACTTGGATATATAATACAGTCCTAACACCATGTCTTGAGAAGGCACTGTAATAGGCTCTCCACTGGCAGGGTTAAGAATGTTATGTGAAGCCAACATCAAAAGCTGAGCCTCTGCAATCGCCTCATTGCCCAAAGGAAGGTGTACCGCCATTTGGTCTCCATCAAAGTCGGCATTAAAAGCGGCACAAGAGAGAGGAGGAAGCTGAATAGCTTTGCCTTCGATCAACTTGGGTTGGAAAGCCTGAATACCCAAACGGTGCAATGTCGGAGCACGGTTCAACAACACAGGATGACCTTTGATCACATTTTCGAGAATCTCCCAAACCATTGCATCCTGACGACGATCTACCATCTTTTTAGCACTCTTCTCAGTCTTCACGATACCTCGTTCAATGAGTTTGCGCATCACAAATGGTTTGTAAAGTTCTGCTGCCATATCTTTCGGCAAACCACATTCATTCATCTTCAATTCCGGACCGACAACAATCACAGAACGAGCTGAATAATCGACACGTTTACCCAAAAGATTTTGACGGAAACGCCCTTGTTTTCCTTTCAAGCTGTCCGAAAGAGACTTTAGGGCACGACCGCTATCGCTCTTTAAGGCACTTGCCTTGCGAGAATTGTCGAACAAAGCATCGACAGACTCCTGTAACATACGCTTCTCATTGCGCTTAATAACCTCGGGAGCATCTGCCTCGATCATTCTTGCCAAACGATTGTTACGAGTAATGACACGTATATAAAGGTCATTCAAATCCGAGGTGGCAAAACGTCCGCCATCCAAAGGCATAAGAGGACGCAAATCAGGCGGTATTACAGGTACAACTTTCAACACCATCCACTCCGGACGATTTACATCCTTTGAAGCACGGAAAGCTTCAACCACGGGCAATCTCTTGAGTGCATCGGCCCGACGTTGTTGCGACGTCTCGGTTTGCGCTTTATGACGAAGTTCATCTGCCAAGGCATCAAGATCCAAATTCGCCAACATATCGTAGATAGCATCGGCTCCGGACTTTGCAATGAACTTGTTAGGATCCGAGTTATCCAAGGAATCGTTACCCGCATGTTGATCATAAAGACGTGAAACAAAGTTTTCATACACGTCGTTGGAAATCAAATCTCCCTTAGAAACGTAAAGGGGACGATTAGACTCATCCTTTGTTGTGGGGTCTATTCCTTCGGGACATTGAAAAACTCCCGGTTGGAGCACAACATAAGAATCATAGTAGATAATCGAGTCCAAACTCTTTGAAGACAATCCCAACAGATAAGCAATCTTATTAGGAGTAGAGCGAGAATACCATACATGAACAACGGGTACTTGTAGGGCGATATGTCCCATACGCTCGCGACGAACCATCTTTTGAGTAACCTCTACCCCACAACGATCACAGGTAATCCCCCTATACTTATTGCCTTTATACTTTCCGCAGTGGCACTCGTAATCTTTTACGGGTCCGAAAATGCGTTCACAATAAAGACCATCTCGCTCCGGTTTGAGTGTACGATAACTTACCGTCTCGTGCTTGGTAACCTCTCCATAAGAATTCTCTATTATTTCTTCCGGAGAAGCAAGAGAAATTTTTATCTTGGAAAAGTTACTATTTATCTTATTATCCTTTTTGAAAGCCATATATAGCGAACAGACTTTAACTTATTAATCTAACTTGAGACTGAGACCTAACCCTTTCAGCTCATGGATAAGTACATTCAAAGATTCCGGGACTCCGGGTGTTGGCATGGGAAGACCTTTTACAATAGCCTCATATGCCTTAGAGCGTCCCACGGTGTCATCACTCTTTATAGTCAAAATTTCTTGAAGGATGTGAGCGGCACCAAACGCTTCAAGTGCCCAAACCTCCATCTCTCCGAAACGTTGTCCTCCAAAGTGCGCCTTACCTCCGAGAGGTTGTTGAGTAACCAATGAGTATGGACCAATAGAACGGGCGTGCATCTTATCATCAACCATGTGCCCTAACTTCAAGAAATAGGTAACTCCCACGGTAGCCTTTTGGTCGAATTTCTCTCCGGTACCACCATCATAGAGTTGTGTTTTACCACTGGCAGGTAATCCTGCTTTCTTCAACTCTTCCTCTATATCTTGCAAACCTACACCGTCAAAAATGGGCGATGCATAACGCTTATTGAGTTTGCGACCGGCACGTGCCAAAATTGCCTCAAAAAGCTGCCCCAAGTTCATACGCGAGGGCACCCCTAATGGATTCAAACAAATATCTACGGGTGTACCATCCTCCAAGAATGGCATATCCTCTTGGCGAACAATTTTAGACACAATCCCCTTGTTACCGTGTCGTCCCGCCATCTTATCTCCAACTTGGATCTTACGTTTTTTGGCAATGTACACTTTTGCCATTTGTACGATTCCACTGGGCAATTCATCCCCAATTGTTTCGTCTTGTTTCCTGCGACGCAAATCCGCCTCTATTTCCTTATACTTACGAATATAGTTGCGCAGCAATCGAACGATCAAGCCGTTGGCATGTTCGTCCTCTGTCCAATTTGAAGGAACAACTTCTGTTAAGTTAAGCGCTTCTATGGCTTGCTTTGAAAACTCCGTCCCCGGTTTTATATAGATCTCACCCGTATAATTGCACACTTGGTTTGCCTTGAGACCTTTTGTTAAATGAACTAACTTTTCATCACAAAGAGTTCTTAGTTTAGCCTGCTTCAGTCCAAACTCGGCGTCCAACCGCTCTGTTATTTCTTTTACATCCTTACGAGACTTGGCAACCATACTCTTGGAGAAGAGCTTCGTATCAATCACCACACCTTTCAGAGAAGGATGAGCACGCAGAGAAGCATCTTTAACATCACCGGCTTTATCACCAAAAATAGCTCTCAACAATCGTTCCTCAGGAGTCGGATCCGTCTCACCCTTAGGTGTAATCTTTCCGACCAAAATATCATCGGGGACAATGTGAGCCCCCACACGAACAATACCATCTGGTCCCAAATCTTTTGTTGCATCTTCGCTAACATTGGGTATATCACTCGTAAGTTCCTCCAATCCACGTTTTGTTTCACGAACCTCAAGGATATATTCGTCTACGTGAACAGATGTAAAGAAATCCTCTCGAACGATGCGTTCGTTAAGAACGATGGCGTCTTCATAGTTATATCCCTTCCAGGGCATATAAGCCACCAAGATGTTTCGTCCCAAAGCTAACTCGCCACCTTGTGTTGCATACCCTTCGGTGAGTACCTGCCCCTCTTCCACACGATCACCCACACGACAAATAGGTTTTAAGTCTATCGTCGTGCTTTGGTTGGTTTTTCTATATTTGGGAAGTGTGTAAGTAACAATCGGGTCTTCAAAAGAAACAAATTGTTCCTCTTCGCTCTTGTCATAGCGTACTTTTATGCAAACGGCATCCACGTACACAACTTCTCCATTGCCTTCCGCCATGATCTGCGTGCGAGAGTCCTTGACCAACTTGCGTTCAATCCCGGTTCCCACAATCGGAGCCTCCGGTTGAATTAGGGGAACAGCCTGGCGCATCATGTTTGATCCCATCAGCGCACGGTTAGCATCGTCATGTTCCAAGAAAGGAATTAACGAAGCTGCGATAGAAGCAATTTGAGAGGGAGACACGTCCATCAAGTTAACTTGGCTGGGTGGAATAACAGGGAAATCTGCCGCAAAGCGAGCCTTAACACGGTCGCGAACAAAATACCCTTCATCTGTAATAGGCGCATTACCCTGCGCCACATTCATCTCCTCCTCATCATCTGCGGTATAATATTTCAATGCATCATCTGAAAAATCTACACGACCATTTTCCACGCGGCGGTAAGGAGTTTCGATAAAGCCCATTTCGTTAATCTTTGCGTAAACGCAAAGAGAAGATATCAAACCGATATTGGGTCCTTCCGGAGTTTCAATGGGACAAAGACGCCCATAATGGGTATAGTGTACATCTCGAACGGCAAACCCCGCACGTTCGCGCGTCAATCCACCGGGACCAAGGGCGGAGAGACGACGTTTATGTGTTATTTCTGCGAGAGGATTGGTTTGATCCATAAATTGAGACAACTGATTGGTCCCAAAGAATGAACTAACCACAGAGGATATCGTTTTGGCATTCACCAAATCTATCGGTGTGAACACTTCGTTATCACGGACATTCATCCTTTCACGCACGGTACGAGCCATACGTGCCAAACCAACTCCAAACTGAGCATACAACTGCTCTCCCACTGTACGTACTCGTCGGTTAGATAAGTGGTCGATATCATCCACTACAGCATTCGATCCCACCAAATCTATCAAGTAGCGCACAATAGCAATAATATCCTCTTTGGTTAGTACCTTGACCGACAAATCAATATCCAACCCCAACTTGTTGTTGATTCGATAGCGACCAACGTCTCCAAGGTCATAGCGTCTGTCTGAGAAGAAAAGATTATTAAAGGCTTCTTTTGCAGACTCTTCATCGGGTGCTTCCGTAGTCCTTTGAAGTTGATAAATATATTTCCAAGCCTCTATATCTGAACTACAGCTATCTCTACGCAAAGTGTTGGAAATCATAACACTTGCAGCAGAAGCATCTCCCTCTTGATGGAGCATTAAAGTTTTTTCCCCTTTTGCCAAAATAATGGGAATGGTATCTTCATTCAGCTCCGTATCCCGTTCCAACAAGACATTATAGCGCAATGTGGAGGCAACCTCTCCGGCAGAGGCATCAATACTAACATCCTCATAGAAGTCATCCATCACCCGTTGAGCTAAACGACGCCCTTTGTATTGATAAATCGTATCCGGATTAACCTCTACCTCTTCTGCCAAAGACAAAGCCTTCAGAATATCATGATCCGAGACACAACCAACTGCACGCAACAGAGTTGTAATTGGTAACTTTTTCTTGCGATCGATATAGGCATAAAGAACATCGCTCGCGTCTGTGGCAAACTCTATCCAGGCTCCCTTAAAAGGTATGATACGTGCAGAATAGCTTCGAACCCCTGTAGCCAATGTAGTAGAACTAAAGAATACTCCGGGAGATCTGTGCAGCTGAGATACAACTACACGTTCTGCTCCATTGATGACAAAAGTTCCGCTGGAGGTCATATAGGGAATTGCTCCTAAATACACCTCTTGCACGAGATCTTCAAAATCCGTGTGTTCGGGATCGTTACAAGAAAGTTTCAGCTTAGCTTTCAAAGGCACACTATAAGTAAGCCCTCTGCTAATACATTCCTCTACAGAATACTTCGGAGGATCTACATAGTAATCTATAAACTCCAAAGTAAAACTATTGCGGGTATCTTTTATTGGAAAATTCTCAGAAAAAACTTTATACAAGCCTTCTTGCTTACGACTCTCAGCAGGAGTATCAAGCTGAAAAAAGTCTTGGAACGACTTGAGTTGTACTTCCAGAAAATCGGGATAAGGGAGAGAGCTCTTTATCTTCGAAAAGCTCGCTCTATTTGTTAAGATAGAATTGTCCATCTATTAGGCAGTTAGTTAAATACAACGAGAGGAAAAAAGACACGAAAAGGTTAAGAACTCTATTTAATAGAGTTCTCAACCGTAAACACCTGATTAACAGGTGAAAAGGATTTATTTCAGTTCTACTTCAGCTCCAGCTTCTTCCAATGCAGCTTTCATTGCATCGGCAGTAGCCTTATCTACTCCTTCCTTGAGAGTAGCAGGAACAGCATCTACGATGTCCTTAGCTTCTTTCAAGCCAAGACCACAGTGCTCTTTAACAGCCTTCACTACCTGAAGCTTTGCTGAACCGAAGCTCTTGAGAACCACATCAAAAGATGTTTTTTCTTCAGCTTCAGCAGCTGCGGCTGCACCGGGAGCTGCGGCTACTGCTACTGCAGCTGCTGCAGGTTCGATTCCATATTCTTCCTTAAGGATGGTAGCCAATTCACTTACCTCTTTAACGGTAAGGTTCACGAGTTGTTCAGCGATAGCTTTAATATCTGCCATTGTCTTGTATGATTTAATCGTTTAATTTCTTTGGATAATTATCTTTCTTCCAAGGTTTTCAAAACACCATGGATCGTTTGTCCTGCCGACTGAAGAGACGAGAGAACATTTTTAGCGGGAGACTGAAGAAGAGCAACCACATCGGCAACGAGCTCCTCTCTGCTCTTGATAGAAACAAGAGCCTCGAGATGTTGAGGTCCGACATAGAAACTTTCTTGAGCATAAACAGCTTTCAAAGCAGGTTTGGCAAGCTCTTTATTAGCCTTAACAAACTCCTTTATAATCTTTGCAGGAGCGTTGGCAACCTCACAAAACATCACTGCCGTATTGCCCTTCAATGATTGATAAAGCTCTGAATAATCTTTCTCGCTATTGGCCAAAGCCTTACGAAAAAGCGTATTCTTTACGACAACAAGTTTCACACCCTGCTTGTTACAATCGCGACGAAGTTCGGCTGTCTTAGCAGCATCCATCGCCTCAATATCAACAAGGTAAAAGTGAGGATATTGAGCAATATAGTTAGAGATCTTCTCAACTACGGTATTCTTAACTTCCTTTCTCATGATAAAATTCTAATTAGAAATCTACTGATTTTGGATCTATCTTAATACCTGCACTCATAGTGCTTGAGATATGGATACTCTTTAGGTAAGTTCCTTTTGCAGAAGAGGGTTTCAAGCGAATGATCGTATTGATAAACTCTTTTGCGTTCTCCTGAATCTGTTTAGGGTCGAAAGAAACCTTACCAATAGAGGTATGGATAATACCGGTCTTATCGACTTTGAAATCAATCTTACCCGATTTTACCTCTCTAACAGCATTACCTACTTCATTAGTTACAGTACCACTCTTCGGGTTAGGCATCAAGCCACGAGGACCAAGAACACGTCCAAGAGCCCCAATCTTACCCATAACAGAAGGCATTGTAATAATAACGTCGATATCTGTCCAACCTCCTTTTATTTTCTCAATATACTCATCCATACCCACATAATCGGCTCCGGCTTCTTTAGCCTCAGCTTCTTTATCCGGGGTACACAATGCGAGAACACGTACTTCCTTGCCAGTTCCATGAGGCAAGGTAACCACTCCACGAACCATCTGATTGGCTTTACGAGGATCCACACCCAAACGAATGTCAATATCCACAGAGGCATTGAATTTCGTAAAGGTGATTTCCTTCACCAAAGAAGATGCTTCTTCCAGGGTGTAAAACTTTCCGGGTTCAATCTTTTCCGCAGCTAACTTCTGTTTTTTTGTTAGTTTACTCATGTCTTTGAAAATTTATTTATTCCGGAAAATCTCCCTTTACCGTAATACCCATACTGCGTGCAGTACCAGCCACCATTCTCATGGCAGCTTCGATCGTGAAGCAGTTCAGGTCAGGCATTTTATCCTGAGCAATAGTCTTCACTTGCTCCCAAGTAATTTCGGCGATTTTCTTTCTATTAGGCTCAGCAGAACCACTCTTCACCTTTGTTACTTCGAGCAACTGAATAGCTACAGGAGGAGTTTTTACAATGAAATCAAAAGACTTATCAGCATAGTAGGTGATCACCACTGGGAGTACCTTACCAGCCTTGTCTTGTGTTCTGGCATTGAATTGCTTGCAAAACTCCATGATGTTGATCCCTTTTGCACCAAGAGCAGGTCCAACCGGGGGTGAAGGATTTGCGGCTCCACCTTTTATCTGTAATTTAATCTGTCCAGCAATTTCTTTAGCCATTTCTTTTAGTCATTAATATAATGAACAAACATTTAATACACAGGACACAACAAGCCTCGACTCGATATAGAAGCTACAAGTCAAGTCTCCGAAAAAGCGTCCGTAACAATACTACTCTTTCTCTACCTGTGTATAAGCAAGCTCTAGCGGAGATTTCCTTCCGAAGATCTTCACCATCACCTTGAGCTTTTTCTTATCTTCGTAAATTTCTTCTATTACCGCAGAAAAGCCCACAAAAGGACCATCCACGACCTTTACACTTTCCCCCACAACGAAAGAGACATCGTAAACTCCTTCTTGTTCGCTCTCCAAGTCCACACGACGCAACAATTTATTCACATCGGCAGAACTCAAAGGCTCCGGATTACTGTTACCCAAAAAGCCAACTACATCAGGGAATCGACGCAACTCCTCTTGCAATTCAACATTCAAAAGCGCCTCAATCAAAACATACCCCGGCATATAGGGGCGTTCCATGATCACCTTCTTAGTTCCTCTTTGAGTCATCACCTTCTCTGTGGGGACGACAACTTGAAACAAGCGTTCTGTAAAAAGAGAAGAAGCGGGACGCCCCATCTCTCTCTCCAAAGCCTCCTTCACCTTCTTTTCTTTACCGGAAAGAGTTCGAAGAACATAGAAACGTCTTTCAGATCTTACTTTGTTTTCCATAAACATCTATAAAATAGAGAATAATGAAGACCTCGAAGCAACAAAAAAAAGACGCCTCAAATTATCCAGCTATAGATAAGATTCATACCTGTTTCGAATACCGTATCGACAACAAATATGCCCAGTGCTATAATTATAGAAGCCACCATAACCACAATCGCACTACTCGTCAATTCCTTACGAGTTGGCCATGAAACCTTATGCACCAATTCCACATAAGACTCCTTTATATTCTTACCTATTCTTTCAAAAAAACTCATAGTTTCAAATATTTGCACGGGTTGAGAGACTCGAACTCCCGACACTCGGTTTTGGAGACCGATGCTCTACCAACTGAGCTAAACCCGTATAGAGAGGAGACTCTCCACAGAAAGTCTCCTCGTATTATTGTCAATATTAATCTTCGAGAAGTTCTGTAATCTGACCGGCACCTACAGTACGTCCACCTTCGCGGATAGCGAAACGAAGACCTACGCTACAAGCAACAGGAGTAATCAACTTAACTTCGATAGTTACGTTATCTCCGGGCATTACCATTTCTGTTCCTGCCGGCAAATCGATCTCACCAGTTACGTCAAGCGTACGGATATAGAATTGAGGACGATAATGACGCATGAACGGAGTATGACGACCACCCTCTTCTTTCTTCAAGATATACACCTCAGCTTTGAAGTGGCTATGAGGCTTAACTTGACCGGGATGAGCCAATACCATACCGCGCTTAATTTCATCCTTATCGATACCGCGGAGGAGAAGACCTACGTTATCACCGGCTTCACCTTCATCAAGAAGCTTGCGGAACATTTCCACGCCGGTAACCACAGTCTTACGACCCTCTGCACCGAGACCGATAAGCTGAACTTCATCATTCACATGAATACGACCCGTCTCAATACGACCCGTAGCCACTGTACCACGACCTGTGATAGAGAACACGTCTTCAACCGGCATAAGGAATGGCTTATCGATGTCACGAGGAGGAAGAAGAATCCACTCATCCACAGCATCCATCAATTCCATAACCTTGGCAACCCATTGAGGATCTCCATTCAAAGCACCGAGTGCAGATCCACGGATAACGGGAGTATTATCTCCATCATATTGATAGAAGCTAAGCAACTCACGCATATCCATCTCTACGAGCTCAAGCATTTCTTCATCCTCAACGAGGTCACACTTATTCATGAAAACCACAATACGAGGAACATTTACCTGACGAGCAAGAAGGATGTGCTCACGTGTTTGAGGCATAGGACCATCAGTTGCAGCAACTACGATAATGGCACCGTCCATCTGAGCAGCACCGGTAACCATGTTCTTAACGTAGTCGGCGTGACCCGGACAGTCTACGTGCGCATAGTGACGGTTCTTTGTTTCATACTCTACGTGCGAAGTATTAATTGTGATACCACGCTCTTTTTCTTCCGGAGCATTGTCAATAGAATCGAACGAACGAGCTTCTGAAAGACCTGCATCCGCCAAAACCTTAGTAATAGCCGCAGTAAGAGTAGTCTTACCATGATCCACGTGACCAATGGTACCAACATTCACGTGCGGCTTCGTTTTGTTAAAATGTTCTTTTGCCATAGCAATCTATAATCTCTATAATCTAAAATATTTCTTTCTACTACGAAAATCCGGAGAGCCAGCAAAGAACCCCGCATCCTCAAGAGAGCCTATGTCGGGACTTGAACCCGAGACCTCTTCCTTACCAAGGAAGTGCTCTACCGCTGAGCTACATAGGCATCTCCAAGACATCACCCCGGGGCACGCCACCCTCGATTTTGGGACCTCTCGTGCAAACTATTGAGGCAATATCGTCTGCAAAGGTAGGAACAAAATCCGAACCCACCAAATGCGCCCCAAACAATCGACAAAATATCTTTTTCCGTGCGACACTTATTTAAGACGCTCCGCCTGCTTTTTTATGGCATCAACAGCCATATCCACAGCCTCCTCAAACGTCGCAGCCGATTTTGCGGCAAACAGATCGGGACCAGCCACTTGGAGACGTATGGAGGCTTCCTTATTCGCCTCACCCTCTGCCTTAGACAAGAGCTTCAGTGTTACTTCTGCCCCCATTACCCCATCATGCAAACGATCTAAACGATCTAACTTTTTCTGTACAAAAGCCTCCAACTCTTGACCCAACGTAAAATGTACAGCTTGAATTCTAACGTTCATACTCTTTCCTTTTATCGCCCTTGGATGGGCATTATACACTTTTTTCAACTCCGACAGTGAAGAGTGTGTATAGCGAACTGTCGTTGCCACCTTAGAATGCCCCAGCAATTCTTTCACTGCCATCAAATCTGCCCCCCGATTGAGCATCACCGTTGCGAAAGTATGACGCAAAACGTGCGGGCTTTGACGTGCAAGATCAGGGAAAAGCGACAACTTCCGATGTACAACCCGATACACGTCCTCTCCGGAGAGAGTTTTGTTTTTCAAAGAAACAAAAAAATCTTCAGACATTCCTATTTTTTCCTCTCGAAGACGCAAATATTGCTGCATTCGTCTTTTCAAGGCATTACCAAATGGCACCCAACGCTCTTTACTCCCCTTCCCCAATATTTTGAGAGTCATTCTCGCCAAGTCCACGTTGCGCATCTGAAGAGAAGCTAATTCTGAACGTCTCAACCCCGTATCAAAAAGCATCTCTAAAATAAGTTGATCACGCACAGTTTCAAAATCTGTACACGCCTCATCAAAGCCCTCAAGTAATAAACGCATATCACCTTCGTTCAAGACAGAGGGCAGAGGCTTCTCCACCTTAGGACCTCGGATGAAAGTTGCGGGATTTTTATCGATAATTTTCTTCTTCAACAAATAGCGATAGAATGATTTTACCGCACTGAGTTTTCTTTGCACGGAAGAGGCTTTATATCCTTCCTCAATAAGCGATGAGAGCCATGAGCGAATAAGATCCTTATCTCCCTCCGAGGGACGATATTCCTCTCCAACAGATTGTGCACAACAGAGAATGTACTGCTCTAAATCCACCGTATAATTCTCAATCGTCTTCTCCGATTGATTACGCTCGTAACGTAGATAATCCAAAAACTCCTGCAACAAGTCCATAAAAAAGGGGGGCTGCCATCTCTAAAGAAAAAGAAAGACACCCTTTGGAGAGTATCTTTCTTTTGAGATTCCGAATTTCAAAAAGCCCAATCAAGCATTCGCCTCTTCTGCCTGACGAAGAGACTGAACATAAATAGCCTTTTCTTTCTTTTTACGCTTTACTTCAGAGGGTTTCATAAAAGCCTGACGTCTTCTCAACTCGCGAATAGCGCCGGTTTTGTCAAATTTCTTTTTGTAACGCTTCAGTGCGCGCTCGATGTTATCACCCTCTTTAATTGGAACTATAATCATAGTCTGTCTAACGTTTTTACTTTTATCTCTTGTTATTTTATTGTATCATTACTAAAAAGGCAAACGCTTGCCTCCGGAGACCGTTCAAGCCACAAAAAGAGCGGTAGACGAGGCTCGAACTCGCGACCCTCAGCTTGGGAAGCTGATGCTCTACCAACTGAGCTACTACCGCAGACGTCTCTATATCGGTCGCAAAGATATATCTTTTCGACAAAACAAACAAAATCAGCAGTTTTTTTTCTTCCACCGCTCCTATCTTCTGCGTACTGTTTGGTCGAAAATACCGATAATTGAGTATTTCAGAATTATAGAATCGGCAGTACGTTTGCAGCGGAATTTTGAGACTATTTTCCTATTCACACACAGGAGAATCAGCTTCCATAGCACATACAACCTAAAAAAGATACTATACACAACTTAAAATCCAAACAAATCATGCGCAATTTTACTTTTACAAGAATGCTGTACTCCTCGCTTTGGGGAGGGGGAATGGCTGCACTTTTACTTCTGAATGGAACGGCAAAAGCCGCAACAGATGTGGAAAACAATCGACTAAATCGACAGCAGCAATCAACTTCCCAACAAAGCATTACGATCGTTTCGGAGCTCTCTTCCGGAAGCGATTTCGAGATCACATTGAAATACCGTTCCGAAAACAGCTCCCCCTTTATTGACCTAAACGGGAATAAAGTCGAAGATGAAGGAGAAGCTCTTGCGTTGCAAGAGGGCGAAGAGTCTCTATCGCTGACATGGGGTTCCCAAAAAGAGGTGAAAATATATGCCGACAAAATCACGGAACTCACGCTCAAAGAGGCAAAATTGCAAAGTATTGATACGAAAAATGCCCCCGATCTGACCTCTCTTGATGTCTCAAAAAATGAATTAACGATATTGGACGTCTCTGCAAATACAATCCTTGACAAATTGGACTGCAGTGACAACCCTTCACTTAAGACATTGAAGATGCCCGAAAATAACCCTCTTAGCAACCTATTTGCCGAAAAGTGTGCTTTGGAGCAAATCGAGCTGAACGAATGCAGTCGCTTAGAGTATGCAGTTATTAACAACAACAAGCTAACGGAAGTAGATTTTTCCAAAGCAAGCAGTTTGCTCTATGTCAAGATATCTTGCAATAAAATCGGAGCAAGTGCCATGCACAAGCTGATAGCTTCTCTCAATGATCAGCAAGGAGAGGTGGAAAAAAGCCTGATCGTAATCAATACGGATTTGGGGCAGAAAGAGTTGGAAAGCAATGTTTGCCTCAAAGAAGATATCGCGGTAGCCAAGAGCAAGCATTGGATGCCCCTGGATGACTCCACCATGGAAGAGTATGAAGGGAGCGAAAACGCCCCGGTGGTGGTAGAGGAGTTTGAAAAAATTGCCCTCACACCGACAGCCACCACTCCTCCCACTCTTAAAGTGAATGTTTATGGAGAAGAATTGTGGGTCGATCTGAACAGGGATGGCAGTAAAGACGATGATGAAAAACTTACAAACGGGAGCCAAACGTTCAAGTGTCCAAGCGGATTGGAGTCATTCTCCATTTGCGGTTCGAAGATTACCTCTTTGGAGATAAATGACTGCGCAATAGCGGCATTGGATCTATCGAAAGCCTCCTCTTTGCAGGCGATTGTGTCTAAAAAAAATTCGGGACTCACCTCTATCACTCTTCCCTCTGAGAAACGTGCATTAGGCAAAATAGATTTATCCGAAAACAAACTCAGCGGAGCTCTGAACCTATCGGATTATGAAGCATTGAGCAGTATAGACCTTTCGGGGAACGAATTGACGGAACTTACACTTGGAGAAAAACCCAATCTTAAGCACCTGAATGTAACTTCCAATAAACTCTCCACGTTGGATCTGATGAAGACAGGTGTCTTGGAAAACCTCTCCTGCGAACACAACAATATAAGCGAGTTGCTGTGTACCGGGGCAACGGAGTTGAAGGAAATTCATGCCAAAGAAAACCGTTTGGAGGAACTTGATCTTTCTTACTGTAATTTCCTCGAAATAATCGATTTGGAGGCAAACAGTTTGAAAAGCATCACATTCCCGAACGAAAGTTCTCACACCAAAGTTGTGAAATTGGGGCACAACAAACTCACTGAAGTAGACCTCATCGCCTTTTCGGAGGCAGTCGAAATCGATGTGACTAACAACAATTTGAAGACCGTTACAATCCCTACCAATAAAGAACTATCTCAACTTTCTTTGTCGAAAAACAATCTTTCTCACCTCAACCTCAGCGGAGTACCTAATCTTAAGCACCTTTACATCAGCAGGAACCAATTCTCTCATTTGAATGTTTCTTCGCTCAAAAAGCTCGTAACCCTCTCTATCTACGGCAATCAATTCTCGGGCGATTTGATGACACAATTGGTAAGAGATCTCCCTCAAGCCGACGAACCTTCCATGCTAAGCGATCGTGTTTTAATCGCCGTTTTTGCCAAAGAAGATGGTACCATCGAAGACACCAATCGAATTACAACCCAAGACGTAATCGCCGCCAAAGAGCGTAAATGGGAGACTTGTGCCATGAGTGCAGAAGGAAAGGCAATCCCCTATGCCGGAGAACCTACCGCTCTGGACGAAATCGGGCAACAACGAGGAAAAACAGCCTCCTTTGAAAACGGATGGATACTCTCCTGGGAAGATGACCAACTTCATACTGTTGAAGTGTACAACCTGCAAGGGGAACTGTTGTTGAAAAAACAAGGCAGTAGAGAAATTACTCTGACAATTCCTCTGAAAAAAGTATTCGTTGTTACCGACAATGCGAAGGCTGCCACTGCACTCATTCGGTAGGAAGAAAGCATGTCTCAATGAGAGGCAACGCTAAATAGCGACGTCGCATTTACTCTCGTTTGTAAACACTTGCCTGAAGTCAGGTGGCATACGACGAGGGAAATGCGTCGGAAAAGAAAAAAAATTTGGATGCATTCAAAAGTAAATTTGTTCGCATCCAAATTTCATTTTGATCGCATTCAAACACAAAATTGAATGCTATGAATATAGTTCTCTTTTTCAACGCTTTATAAAATTGCTCTTTATATTCTTTCTTGTTCAACGATAAGAACAAGATCTTCCCCTCCTCATATACAAAAAAGCGGTTGCACATCTTCCTGATGCACAACCGCTTTCGCGCAATATATTATCTACTGAATTAGCGCACTACGATACGCTGTACACTTCCATTATCCAAGACCAAAAGGTACACTCCCGAGGACAAATGTGCCACGGAAATCATTGTTTCCTCTCCCGAAGAAAGAGTACCTTGCGCCACTACTTGTCCGGTAACGCCATAAAGTTTGAAGGAGCTTGCCATATCCGTCGCATAAACGTGGATATAATCCTCTACGAGAGATGGATAAGCGATAACGGTATTCGTTTTGTCGGGAGCTTCGATAGAGACCACCGAACCTGCATAAGGATTGTCTTTCGTATCATTGCCGAAGTTATCCAACACAGTCCACTTCTTACCTGTTGCCACAGCCACAGACTCTACGGAACATACGTTCTTTTCTTTCGCAGATTTTGTATCGATCACATAGAGTTTCTTTTGAGTGGAAGATGAGTATAGCGAATTGATAAGCGCTTGCATCTCTGTGTGCGCAATAGCATTTTCATGACAATAAACCGTGCGCAACTTTTGATTGTTGGTAAGATCCAAAGAGGTCAGCTGGTTGCCATTGCAAGCGAGGGTTTGCAAGTTGGTATTTTTCGACACATCCAATGAAGACAACTGCATATTGGAGCAACGGAAAAATTTCAACAGAGGAAGCATTGACACATCAATGGTTTGCATTGGGTTCGTCCCAACAAGAAGATCTTCAAGGAGTGTGTTTTGCGACAAATCTATGGTAGAAATGTTATTTCCTTCGCAAGAAAAAGCAGTCAAAGCCTTATATGGTTTTATATCCAATCGCTCCAACAAGTTTCCATCACAGTAAAGAATTGTCAAAGCCGCACGTTCAGCTCCGTTACTGATATTCAATTCTCTCAGGGCGTTGTTGCTACAATCAATACTCTTGAGTTTGGTGTTTTCTCCGAAAGTCAATGTTTCCAAACTGGAGTTCTGACAATAAACACGCGTTAGATTGATGTTTTTGCTAAAATCAAGAGTCTTGATTTTGTTGTAGCTACACATTATCTGTCTGAGGTCGGGCATATCGGCAACATTCAGTTCGGTTAAAGCGTTATGCGCCACAATCACGTTTTGCAACTTGTTGTCTTTGGCGAGCTTAATGGACTCAAGTCCGCAGTATTGAGCATCAAGACTTATGAGGTTCTTGTTATTGGTCAGGTCGAGTGTCTTGGTAGCCAATGGATTGCTTGAAACCATAAGTACTTCCAACAGTTCATTCTGAGAAAGATCTAAAGCTGTCAGCCCCACAGACTCCAATGAAAGATATTTCAAGTATTTATTTTGAGCCAAGTTTATGGAAGAAAGTGGGTTTTCTGCCACATAGAGAGAGGTCAGAAGAGTCAAGTTCGCCAAATCAAGTTCGATGATGCTATTCTTGTTCAAGATAACACTCTCCAAGTTTACGTTTGCAGTAAGATCCAATTGTACCAACGAATTGTCTTGAGCACGCAATGTAACCAAGTCTTTGTTATCGCCAATTTTGAGCGAAGAAAGTTTATTCGTAGAGCATTCCAACATGGATACGGCTCCATAAATCGTAATTTTTCGAGATGTCTTTTCAAACGTATGCTGGTTGAAATCACTATCTCCGGTGGGCCATTGAGTGTATGCCTCGCCTTCGTCTTTCTGTCCGTTGTCATTCCAATCGACCCAAACGGACGGACGCACGTCTACGGGCGCATTGAGCAACAGCTTCCACGCATCGGTAGATGCAGAGTTTAGCTCCATTTTATTCTGGGCATGTAGAAGGTTCGTTCCGGCTGCAACCATTCCTAAGAGCCCTACGATGGTAAGTAATGTTCTTTTCATCTTTCAATCATGTATTATATGTTCTCTAAATCTCTTCAACATACTCACCCTCCCTCCGAAGGGTGTAGTTCCTCGTTGATTTAGGCAAGTTTTGCTTTTGAGAGCAGGCTTTCCCATTTTCAAAAAGAGCCATCGTTTTCTTTACTTGAGAAAAACGAACTTCCTCGATAAATTCTTTCTATTCAAGCTGTCTATCAACAAGCTTCTGCCTTCCCTAAATCTGCGCAAACATACATATATAACTCCGATTACGCAACAATATAAGACCAAATACTTATAGATTAACAATAAAAGGATCAGTTCTTAAAATAGTATATTAACATTCGAGAGTATGCCCCTTAATGAGAAACAAAACACCTCTCCTACTGAAGTCCTTAAATAATGCTGTCTACCGTAAAGTAGTAAAGCCCGCACGAACAATTCCTTGGCGAAAGGCGACGCAAAAGAATATCTCTCGCAAGCTCTTGTCGAGCTCTCGGGGAAGAGTTTGCATAAACAAAGAAAATAGCCGGTTATTTGCGATCTGCGTAGAGCGAAGAAAGCATGCCGCAAGCAGCAGCGATGTCTTCTCCACGCGAGGCTCGTATGGTGGTAGGAATGCCGGCAGCGTTGAGGAATGAACAAAATTTCTCCAATCGTTGCTCGTCAGATGAGGGCAGGGAAACTTTCGGAATGCGGTGATAACGTATAAGATTGATGTGACACTCCAACGGCTTGAGCAATCTGACCAACGCCCGAGCATGCTCCCAATCGTCATTCATTCCGCCAAAAACAATGTACTCAAAGGTCAGACGTCGCTGTCCTGAAAAGTCATATCGTGCCAATGTAGCCAACGTTCGCTCAATGGGCATTGCTTTCTCCACCGGCATGATGGAGAGGCGTTCTTGAGGAAAAGGAGAGTGCAAACTAATTGCCAAATGACAAGTAGTCTCCTGTAAGAAGCGACTCAAACCCGGCTCCAATCCAATCGTCGAGAGCGTAATACGCTTGGGACTCATGGCAAGTCCCTCTTTATGTGTCAGACAATGAATGCTGCGCAAAACGGCATCTACGTTATCCAAAGGTTCACCCATTCCCATATAGACGATGTTGGTAATCGCCTCACTTTCGGGTATGGACAGGAGTTGATTGAGAATTTCCGCCGCAGACAAATGCCCGTTAAATCCCTGCTTACCCGTCATGCAAAACAAACAATTCATCTTGCACCCCACCTGAGAGGAGACACATAGTGTGGCTCTATCGCCATCGGGGATAAAAACAGCCTCAACATATTTATCGGAAGAGACCGAGAAAAGATATTTGCGCGTACCGTCTTTGGATGCAAAGGAAGTCGTTGGCGGTTTGCGTCCCACCGTGGCACAAGCAGCCAACAAAGCTCTGTGCTTGAGCGATAAGTTGGTCATCTCCTCAAAAGATGTCACTCGCTTTTTATAGATCCATTCGGCTATTTGCTTGCCTGCATAGCGGGGCATTCCCAAAGCAACAGCCCACTCTGCCAGCTCTTGGGGCAGCATTCCCAAAAGCACTTTCGGTTCTCTCTCTTCCATTCGGTAAAATTACTCTGCCAATTCAAATGTCAATTGCCTGCGGTCTAAATCTGCCCGTATGGCACGTACTTTCAGAGTGTCCCCCAGCGTAAACTTACGTCCATAACGCCGCCCTTCGAGTGTCATATTCTTCTCGTCATACTCATAAAAATCGCCTTCCAAGAGACGAATGGGCAGCAATCCTTCGCAATGCGAGTGCTGCAACTCCACATAAACACCCCACTCCGTAACACCGGATATAACACCATCGAAAACTTTCCCAAGGCGTGAAGTCATATATTCCACCTGTTTGTATTTGATGGACTCTCGTTCTGCTTTTGCAGCTATTTGCTCCCGATTGGAACAGTGTTGGGCATGGTGCTCATATTCTTCCCGAGGTAATGGAGAACCACCTTGGCTATAATGCGTAATCAAACGATGTACCATCAAATCCGGATAGCGACGAATGGGCGAAGTGAAGTGCGTGTAGTATGGGAAAGCAAGCCCATAATGCCCCACATTCTCGGTACTGTACTCCGCTTTTGCCATAGAACGCACCATCATCATTTGGATCAAACCCTCTTCGGGCTTGCCAAGACTTTGCTCTATGATCCGCCCAATATCCTTGCGTGCATCGGAGGGGAACGATGTCGATTGGGTACGGTAGCCCAATCTATGCACAAAATCTTTCATCAAAAGGAGCTTCTCGGGATTGGGTTCATCATGGATGCGGTATATAAAGGTGCGCTTGTTCTCTTTTGCATTTGACTTTTGCCGCCCCACCTCTTCCGCCACGGTTCTATTGGCCAAGAGCATAAATTCCTCGATGAGTTCGTTGGCTGTTCCATGCGCCTTTTGCACCACATCTATCGGACGCCCCTCATCATCCAAACGGAAAGACACCTCTTGACTTTGGAAATTTATGGCTCCGGCAGCAAAACGTTTGCGCCTCAATATCTGCGCCAAATGATGCAGCGAAAGAATTGCCTCGGCATGATCGCCCTCTTCTGTGTCGATCACCTGCTGCGCTTCTTCATAGGTATAGCGTTTGTCGCTCTCTATTACGGCACGCACAATGCGTTTCTCCAGCACTTTAGCCTCTTCATCCATGGTAAATATGCATGAATAAGCCAAGCGCTCCACATTGGGTTTCAGCGAACAGAGGTCATTGCACAACCGATCGGGAAGCATCGGAATGGTTCTATCCACCAAATAAATACTCGTGGCTCTGTTATAAGCCTCTCGGTCTATCGCTCCGCCCGGAGTGACAAAATAGCTCACATCGGCAATATGCACCCCTATTTCATAACGTCCATCGGGTAACTTTCTCCAAGAAAGGGCATCGTCAAAATCTTTTGCACTCTCCGGGTCTATGGTTATGGTAAAGATCGAACGAAAATCTTCTCGCCGATCATACTCCTCTTGAGGTATTTCCGCCGGTATTGCATCGGCGATCTCCTCCACCTCTTGCGGATAATCGTAGGGCAAGTCGAACTCTGCCAATATGGCGTGCATCTCGGCATCATTATCGCCCGATGGCCCTAACGTGCGCAACAGTGTGCCAATGGGATTTTTCCCCGTTTGCGGCCACTCCGTAATGCGCACGATAACCTTATCATTGTTTTTCGCACCATCGAAAGTCCCTTTGGGCAACAAAATGTCATTGACCAGCTCTCTGTCGTCCGTCAAAAGAAAAGCTATATCGCCATGCACCTGCAGTCGCCCGACAAATGTATCCTTTTTGCGTTCGACAATCTCGATTACCTCACCCTCTCTCGTGCGCCCTTTACGGCGAGCAAACAGCTGCACACGCACTGTATCGCCCTGCATGGCATGCATCGAATTGCGCTCGGCAATCAAGACCTCTGCACTACCATCCTCGGGAATAAAGATGTTATAACCACTTCGTCTCCGTTCAAAAACGCCCAGAAACGAAGGAAGAGCTGCCGAATTGTAGGAATACCGCCCTCTCTCCACCTCTCGCAGCAACCCTTCCTCTCGAAAGGATTCCAAAATACTTGTAATGAGTTGCTTCTCCGGTGTGGTGCGCGCCCCCACATTCAACGCTACTTGGCGATAATTATAAATAGCTCCTTTATTTTGAGCAAAGAGAGAGTGCACTCGATGAACAAATTCTCGTCCCGTGGTGCGTGCCTGTTTCTGCCTTTTAGGTAGCGATGTGTTGCGAGCGGAGTTCTTTTTCTTCCCCTTAACAGTGGTTTTCTTTTTCATCTTTCAATCATTCTAAACGATATTTTCCCTCCTCTTCATCACCCAAAATGCCCAAATAACTAATGTATCGGCTTGCAGCAATGCGCCCTTCCTCTACGGCTTGTAAGACAGCACACCCGGGCTCTGACAAATGGGCGCAATTGTTGAAACGGCATCCCTGACCGATGGTAAAAAACTCTCGGAAGTAGTCTGCCGTGTTATTTTTATTCATCTCCAGCGTGCCGAAACCCTTTATTCCGGGAGAGTCTATGAGATACCCTCCGCCTTTCCGTGGGTCAAGTGCATACATTTCGCTCAACGTGGTGGTGTGCATTCCCGTGCCGTGTGCCGCACTCACTTCCTGAGTACGAAGCTGCACCTCGGGAATAAGTGCATTGATCAGACTACTTTTGCCCACTCCCGAATGCCCGCTAAGCAAAACGATTTTCCCTTGTATATGGGGGCAAAGCTCCTCCAAACCACGTTTTTCCAAAGCCGATATTTTCAGAATGGGATAGCCCAAAGGTGCATAAATATCCTCCCACTCCTGCAATCGTAAGAAAAGCTCTTCGTCGTATAAGTCCACTTTATTGAAGAGCAGTACAACGGGAACATCATACGCCTCCGCAGTAGCCAAAAAGCGATCGACAAAAGTAAAACTCGTTTCCGGGTTATGCAGCGTTACGAAGAGCAGAGCCACATCTATGTTCGCCGCCAATATATGCGACTCTTTTGACAAGTTTGCCGCTCGTCGAATAATATAATTACGCCGAGGCAAAACGGCTGTTATGTAGTTTACATCGCCTTGTTTTTTCAGAGCAACACGATCTCCCACGGCAACCGGATTGGTGGAGCGGATCCCCTTTAGGCGTAAATTGCCCTTAACGGTGGCATCGCACAAGGTACCATCATCCAGACGCAGCAAACAGCTGTTTCCTACACAACGAAGCACAAGTCCCTGTATCACAGACATAGACTTGTGCCACTAAAAGTATGAGTATATAAAAACAAGTAACTCTTCTGCTTAAACGGTCAAAATCTCTTTTTCCTTTGCAGCAAAAAGCTCCTCGCACTGCCCTACGTATTTGTCATGCAGTTTTTGCACAGATGCCTCTATATCTTTGGCAACGTCCTCGGGAGTACCCTCTGCCTTTACACTTTTCTTCACGGCATCGATTGCATCGCGACGAGCATTGCGAATGCTGATCTTAGCCTCCTCAACCTCGGCTTTCACCTGTTTGACCAACTGTTTGCGACGCTCCTCGGTAAGCGGCGGAATGGCAATACGGATTAGTTCCCCGTTGTTTTCCGGCATGATACCCAAGGGCGAGTCTATAATAGCCTTCTCAATATCCTTGATAATCTTTTTTTCCCACGGAGTGATCACAATGGTGCGCGCATCGGGCACTGTTACGGTACCCACTTGGTTAAGAGGCGTCATGCTACCATAATATGAAACCATTATGTCGTCCAATATCTTTGGATTTGCTTTCCCGGCACGGATGTGCGCCAACTTCTCATCGAGATATTCGATGGCACTCTTCATCCCGCTTTCTGCCATCGAGGTATACTGTTTCGTATCTGCCATAATATGCTATGTGTATAGTTGTTCTTAATATCACCAATTAGTTCTACTCTTCATTGCTCACCACGGTGGCAATTGGCTCTCCCGAGGTTAATTTCAGGAGGTTACCCTTCGTATCCATATCGAAAACAAGAATAGGCAAATTGTTTTCACGACAGAGGGTCATTGCTGTAAGATCCATCACCGCCAGACCTCTTCTGTAAACTTCATCAAAAGAAATTTTGTCGAAACGCGTTGCCGTGGGATCTTTCTCCGGGTCTGCCGTATAAATTCCATCCACACGTGTTCCCTTGAGCAAGCAATCTGCCCCAATCTCCACAGCACGTAGAGCAGCAGCCGTATCGGTGGTAAAGTAGGGATTGCCCGTACCTCCCGCAAGGATGGTTATGTACCCCTCGTCCAACTTTTGCCGTACCTCCATGGCAGAATAAAGGGTGCCTATGGGCTCCATACGTACCGAAGTGAAGACCTGAGCCTTGCAACCGTGAGCGTGGAAAGCGGAGCGCAAAGCAAGCGAATTGATAACGGTTGCCAGCATGCCCATTTGGTCACCGGTTACCCGCTCCACACCCTTTGAAGTGCCACTTAATCCTCGAAATATGTTACCGCCACCAATAACAATGGCTATTTGCACCCCCTGTCGAGCCACAGCTGCAATCTCGGAAATATAATCTTTCAATCGCTCTGCATTTATACCTTGTCCCGTACCTCCTGCCAAAGACTCGCCACTGAGTTTTAGCAATATCCGATTTAATTTCTGCATAACCTTGATCGATTTACCACTATTTTGTTGATGACGTTCGTTATCATCTCTGTTCTATGGAGTACAAAGTAAATGCATTTTACCCAACTATCCAACGCACCTATATATAGAGGCTCGCATGAAAGAAAAATCCGAGTAAAAAAGCCTTATACTGCCCCGAATTAGGCGTAACACAATACACATGTTCCGAGCTTTCTCACAATCAACTCATACATAACACTTTATTGTATGCATTCAATTTTGAGTTTGTATGCATTCAAATTCACAGTTGTACGCATTCAAATCTTCATTTGTATGCATACAAACTTTTGCCCCTCTGCAATCATTTCAAATTCACTTCAGAAACAGGTTCTTACATAATGGGCAGATCATTCGCCATCGACCACACGTTCATCATCTAAAGAAGAGGCATTTTCCCTCTTGCAATGCCTTACAAAACGACACAAAACAGTGACAAACAACACCTTTTTAGAAGCAACATTTATAATGACATAACCTATCCGAACAAAATCCACGCCGAGGTATCATAGGAGATTTTCTCGGTATTGAAGCAAGGTATAGTCGTTCCATTCGGACAAAATCTCTTCACCGAGAGGATTTTTCGCATGACCGACACTTGTTATTTAGCAATAAAGTAGTACCTTTGCTGTCCGAACACCTCTGAACAAGACAGAGAACAACAATGTATTCCATTGCAAATCTGATCTTTAGCGGTGTAAATTGAAGTATATAAATAACTACAGAATATAAAGCAATGAAGAAAGGATTGCACCCCGAAACGTATCGTCCCGTAGTTTTTAAGGACATGTCTAATGATGATATATTCATCACAAAGTCTACTATTCAAGCGAAAGAAACCATCGAAATCGATGGCGAAACTTATCCGCTCGTAAAGGTGGAAATCTCCAATACATCTCACCCTTTCTTTACCGGTAAGGCTAAGTTGGTGGATACTGCCGGACGTGTAGATAAGTTCATGAACCGCTACGGAAATCGCAAGAAGTAAGACTTTCAAGCACTTGATTGTCCCACACAACGGGTTACGCTCCTCCGAATTTAGGGAGGGAAATTGCGTGGGTTCTTTGTGTTTGAAGTCAAGTGTATAATACTCCTTCTCCCCCTATACATTGGTTTTACTATGTATAGAGGGTGCTTCTTTTTGTGGTAACAACTCGTCCCTATTCTCCAAGCAAATGCTTGAGTGAGGGAATTGTGAGGTCTCTTCCGATGCATTGTTCCGCAAAAAAACAAATGCCCCATACAACATCGGAGGGGGTTATTCGTCTAACTCTATGTAAGTGGAAATAATTTATAGTAGTAGATTGATAACCAAACATTATGAAGAAAGTCTGGAAAATAAGTTTGACCATCTTAGGGGTAGCCCTATTGAGTGCAGGCGTAACAACAGCTACGTACTCCATACTGAGCAGCAGAGACAACGGTTCTTATTCCTCTACAAGAATAGGGATTGATGATGGTTCTTTTCAAAACACCTCCTTTGCTTTAACAGCCAATAGGGCTGTGGGCACTGCTCCTGACTTGATACCTGCCGCAGAGGCTTCGGTACACTCCGTGGTACATGTTAAGATTGAGGGCGAGCAACAAATCGACCAACGCTACGTAGATCCGTTTGAATTTTTCTTCGGAGGAGGCAGTGGGTTCGACCGTCCTTCCTCTCGTCCCGTGGTAGGCTATGGCTCGGGGGTCATCATCAGCACCGATGGATACATCATCACCAATAATCATGTGGTGGATAATGCCAACAAAATCGAGGTTACTCTCAACGATAATAGAACTTTCAAGGCAACGCTCATAGGATCAGACCCGGCAACCGACATTGCCCTTCTGAAGATCGATGCCAAAGACCTTCCAACCATCCCGTTTGGAGACTCCGACGCTTTGAAAGTGGGTGAATGGGTACTTGCCGTGGGTAACCCTTTTAACCTGACCAGTACTGTTACAGCCGGGATCGTCAGTGCCAAGGCACGCCCCGTGGGCACAGCAAACGATACGAATAAAATCGGTGGTTTCATACAAACAGACGCCGCCGTAAACTCGGGCAATAGCGGTGGAGCATTGGTAAATGCCTCAGGAGAACTCGTGGGGATCAATACGATGATTTACTCTCAAACGGGGAACTTTACAGGATACTCTTTTGCCGTACCCGTAAATACTGCTGCAAAGGTAGTTGCAGACATCAAAAAGTATGGAACCGTGCAAAGAGCCGTTTTGGGAATTATCGGTGGTAATGTCACCAGCGAACTCAAGGAAAAATACAACTTGAAGGTGAACGAAGGCGTTTTCGTATCGGAGTTTGCCGAAAGAAGTGCCGCTTATTCTGCCGGAGTCGATAAGGAAGATGTCATCACAGCCATTGACGGTCGAGCCATAAAGAGCATGACAGCCCTTCAGGAAATCATCAACATGAGAAGACCCGGAGATAAAGTACGCTTGACCATCAATCGAAAAGGAACAGAGAAGCATATAACCGTAACATTAAAAAATACGGAGGGTAGCGAATCTGTGGTTAAAGAGAACCCTCAGGAGGTACTCGGAGCATCGTTAAAAGAATTGAGCAATGAACAAAAACGCTCCTATGGTGTTTCTTATGGTATATCGGTACAGAAAGTAAGCAGTGGAAAATTGAAAGAAGCCGGGGTGAAAGAAGGTTTTATAATACTAACCCTCAATAACGCCCCTGTACGTTCTATTTCCGATGTACGACAAAGAGTGGCGAGGGTTCAAACTTCTACGAACGACAAAGCACTTGTCATAAAGGGCTTCTACCCCAACGGACGTATGAAGTACTACGTAATAGATCTTTCTTAATAATACCCGCCTGCCCAACAGGCAACTTTATAAGTAGATCGCAACGATTGGTTGCGGAAGTCTCTTGTCGTTGTCGCAATAGCGGCAACCCCAAGAGGCTTTCCTAACAGTAACACTAATTTATAATACATATAAACAATGAGGCAATTAAAGATCACTAAGTCAATCACCAATCGCGAAAGCGCATCGTTGGATAAGTATTTGCAGGAGATTGGACGTGAAGAATTGATTTCGGTAGAGGAGGAAGTAGAACTTGCGCAAGCCATCCGAAAAGGAGACCGCAGAGCACTCGAACGTCTGACGCGTGCCAATCTCCGTTTCGTGGTATCGGTAGCAAAACAATACCAAAATCAAGGTCTCAGTCTCCCTGACCTTATTGACGAGGGGAACTTAGGATTGATCAAAGCTGCCGAAAAATTCGATGAGACAAGAGGATTTAAGTTCATCTCCTATGCCGTTTGGTGGATTCGTCAGTCTATTCTTCAAGCATTGGCAGAACAGTCGCGTATCGTGCGCCTTCCGCTTAATCAGGTGGGAGCTCAAGCGAAAATCCGCAAAGCCATCGAGCGATTTGAACAGGAAAACGAGCGTCGCCCCTCTATCCCCGAGTTGGCAAACATGCTTGACCAAACAGAAGAAAAGGTTGCCGTAACTCTCAAATCTTTCAGCAAACACATATCAATAGACGCTCCCTTTGTTGAAGGAGAAGATAATAATTTGCTTGATGTGTTGGTCAATGAAGATGCGCCCAGTGCAGACCGTTATTTGATGAATGAGTCTTTGCGCAAAGAAATAGACCGTGTGTTGAGTACTCTTTCGGAACGAGAAGCTGAAATTATAGAACTGTTCTTCGGTATTGGAGGCGGTCCGGAAATGACTTTGGAAGAGATTGGAGACAAATTTGGACTCACACGCGAACGTGTTCGTCAGATTAAAGAAAAAGCAATCCGCAGGCTGCGCGCAAGCAATAAATGCGGACAGCTAAAAAGTTTCTTGGGATAAACGCTCGATAGTCGTTACAGGCGACCAATCACTTTTCACAATCTAAAAGTCTCTGTATTGAACACAGAGACTTTTTTGTATGGTTACTCTTGCCTTACATCTCAGTGGGATGTGCATCATATTGAATATCACACTCCCCTTATTGTTTGTCTCCTCTGCGTATGATCCGACTTTTCAACCCCATTCCATCATTCATTGGATAGCACCATGAGAGGAGCATTTATTTGAGATTGAGTATTCTTCTATGCCATAAACGAGACACAAATAGGGATATATAGGATAAGTAACCACCTTCACTCTTAGTTCTTCATTCGTTTGATACAAGCAGTCCGGCAAGTATAGGATAGACATAGTAACTATATTAAATTGGGAACATGCTGTTTAGAGAATATCTACCTGATGTATAGGATAGGCACAGCAACCACATTAAATTGGATACATGGTGTTTAGAGAATATCTGCCTGATGTATAAGATAGGCACTGTTACCACATTTTACCTATCATCTGCTTTTTGACCTAAATATATATATTGCATTCATCGCTGTAAAGTATCAATAGATCCGCTACACTTTTTCTTTTCGTAGGCAAATCTTAATCCGTATCTTCGTAGCATAAAAGAAGATATACGGAAAATACGAATGCGCCAAAAATGGCTTGAGCTATACGCCGAAACGGGTTCTGTGACAAAAACTGCCCTTCTGTGC
>JBGZIN010000057.1:0-3734 GCA_041848345.1 Porphyromonas sp.
AGACATTGCTTTGGCTGATGGAGTTTTGGAGAAAGAGGAAAAAGAAATTATCAATCAATTATCGGAGGCACTGTCTATTCCCGAAAAAACAGCTATATCCATCATTGAAGTTATGATGATAAAAAACAAGGCATGACAAGACAAGGATAGAAAAATCCGTCTTCCTAATTAGCAGCGGGCAATACTCATTAGGGTATTGCCCGCTTTCCATTTGAGCTTCCAACCGGTAAAGCCAAAAGAAACATCCTTTCCTTTGGCTCCCCTCGATGGCGTCATATGTATATTGTTTAGTCTATCTGAAGTGCTCCGATAAGTTCATCAACAGAATGAATACCATGCTGCCTCATATATGTTTCCAATTCACACACCAAAGAAGCGGAAATGGAAGGATTTACAAAGTTGTAGCATCCGACTTGTACTGCAGAAGCTCCCGCCAGCAAAAACTCTATCACATCTGATATAGTAGCTATTCCTCCCATACCAACTATGGGCACCCTTACCTTTTGTGCCACCTGCCACACCATGCGTAAAGCAACAGGTTTAATACAAGGACCAGACAAACCTCCTGTTACCGTAGACAATATAGGACGCCTTTTCTCAATATCAATAGCCATTCCCAAAAGTGTGTTTATGAGAGATATACTATCGGCTCCTCCCTCCTCAACAGCCAATGCTATTTCTGTTATATCCGTAACATTAGGAGACAATTTCACCATCAAATGCTTGGGATACACCTCCCGCACAGCTTTCACTACTTGATAAGCCCCCTGAGGGGTAACACCAAAAGACATCCCCCCCTCTTTCACATTGGGACATGAAATATTGAGTTCAATGCCCGGAATGGCTCCCAAATCGGATATTCTCAGTGCCGTTTCCACATAATCCTCTATTTGTGAACCGCTTACATTGACTAACACAGATGTTTGATAATTCTTTATCCGAGGATAAATATCTGAAATAAAATAATCTACACCCTTATTTTGAAGTCCGACAGCATTGAGCATTCCCGATGGAGTTTCAGCCATGCGAGGATAGGGATTACCTTCTCTCGGATGAAGCGTGGTACCTTTCACGACAATTCCACCCAAAGAACTCAGGTCTAAGAAATCTGCATATTCCTCTCCATAACCAAAAGTCCCGGAAGCAGTCATGATAGGATTTGCCAGAGATAATCCGTTCCCTAAATCGACAAATGTTTTCAATTCCATAGTAGTTTCTCTATATTAAATACAGGACCCTCTGTGCAAGTACACAAATGCCCCGTGGTTGTTTTTTCCACACAACACAAGCATGCACCAATGCCACATGCCATCTTATTCTCCAAAGAAACCTCGCATGGATAATTGAACTTCTTTGCCAAAGCTGCAACAGCTTTCATCATGGGCATAGGTCCACATGTAAATACCGAAGAGTGTTTCTGTTGCCAAATACTGTGATCGGTTACAAAGCCCGTTTCTCCTTTTGAGCCATTCTCTGTGGTATAATAAAGATTGCCATACAAAGAGAAAGTCTCCTCCAACACTAACAACTCGCTCCTTTTTGCTCCTAATAAGATAGAGGGAGTGATGCCTTTTTCAGACAGTCTTTTTGCCAAATACAATAAGGGAGCAACCCCCACTCCCCCTCCGACCAATAATGGAGAAGCCCCGACCCAATCAAGATTTAGCGAAAAGCCTATTCCCAGGGGAGCTACCAAATCTATTCTATCCCCGGGCTGGTAAGAAGCCCACCTATCCGTAGCCAAACCCACTTTTTGTACCAAAAGGTCCATTAAGGCAGTTGTTTCATCAAAATTGCAGATTGAGATGGGTCTGCGTAAAAATGCTCCTGTTACGTCTGCATCCACTTGAACAAACTGTCCCGGAGTTGGCTGAAATCCTTCTTTTAGTAATGCTTTCCCAATATCTACTCTCAGTAGATAGTAGCTATCATTTAGGGGTCTATTTTCTATGATAGTCCCTTTTAGAACAAACTTTTTCATCTAAGAATTTCCTTTTCGTAATACCCTTACAAAAGTACAATAAGCGAGGAAAAGATTCAAGAATTTCGTACCTTTCAGACGATTAGTGAAAATCGGAGTTATTGTCTTTTTCTGAGATGAAGTAGATAGAATGCAACAACTCCCCCAAGCAAGCCCCAAGAGCGGCATAACAGAGGAATTTCAGAAATTTGGAGCGAACAATACTACTGAATAGGGACTGTATAATACTCTCTTCGACTGATGCAGTATCAAGATAACTCACAAGCGAATCAAAAGCAGCAAACAAAACTCCAACGCCTACTCCAATACACAAGCCATAAATATCTGTTTATTCAGAAAGAACCTCAATAGGGATGTAACTTTGTGTATCATCTAATATCTCTATTTCTCTTGTTTTCATCTTCCTTGGGAGTAAAAGCAACCAAAAAACTCCTGAATGGTACCAATTTCTCCAAGCATTTCATATGTACCTCCAACATATATCATAATGTCAGTTGCAAGCGCTTCATTTTTTCTCGGAGACTCTAATCTCAGTTCCATCAAGCTTCGTTTGTCTCAATAAAATATACCCAATCGCATCAATCTAAACGCACCTAATCCGATATTCGGGATAATTCAATGCATTCAAATCGAAAAATGAATGCATCCAAAAGCGAATTTGTATGCATGTAAATTTGATTTTACATGCATTCAATCTGAAGCCTTTTTACAACGATAGATGTTGTGCTATCATCAATGATTTCATCAAACGGAAGATCGAAAAAAGAGTTGCCATTTGTACTGAGATTTCAAATATACCGACCTCTCTGCCATCGTTTACAACCAGCATACCATTCGGCATGTTACAAGCTCAAGCCGAAGTTTTACGTGATTAACCTATCGATGATCCGAGACAATTGCCTCGCGACAATCCAATTCATCCCGATTTTATGAGCTTTCGGTATGAGGAAGAAGGTTGCTGATCAAGGAGTAGCAATCTATCAATAGACTACTCAACGATAGGCAACGGTACGGAGCTTCTTTCCTTTTTGTTCATCTCTATCTCTATACTTTATCCCTAATCAATCCGCTTATAAATTCTTTTTCCGAACAAAAGATTCAAAACTTCCATCCGTATAGAAGACACGAATTTCATCTATTTCTTTCTGTTTTTCTCCTCTGCTTTCCTCCACGGCTTCTCTGATAAGGGTAGATAATTCCTCAGGGGCAATTGTTATAGTTGTCGCCTCTGAGGGATTTGTTTTGTCAGGTACAGAGGTAGAATGCAAGGAAATTGCCTCTTCCGACAAAGATGGGGCGGAGAATACTTCTGAGGAAAACAAGGTGGGCGAAGAAGTGTTCTGAAGGAATGGTGTTTCCGGAGCTCCAAAGAAAAGCCACTTTTTATTCCACTCCGGGAAAGCATTGGATATACGATTGAGATTCTCTAAAGAGGGATTTATTTTTCCCGATAAAATTTGGCTCAATGTGCTGGGTTGTATTCCGGTCTTCTCTGCAAACGCTGCCGAAGTTATGCTCAAATGCTCCAGCATATACTTAATACGATCAATTATTTCTTCAAACGGAGTTACAAAATCTGCCATAATGTCATCCTCTAAACATGCTATATTCTATTGCAAAGATAGAAATTTCAAATCACAAACCATACACACAAATTCTAAAATCAAAACCCAAATAAGTATTTCAATAATTGTATCTTATAACTTTCCTATCCAGGGAAAAGAACTCTAAAATCAACAAGTAGATTACTACT
>JBGZIN010000058.1:0-10071 GCA_041848345.1 Porphyromonas sp.
ACACACTCCCCATTCATTGATGGAAAGCCTTTGCCTACATCCGGCACAATATCGAGGATAGATAAAGTCGAGTAGAGATCTCAGCAGGATGGGAATTCGAAAAGGAGAGCGGTCTTTGTAGACTTTAATAGCCATTGTCGCATACAATAAAAAAATCTCTGCTTGTATTGGAGGGCAAGACAGAGATCTTTTTGTTTTTATTGATAAGTCTCTATGAGCAGTTTTTGATACGTTTCTGCATTTATTTTGTTTCCGCAAGCCATTGGTCAATGGCTTCTACCAAGATGTTGTTCGACTCCTCATCTTGTGCCGTTATACGGATATATGCTTCGCTCAAACCATTAAAGTTGCTTGCATCTCTGATGAGGATATTATGCTTTTCCAAGAGATACTCCTTGAGTTGGGCTGCAGTTCCCTTTTTCAATCTCACCAAAAAGAATGACGTTTCACTGGGGATTACTTCCAAATCGTCAAATGTGCGCAATTTCCCCATCAACTCTTGGGTGGCTCGTTGCCACTTGCGTATGGGTAGTGTAAATTGAGCAGGATGGATCAATATGTATTTGGCTGCCTCGATGGCCAAAGTATTCACAGACCAGGGGATTATATACTTAGAAAGCTCTTCGGTGATGGCTTCGCTGGCGACTATGTAGCCAATTCGTAGTCCGGGAATGCTATAAGCATGGCTGAAGCTCCATACGGTAATTATATTGGGATACTGTTTGGATGCACAGGGTTTGAGTTGGTTGGTGGTGGTGTAGTTGGCGTACGATTGATCCACGATGAAGTTTACGTTGGGATATTTTCCCACCAATCGGAGTAATTCTGAGTGAGACATGGTGCGACCATCGGGATTGTTGGGTGTGCAGAGGAAGCAAAAATCCACTTCGTTCAGAGGCCATTCCTCCATGGGGGTGAGGTTAGAGACCAAACGCACGTCGAAATTGTACAGACGTACGGCATCTTCATATTCGCTAAAACTGGGCACGGGGATCAGTACCTTCTTTCCTGCAAATGCTTGTGCAATCAAATAAAAAGCGGAGGTCGGTCCATTGGTGATGACGATATTTTGTTCAGAAAGCCCATGACGGCGGGCAATCATTTTGCGTAGTGTAGCACCGTCAGGTTCAGGAAAACGCTCAATGCTTTTGGGTAGTAGTTGCATCAAGTGCTCCGTTAATAGCTGGTTATCCCCACCGTACCATACCGTGGAGCTAAAGTTGAGCATTGCGCCCTTATTTTCAACAAACTGTTCGTCGCCGTGTCCGTTTATCATATTTATTTTTTGAATTAGCTGATTATCCCAAGTGCTTTATAAGTACTCTCCAAAAGGGTGAGACGTGTCTTTTGAGTGATTAGTTTCGTATTGAGCCGAGTTGGATAGGTACGATTGGAGAGAAATACAAAGATAAGTTCGTTTGTAGGATCGATCCACACGATGCATCCGGTGAAGCCACTGTGACCAAATGTTTGGGGTGATGCTCCTTCGGGAATATTTACTCCGGGGCGTCCTATTTCAAATCCTAAAGATCGGCGTCCGTCCACTCCCCGAGTGGAGCAGAAAGAATGCACCGTTGAGGAGGGAATGATTTCCTTGCCGTGATACTTGCCTTTGTGGAGGAGCATCTCTGCCACTTCTGCCAGGTCTGTTGCTGTTCCGAATAGTCCGGCATTGCCTGCAACTCCACCGAGACAAGCGGCAGATTCATCATCTACCGTTCCGCACAATTTCCCTCTGAGAAAGCAGTATTCTTGAGTGGGAGCTATTTGTCGGTCGGAGTATTTATTCAGAGGGAGATAGCCTAAGTCTTTCAATCCCATGGGGGCATAGATAAGCTCTTGAGTCAATTGTTCCAAGGATTGATGGGTGGCGTTCTCCACCATTGCCCCGATGAGAATAAACCCCACATCACTGTAACGATAGGTGTTTTTGGATTTTAGAGGGGTAGCACCTATTTTGGAAAACACCTCTTGTTTGAAAGATTGATGCAGAAAGAGATGGCTGCCGAATGGGATTGAAAAGAGCTCTCCTCCTTTTTCGGAAACTTTGTTTTTGTCATATTTCATATCGGGATTGACCCATGTATTACGGTCTATCTGTCTCCATCCCGATTTCTTTTGGTATGAAAAGAGCGCCCCCCCTGCATAGGACATCGGATTAAGTAGGTCTATGTAAAAGTTTATACTCGGTGTTAATCCCGATTGGTGCAGTAGCAACTCTTTGAGAGTAAGACCGGCTACGGGCGTATTCTTCACCTCCGATACATATTTGTCCACACGGTCATTCAGTTTTAGAATGCCTCGTGCCACTAATTGCATTACTACGGGCGTAGTTGCCATGGCTTTCGTAATGGACGCCATATCGTAGATGGTATTTCTGTCCACGAGAGGAGAGTGTTTGCCTCCTTCGATAGAGCCAAAAGCATTGTTATACACACTTTTTCCTTTGTAATGTACTACAATTTGACATCCGGGGAAGACACCATTCTCCACAGCCTCATGCACGATCTTCTCCAAGGCAGAAAAACGCAAATCACCTTGGGAAAGAGGTTTATTTTGATGCACTTTTTCCTCTCTGAGAGTAATGTTTTGAGGCTCCCTCTTTTGATGAGGCACTTGTACAATACCTATATCATTGGGATCTATGTTGAAGAGGCGACTTGCCACCGAGCGTTGCGCCTCTGCACAAGCCTCATAAGCACAGACAATACCTTCTGCCTTTTTCAGAGACGGATACCAAGACTTAAGTGCATAGGGCGAAGCAAATAGGGTAAAGACAACTTTGGTGCGCTCAGCCAACAATTTAACTGTGGCACTGTGTGCAGCGCCTTTCCCTGTATAGCAATTGATGAAAACAATGGAGCATCGAGCCAATTGGTCCAAATGCCTTTCTAACATACCGGCTTTCCCTTGGGCGGGTACTTGCAGGTGTAAAGCAGGTTGAATGCCTATTGAACGCAAGGTCTTTTCAAAAGTATCGGGTGCTTTCGCAGAGGAGTATATATCCACTATCCCGTAGGTCTGTTGATGGTCATGACGACTCAGGGGCAATAATCCCTTTTCTCCACGCTCTATTTTTACCGACTGCCACCACAGTTCGTTGGCAAGGTTGCGTGCCTCTTGGGTGTTGAGACGGGCATAAAACTCTTCTCTGTTTAACTTGGGGGTGGAAGTTTTTTGGAGAGATTGCCCCATAAGAAACCATTTATAAAGCAGCACTTTGCGGCATTTCTCCTCAATATCATCCTCTTTTATGACACCTTTTTGCACTGCTTGTAGGATTTCTTTGTGCGTAGTAACGGGCTGGGAGGGACCTAACAAAAAGTCATTGCCTGCCAATAATGCCCGCACGCCGATGGGATGTTTACCCCCTTGTTGCATTCCCTTCATCTGCATTCCATCGGTGAAGACGAGTCCGCAAAAACCCATTTTCTCTTGCAGTAGAGTCGTGGTTATTTTTCTGCTCATGGAGGCAGGCGTACCCGAATTGTCGAGAGCAGGTACGTTCAAATGTCCCACCATTACTCCTCCAAATCCCTGTTCAAAATAGGCTGTAAAGGGGGCGAGTTCCAGCTCATCCAGCTCCTTCTTTTTACCCATAATAGTAGGTAAGGCATGGTGAGAATCTACTGAGGTATTGCCATGACCGGGAAAATGTTTCGCCACCGAAAGTACGCCTTCGCTTTCGATGCCTTCCGAATAAGCCAATCCATAGCGTATGACAGTGGCTTTCTCTTCTCCGAAACTGCGCGTGCCGATGACAGGATTACTCGGGTTGTTATTGACATCCAAAACCGGAGCAAAGTTGGCATGGATGCCCATCACTCGGCATTGCTGTCCCATGCTTGCTCCAAAGGAGCGCACCAAGGAGAGGTCGCTTACATTGGCAAGAGCCATGTTGCGAGGGTAGCGTATCGTATTGCTTAGGCGCATGGCCAACCCCCACTCCGCATCGGCTGTGATGAGAAGAGGGATGCGTACACTTTTTTGAAGCTCTCGGGTCATAACCCACTGTTCATATGCTTCTCCTTTTTGGAAGAGAATGCCCCCTGCAAAGGAACCCAATAGTTCTGCCTTCGCTTTTTCAATGGCATTTTGAGAGGAAGAGGGCGAAATAATAGGGATGATAAGTTGCCCGACTTTTTCCTCCAGAGACATGGTAGAGAGCGTACGCTCCACCTCCTTTTCTGCCTGTTCTAAAAGGGAGGGGCGTATGATGCGAGGAAGTCGTTGGGCTTCCATGGGGAAAACGCAGCAACACTTCCAAAGAAGATACAATAGAGTCGAGAAAAACAAACGCCTTTTCATACTTGCTTGCAAAGGTACTTGCATTTGTTGAGTCCTCAAAAGGAAACGATGCGATGAATGAGTTTTCTTACTTGTGAGACGACGCTCGGTGAGATTGGAGGTATCAAAAGCTCTTCAGTATGGAATGGTAGCGACCTTATTTTTCGTAATAGCCATTTTGGCGGGCTTTGATGAGTTGCCTTTTCAAGTAGGCGATAGCTTC
The DNA here is from genome assembly GCA_041848345.1 of Porphyromonas sp. Classification (GTDB taxonomy): domain Bacteria; phylum Bacteroidota; class Bacteroidia; order Bacteroidales; family Porphyromonadaceae; genus Porphyromonas. The sequence continues at coordinate 4,511 of JBGZIN010000058.1, forward strand.
CTCTATAAGGGTATCTTTTCCTTCTGCCACATCCTCCTCTTTGAGTGCCACAAAGTAGTGAGGGTCTATGCCGAATTCTATGCTTTGGTCTCGTGTATCGGTAAGAATGGACGAAGAGTAGCGCACTGCCCACCCATTGGGGAGTTCACTGCTGTTGGGTAGTCCTCCTCCTCCTCCCGTTCGGTCGCCCATTAGGGTTACGTAAGGTAGTTCTTTCGTTACCACGGCAAAATCATTGGCTGCGCTGTATACCCCTCTATTGACCAATACCACCACGGGGCGCAACCACTTGACTCCTTGCTTTAAGGTGTCGAGATAAACCGCCGTGGGGGGTGAGAAATCTTTGTGTCCCGGTCCTGTTTTATGGCGCATATAGCCCGTATGGGTGCGTTCTGTGGCAAAATGTGCCGCCAAGAGCGATGAATAATTAAGCTGCCCGCCTCCGTTGTTGCGTATGTCTATGATCAACCCTTTGCAATCCTTCAAACGGACAAATGCGGCAGCGATGTTGGAGAGGGTTATTGATGAGGAGAAGCTATTGTACACAATGTATCCGATGCTGTCTTGGGCATGGTCGAGATAGGTGATGGGAGTGTAGTATAAACCACCGGCAGTCCTGTATTTATCGCCCAAATAACGGCTGCGAATACCTGCGTTGAGGTGCGATGGATAGGCACTGTGCCACTGACTGTAACGGCTTACATCGAAAGGGGTAAAGAGATTGACATGCCCGTCTTTGAGCTCTCCCAGCAAATCGCGCATGACATCGAAGAGCGAGTCTTGAGACATCCCATTGTAAATCTTGGGTAAATGCTTGAAATACATATCGCGCCAGGAGGAGTCGGGTGGAAGTTTTTCATCAAAGTAGCAGTAGCCCTCGTCCAAAATTTTCCAAAGTGCATCGTAGTTTTTTTGGGGGGAAGGGTCATAGTCGTTGCGAGTGGAGCAGCTGCTTAGCACTCCAACTAAAAGCAAAGCGGAGAGGATGAAACGTATCATAATGTGCTTACTGATTCATTAAAAGGTGTCGAAAAGGAGAGTTTGGTGTGCATTACTGCGTGAGGATTTTCGCCCCCAAAAGCTCAATCGTTCTGCCGAAAAACCAATAAATCCGATATGCCCCTGTACAGAGCGAATGCGGTTTTGAAGCGAGCTCCTATCGAATGAATACTGATAACCCAAATGCAACGTGCAGATATCCCATAGAGGAATATCCATCGTAATCCTTGTGGTAAAATAACTTTGATTGAATGGATGCGTTAGGCGAAAGGCGCGAACCACTCCGTTTTGGACGTACTCTTGCTCGTAATAACTCTGCCCATACCCCAGATGGTTGGATGCCCCCAGCAAGCCGTAAACATTGCGCCATCGCAGTGCTACTGCCCAGTCCTCAAAAGGGAGGCGATAGGCAAGGGTGGTTCCTATGGTAAGGTCACCTTTGGCATCGAGTGTGGCAGGATTGTTGCCGTTGCGTGAGTGCAAGCGTCCGCCTATGGTGCAGCGCACCCCCGGTCCTGCCGCCAATTTGATACCGTAGGGCAGTTGCCATAAGTAAAGTCCCTCGGCAAGAAGTTCGCCGCGGACAAAGTCCATCTTTGCCGTATGGGCAGGGTTGAGTGCAGAAGCGTAGGCAAGCGCACTTTCCCAATGCAGCAATGAGGGAAACTCCGCAGTGAGCGGTTTTTCTTGTTCTGTTCGGAGGCTCCATTGCGTGCCTCCATAGCGCAGAGGGGTGAGATATTCATCTTCAAGCAGAATACCGCCCACGCCCAGAGAGGTCGCTTGGTAGGTGCTGCTCTGAGAGGCTTGGGCAAAGACTGCCCTCGGTGTGGAGAGAAGCAATAGACTGCTCAAGAAGATTGCGATGTAGCGTTGCATATATGTCGGAGTATAGTGGCTTATTCTTGAAGTTCTTCATCGAAAAGCATTTCGGGGGAGGAGAGCGTTTCTCCTTCCGATGCGATATGTGTTTCGTCCTCTTTGGGCTCTTGTTCCTCTTCGGACGAAAGCATTTCGCTCGGTTCCGGTTGGCGTATAGGCTCTCGTTCCTCTATGGTTGCCACCTTACGTGTGGTGAGTCGTTTGCCTTTGGCTCGGACACTTTTTATGCCGATGAACTCATCGGCTTCAATGATTTCCTCGGGTCTGTCGGCATCATGACCGCCGAAAAGTACACCAAATCGAGCATAGTAAGCATCGGAGTAGAGGATTAGTTCGTTGCCCTCACCCTGCATTAAAATAGGCTTACTCTGGTCCTCCATGGTAAATCGTTTGAGGTAATAGAACTCTTGTTGCGGATCTTTGTACACCACGCTCCACACCTTGCCGGCATCATACTTTTCAAGCAGCACGCTGTCCGGGGTGAAATGGTTGCTCTCGCTGAAATCTGTGGTGTAAACGGTACCATCTTTACGGAGCACCAAGAGGCGATCGTTGGCATCAAACTCTCCGATGTAGTCGCCCTGTTCGTTGTAGTTGAGGCGCAATACATCTCTGTCGAACCACACTTTGCGCCCTCCCAGCGTAGAGCCGCCTCGTTGCTTGAGGGTGATGCGCTGTATTTCGGCACGAGTAACGAGGTTGCCTCGCGTGCTTTTGCCTCGGATGGGCGTTTCTCGGAAATCTTTTTCAAAGACCAGCACGCGCATGCGGGGTTGTGGTTTGAGGGCTATGCGCACCACCTCTGCCTCACCGTTGAAATTGGCGGTAAAGTAGACGATGCGAGAGTGTTCCGTGCCATCGGTCAGGTCGTAGAGTTTGTCGCGTGTAATGCCTGTGATACTGCATCGTTTGATGAAGTAAGGACCCTTCTTGCCCTGTCGGTAGATGAGGTTGTATATGGTGCGCACATCGTTGCGTTGGAAGCGATTGATGTAGATCACTTCGCCCTTGCCGATGAACTTTTTCTCTTCCACTTTGGTGATGATATAGCTTCCATTCTTGTAGATAACGATTAGGTCATCTATGGGCGAGCAGTCTGCCACATACTCTGCATTTTTCAGTCCTGTACCCACGAAGCCCCCTTCTCGGTCTATGTAGAGTTTTTCGGTGGTCTCTATAACCTTGACTGCTTCGATGGTGCCGAAGCGTGTGAGTGTGGTTTTGCGTTCCCAATCGGCTCCATACTCTTTGAGCAGACGTTCGTAGTGTTCTATGGTATATTGCGTGCTTTGAGCGAGGTTTTTACGCACTTTGCCTGCCTCTTTGGTCAGTTGGGCAATGAGTTCTTCGTGTTTGGCTATGTTGAAGCGTAAGATGCGTGCCATCTTTATCTCCAACAGACGCTTGAGATCTTCTTGGGTGATGGGGCGCACAAAGGTGATGCCCTCCAATCCTTCGATGCGTTGCTGCACGTGCGAGAGAGCTGCCGTTTCGTTGCTTGCTTCTTCAAACTCTTTGTCTTTATAGATGCGATTTTCAATGAAGATACGCTCCAAAGAGGCTGCCAAGAGTTGATTGGTCAGTTCCGAAAGTCGGTAGCGCAGTTGCTCTTCCAAGAGGTGCTGTGTGCGCTTCACATGGTGCTTGAGTAGGTCGGAAACCCCCAGGAAAAGCGGTTTTCCATCCTTGATAACGCAGGCGTTGGGCGAGAGAGATACTTCACAATCCGTGAAAGCGTAAAGCCCGTCGATGGTTTTGTCGGTGGAGACTCCTGCCGGCAATTGGATGCGTATATCGGCAGTGGCTGCCGTCATATCGTCGATATGTTTGATTTTGATCTTGCCCTTTTCGTTGGCTTTGAGGATCGATTCGATGAGTGAAGCCGTGGTTTTTCCGAAAGGCAATTCCTGTATGCTGAGCAATCGTTCGCCGATGCGCTCTATTTTGGCACGGCTTTTGAGCACTCCTCCACGCAACCCGTCGTTATATCGTTCGGCATCGAGCAGTCCGCCTGTTGGGAAATCGGGATAGAGGGTAAACGCTTCGCCCCGCAGATGGGCTATGGCAGCCTCCAGCAGTTCTTTGGGGTTGTGCGGATAAATCTTCGACGAAAGTCCCACGGCAATACCCTCTGCGCCCTGTGCCAAAAGCAAGGGAAAGCGTGCAGGCAGTGCCACCGGCTCTTGTGCCGTGCCGTCATAGGTTCGTTTCCATTCGGTCAGTCGTGCATCGAAGAGCACTTCCAAAGCCAGGGGCGATAGCTTCGCTTCTATATAACGCCCTGCTGCGGCTTCGTCTCCCGTGAGTATGTTCCCCCAGTTTCCTTGGGTATGCACCATATATCCTTTCTGTCCCAATTGCACCAAAGCATCGTTGATGGAGGCATCGCCATGGGGGTGAAAAGCCATCGTCTGCCCCACGATTTTGGCCACTTTGTGCAAATGCCCGTTCTCAAATAGGTGCATGGCGTGCAAAATGCGTCGCTGTACAGGTTTCAAACCATCGTCTATGTGCGGTACGGCGCGCTCCAAAATCACATAGGAAGCGTAGTCTAAAAACCACGTGCGGTACATTCCCGTCAGGGAGTGCGTGCGCTCTTCGCCTTGCTCTGTGCCGTGGGATTGCACCTCTTCGCTTTCGAGTGGGGCGGGCAGGTCGCTCTCCAAAGCGCACTCATCATGGGAAGATTGAGATGGGGGTGCGGACGGAGAAAAATGCTCTTCGGGGCTGTTGGACTCCTCTTCTTGCGGAAACTCAGGATTGTTGTTCTGTGTGCTCATCGAACTTTTGTCGTAAGGGAGATTTCTTTATTATGGAGCAAATATACCCTTTTTTCGGCAAAGTTGCGCTAAGAAAACGAGCTTGCATCTCCTCGCTTGTGCCCCTTGGAAAATGCTTTTTGCTTCTAAAATGTGGTCTGATTTTATTGTGTTGTTTCTCCACTTTACTCCTCTTTATTTATCATTTTATACCCTTCTTATCCCTCTTTTTCCCTCATTTCATTCCTCTTTTTTCTGCCTTTTTGGAGGGTGGAAAAAGCTCTTTTTGAAGCCGAATAGAGGCAAATAAAGAGCATTTGTGCCCATTTTTGCCATTTTGAAAAATCGGACATTGTATTTTGCTGTTACAGAGTTTGTTAGGAATGTTTTTGTCCGAAATTGACAAGTCGTACAGATGCACGATGTCCGAAATTGACAGATTTTTGTCCGAAATTGACAAGTGGAAGAGAAATATATTGCCGAACTTTGTCCTTAGAAAAGAGAGGTGGAGGTTTACCGATGAGGGCAAAGAAAAAAACTCCCAACGAACCGAACCGCCCGATTTTCCCTCTTGTGCAAGCGTGCGCCAAGGGGCAAAAGAAGAGAATGAAAAAGAATGCTCCGATTTTGATATGCAGGATGTCTCGTTGCAGGATGTCGTTTTTGCCCTCTTCGGATGCTTTTCGAGGGGTAAGACGAAGGCTTTTTAGGGTGATAAAATACCTCTTGACACCCTATTTTGAGGCAGCCCGACAGCACTCCGAACGGCAGTGAAGCGATGGGAGAACGGCACCCGACAGTGTCCCGAATGGCAGCGAAGCGATGGGAGAACGGCACCCGACAGCACTCCGAACGGCAGTGAAGCGATGGGAGAACGGCACCCGACAGTGTCCCGAATGGCAACGAAGCGATGGGAGAACG
>JBGZIN010000059.1:0-26841 GCA_041848345.1 Porphyromonas sp.
GCCTCTTAAAACCAACGAAACAGGTCAAAGACGGTATCACGAAAACGCCCCGAAAGAATCGATTACAAGCGCTCTCAATGTCCATTCTCTCTCCTTTTTCAAAGGGATTCAAGCAACTGAACCTAAGGGCGCGCTCGCCCAATCCGTTCATTTGCGAATGCAAAAGTACTGCCTTTTATTCCACTTATCCAAATTATTTTACAACCTAATCGTGTTAAAAAATACTTCATGACTATAAACCAAACGGTTAGATGGGGAAATTCTTCGCCCATAAAGCGGGCAACAAACCATATTAAGGAGAGCAATGACCAATAAATAAATCACAAACTGTGGTGAGAGACTGACAAGACTAAAACAAAATAATCAGAGACCGAAGCTAATCGGAAACACACAAAGAAGGATAAGACAATGATTAAGTTGTTATCGCACCACAAGAAGAGAAAGAAATCATTGGGTGTTATTTCTCCAAGAAGCACGACAAAAAAGAAGGAGAGTCAATGAAAAACTCTCCCTCTTTCCAACATGTTTTTAAGCACCAAAATCGTCAAAATTGACCTGTTCTCTGGGTACTCCCAAATTCTCAAGCATCTTGTTCACGGCATCGGACATCGGTCCCGGACCACACATATAATACTCTATATCCTCAGGAGCATCGTGATCTTTCAAGTATTCGTCATGAATAACCTGATGGATAAAACCAGTGGCTCCCGTCCAATTATCTTCCGGTCTTGGATCGCTTAACGCAATAACGAAACGGAAATTGGGAAAATTCTTTTCAATTTCTCGGAAATCCTCTTCATAAAAGATTTCACTTTTTGAACGAGCCCCATACCAATAGGAAACCTTACGCCCTGTTTTAACCGTTCGGAAAAGATGTAACAGCTGAGCCCGCAAAGGAGCCATCCCTGCGCCTCCACCAATGTAAAGCATCTCGGCATCACTATCTTCATGAATATGGAAGTCGCCATAAGGACCGCTCATCATCACTTTATCCCCAGGTTTTAATGAGAAGATATAGGAAGACGCTATACCTGAAGGAACGCCTGTTTTCCAAGTTTTAGTGGCACGATCCACCGGAGGAGTTGCAATACGTACATTCAACGTAATTATATTTCCCTCTGCCGGATAGTTCGCCATGGAATAAGCACGAATTGTCTCTTCTTTATTTTCGGAAGTCAAGCCCCACATAGCAAATTTATCCCATTCGGAACGAAAACGATCTTGCCCTTCTTTATCACAAATATCATAGTCCTTGAAAGCCAAAGAATACTTAGGGATTTTGATTTGCGCGTAGCTTCCACTTTTGAAGTTCATTGTTTCTCCTTCAGGTAAACGCACCACAAACTCCTTTATAAATGTGGATACATTGGCATTGGAAACCACTTCACACTCCCACTCTTTTACTCCAAAAACAGACTCAGGAACCTCGATCTTCAAATCTTCTTTCACCTTTGTTTGACATCCCAAACGCCAATGATCTTTTTGCTCCTTACGAGAAAAAAAACCTTTTTCGGTAGGCAATATTTCGCCTCCTCCTTCTACAACTCGGCAGCGACATTGCCCACAGCTACCGCCACCTCCACAAGCGGAAGACAAGAAAATGCCATTGTCCTGCAAAGTATTTAAGAGAGTTCCTCCAATGGGGACATTCAAATCTCGCTCTCCATTAACCTTTATGGTAGCATTGCCCGAGGGCAGAAGTTTCTTCTTTGCCACCAACAAAGCGATGACTAAGGCTAAAGTAATCAGCAAGAAAATGCCTACACTAACTATGATAATAACTGAATTGATTTCCATCACGCAAATTTATTGGATAAATCTATACTCAATCTATTTCTCTCTGTTTACAGCTTCACTCCGGAGAAACTCAAGAAAGCTATCCCCATAAGTCCTGTAATGATGAGCACAATACCATACCCACGGAGCGGTTTGGGAATATTAGAGAACTGCAATTTCTCTCTGATGGCAGCCATGCCGACTATTGCCACCATCCATCCTATACCCGAACCTAATCCGTAGACGGAAGCATAGCCAACATTTACAAAATCTCGTGTCTGCATGAAGAGCGACCCTCCCAAGATGGCACAGTTTACAGCTATCAAAGGCAGAAAAATACCCAAGGAGGCGTATAAAGCAGGAGCATAGCGCTCGACAACCATTTCTACCAACTGAGTGAAAGAGGCAATAATTGCGATGAACAAAATCAAAGAAAGGAAGCTCAAATCTATCGTTGCCAAAGAGGGGTCTAACCAAGCCAAAGCACCCTCTTTGAAAACGTAGTTCTCAAGCATATAGTTAAGAGGCAATGTACACACAAGAATAAAGGTAACAGCCAATCCCAACCCGAATGCTGTTTTTACATTTTTCGAAACAGCCAAATAAGAACACATGCCCAGATAATATGCAAAGATCATATTATCAATGAAGATGGATCTAAAAAAGAGACTTAGGTAATCCATATCTATATTGTTCGTTAGTCAAAAAGAGATTAGTCTTCTTGTAATTGTTTATTTCTCGAACGCTGTACCCACACAATACAAGCGAGTATGATCAACGACATCGGAGCCATGTTCATCAGCCCGAAGTTTTGGTATCCTGCCTCGTAGAAGGAAGAAGGGATAACCGTCAAGCCCAACAGCTTACCGGCACCCAAAAGCTCTCTAAAGAACGCTATAATCACGAGAACGATAGCATATCCGGCACCATTTGCAACCCCATCGACCAATGCCGGCAATGGTTTATTGCTTAAGGCAAACGCCTCCAAGCGTCCCATCAAAATACAGTTGGTGATAATCAAACCAATGTACACGGAAAGTTGCTTGCTCACATCGTAAGCAAAAGCCTTCAACACCTCATTTACAATGGTAACGAGGGCAGCTACCACTACCAATTGCACAATAATGCGAATACGGTTGGGAATGGTATTGCGCAGCAATGAGATAATTACATTGGCAAAAGCAAGCACTACTGTTACAGAAATCCCCATAACCAATGCAGGTTCCAATTGAGATGTTACGGCGAGTGCCGAACAGATCCCCAATACTTGGATCAGTACCGGGTTATTATTTCCAAGAGGTCCCAAAAAGACATCTTTCATTTTCATAGTAGCCATAATACGATACTCTGTTTTATTCTTGACCTACATTTGTTTTGAGGAAAGAAGCATACTGCTTCAATGAACCGGAAATCATTTCATCCACTCCATTACTGGTAAGTGTACCTCCCGAAATTCCATCAACAAACTCTCGTTCATCAATTGCTTTTCCACCCTTTACCACGGCAATACCGATAACATTACCCGAAGCATCTGCAATGTGTTTGCCGACAAATCTCTGAGCAAACTCCATTGTAGCTATTTCAGCACCCAATCCCGGAGTTTCTCCGGCATGTCCGAAATCGCTTCCAAAGACGGTATTACCATCTGCATTCAAAGCCATATATCCCCACACGGCTCCCCAAAGTCCACTTCCATTCATGGGAAGTACATACTTTTTCTCTCCATTTACCTCAGCAATGTAAAGAGGAAAAGCGTAGTCAGAATTGCCCTCCGCCAATTTGAATTGCTTGGCAGTATTCATATTGAATGCCTCATTAAATGCCAAATCGTCTCCTTCAAAGGTCTCAACAATTTCGCCTTTTGCGTTGATCAACAATTCCTTTTTAATCGTGGAGCGATATACCTCCATCACCTTGGTTTTATCCTGAACGGTAACATTCAGAGATCGGAGGATCTGTTCCATCTTGTCTATTTTCACATTTTCTTGTTGAGGTTTCTTCAGTACCTGAGAAGTGAGTGCCAAAGCAACAGCGACAAGCACAACCATTACGGTTGCATATACTATCGTGTAAGTATTACTCTCTCTATTCATAACAATACTCAACTCATTTGTTATTTATTTGTCTGTTGGAGTCGGGCTCTCTTCGTACGCATACGCACATTAGCGTCTATCACGAAGTAATCGATCAAGGGTGCGAAAACGTTCATCAGCAGAATGGCAAGCATCATGCCTTCGGGATAACCCGGATTGAGAACTCGGATAAACACACACATCACCCCAACAAAGAAGCCATAAATCCACTTTCCTGTCTCTGTACGCGCCGATGTTACGGGGTCAGTAGCCATAAACACAAGCCCAAAAGCAAAGCCTCCATAAAGGAAATGCATCAAAGGCGTTACTTGCATGGCTGCGGTTGAACCAACAGCATTAAAGACAAGTGCCATTGCAGTAGCCCCCACAACACCCGAAAGCATGATCTTCCAACTGGCAACACCCGTTACTATGAGGATCAAAGCACCTATCAATATAGCCAATGTGGAAACCTCGCCAATGGAACCGGGGATAAGCCCGACAAAAGCATCCCAAAGGGACGAAGTCTCTCCTATTATATTCTTAATGACGGGCAACTCCTTACCTGCTGTGGCAATCTGTCCCAAGGGAGTGGCACCGGAATAACCATCCACTACCGTACCCGCACCCAAGCCGAACGTGTCTGCCGTGCGTACAAATACACTATCGCCACTCATCGAAGAAGGATAAGCGAAGAAGAGTACCGCACGAGCCACCAAAGCCACATTAAAGATATTATAACCCGTTCCTCCGAAAACCTCCTTGGCAAAAATCACGGCAAAAGCCGTCGCCACGGCAATCATCCATAGAGGAGTATCTACGGGAACAATCATGGGAATAAGAAACCCTGAAACCAAAAAGCCCTCATGAATTTCTTCTTTCTTGTACTGAGCTGTTGCGAACTCTATACCCAAACCAACCACGTATGCCACCACTATTTTGGGTAGAACGGCAAGAAGTCCATAGAGTCCCAAATCTATCCAACTCTGCGTTGCGAGCGTACCGATGGATAAATAATGCTGATAGCCCACATTGTACATACCGAAAAGAAGCGCAGGGAGCAATGCGATAACCACAAAAATCATCGTGCGCTTGGCATCATTGGTATCATGAATATGCACTCCTCTTTTGGAAGTCGTGTTCGGCACATATACAAAAGACTCCATTCCTTCAAAAATCGAATGGAAAAGATGCAATTTACCCCCTTTGGAGAAGGCAGATCGATATTTATCAAAGAATATTTTCATAGGACTTTATCAATTCATCTCTTTATAAAGAAGGTCAAGCCCTTTGCGCACAATGTATTGCAACTCCTGTTTGGAAGAGTCCACAAACTCGCAAAGAGCAAAATCTTCGGGTGCCACTTCGTAAATGCCCAAAGCCTCCATTTTATCAATATCAAACGCTATAATTGCCTTCAAAAGCTGCTCCGGATAAATATCCAACGGAAATACCCGATGAAACTCATTGCTCATAATCATGGCACGCTCGCCACCTTTCAGACGAGCATCGAGCGTATATTCTTTGCCCTTTTGCAACCAACTCATATAGAGACGGCTGATACTGAACTGATTGAAGCGAGGCATGATCCAACCGAACATTTCATCCACATCATCCCCCTCGGGAATAACGGTAATTTGGTCTATATTGAGCGAAGCAAACGGACGTTCTTTCGAGAGTTGTATTCCCGTCAAAACATCACCGTTGATCACACGTTCATGCTCCTTCTTAAGCGTTAAATTACGGGCAAAAGCCTCTTCCACATGGCATCCGGGAAGCATCGAAACATAGCCGTGCAACGTAGCATCCGATCCTGTAACGGCAATGGTACGCGTATAATCGACCTTACCGGTACGCAAGAACCGCCCCATAACGAGCAGATCCGTTACCTTGAGCGTCCATACCACCTCCCCTTTGTTTACGGGGCGAATATGATTGATCTGAGTTCCCACACAGCCTGCCGGGTGAGGTCCCTCCACTTCAATCACTTCGATACCTTTGATAGAAGAAAGACGCGTGAGCGCAGAGCCTTTTTGACAACTTACATAAACTGTACCTTCCGTCAGCATTGCCAAAGCCTCAAGTGCCACAGAAAGATCATTTTCTCTGTCTTTCAGCAAGTAGGTTACATCCGGAGCCAAAGGAGCCGTAAAGAGAGCCGTCACAAAAATATCTCTCGGAGCTTCTTCGGGACTGGCTATGATATCATAGGGTCGTTGCTTGAAAAACGCCCACATACCCGAAGATAGGAGATGTTTCAGCAGTGCTTCGCGCCCCTGCGATGGCGAAAACAGAGGATACTCTCTGTATTCCACGTCCGCTGCGGGAGCAATATCAACGCTTAATAGTTTTCGTTTTTCGCCCCTCTGTACGGCAACAACCGTTCCACTAATGGGAGAGGTGAAAAGCATTTCCGGATATTTCTTATGACAAAACAAAGGATCTCCGGCCTTCACCGCATCTCCCTCCTTAACCAAAACCTTAGGGACAACCCCTTGATAATCATCAGGAACTAAGCCATAAACGCTACTCTTTTGCAGAGCAGGCAAATTCTCCAAGGGAGCCTTTCCTTTAAGATTTATCGAAAGCCCCTTCTTAACTCGAATAGTTTTAGCCATGAACCTACTATCTAATTGCTATTTTCCGAACGCAAAAGTACACAAAACATACTAATATAGGTATAGCTCGAAGGTAATCGGGGGTATATTTCTTATACATTAACAAAGGGAACTTTCCCAACCCCTACAACCGATTATATATCTTACTCATATATAGACAATTAAGTATAAATTCCGAGGTTCAACAATCTTCATTTCGGAGCCTTTTTCCTAAGTCATTCGTTTTGAGGGATATATTGAATGCATTGAAAAGAAAATTTGAATGCATTCAAATCTGAATTTGTATGCGTTCATTTTCCTATTTGTATGCATTCAAATTGAAAACAGGTTCCCAACTATGAATTTCAGTGAAGCAAATCGCCCCATTGCCGAAACAGACATTCATCAATCTTTGCCATGAAGGAACACTAACTGTCCACCACTTTTTCCCGTTATTTCCCCAATGTTTCCACCCATGAGGAGCAACAAGCACAAAAGGCGGAGTCGTACATTTTGAAATAGTATTCTTTACGATATTGTTTGTCATCTGCAAATTTGCTGTATCTTTGCCCTGTACTATCACAACAAAACAGCCGTACTAACTCCATATTTCATGTAAAACCATAATGATACAGATTGATAAACTGGCATTTGCCTACAAGAGATCTCACAAACTTTTCTCTTCTCTCAGTCTCGATCTGCCCCAAGGGACCATCGTAGGCTTATTGGGACGCAATGGGGAGGGCAAGAGTACTCTGCTCAAACTTCTCACAGGACAACTTCTTTACAAAGAGGGATTTATCTCGGTAAATGGCAACAACCCTGCCCGACGCGAGGTCTCATTCCTCAACAAGATATTTCTTCTCCCCGAGGAGATTTCCTGTCCGTCTATTTCCATTCGGGAATACTTCGACATAATTGTGCCTTTGTATCCCAATTACTCAGCCCAAATCGCAGAGGAGATCATTCAGGAGTTCGACCTCAAATGGGACATGAACTTGGGAAAGGTATCTCAAGGGCAGAAGAAAAAAGCCGTCATCGCATTAGCTCTTGCCCTAAGAACGCCCGTACTGCTCTTGGATGAACCGACCAACGGACTGGACATCCCCTCCAAATCTGCCTTTCGTCGCATCGTGGCACGCTATACCACCGAGGAGCAAACCCTCATTATAAGCACGCACCAAGTGCGCGATTTGGAGCATTTGATCGACCGTATAGTTCTACTGGACAACAATAAAATCATCTGCAACGAGTCCATATATGACTTATGCCAACGCTTTGCATTCTTGCCTGTGAAGGATGGAGATCTCGAAAAGCTCATATACCAAGAAAAATCTTTGGTGGGAGATATTGGTATTTTTGAGGGAGACTCTTCCTTGGATATAGACAATTTTTCAATGGAGTTATTCTTCAACGGTATGATTTCGGAGCAAGAGAAAATGCTTAATCTACTCAAACAGACCAATAAATAAAGAGATCCGACACTAAAATAAAAGCTATCTATGAGTCTACAACATCCGCATAATTCGCTTCAGCGAGTTCTTTTTCTTCTGAAAAGAGAATGGACATTGCAGCGTCGCTCTCTGCTGACTTCTGCTCTCACTATGGTACTCGTTATCGGAGGCATTCGGTTAGTGCCACTTCTTTTCAGTTTCAACTACAACGAATGGGTAGAGGATTTGAAATACGAACCTATATTCATTGTCAATTTTGCGCTCTCTCTGTTCGGTTTTTTCATCGGTTATCTTATATGGGTCAATAAAACAATACACAAACCGACGGTCCAACCCTACACACTCACCCCTGCCAGTGTGGGAGAAAAATATGGAGTGCTTTTCCTCGTTGCCATCTTTTATTTCATAATTGCATTGCTTATTGGTTTTGTCATTTCACTCCTCTTCGTGCTGTTCGTTCCCAATGGCATTCAAGGGCAGATCGAAAACATAAACAACTTCACTCTGATTTTTGTGGATCGAGAGAGTGCCAATGAAGCAATCGGAACAGGCTTCTTTTTCTTCTTTTCCTATATAATACTCTCCTTTTTATTCTATTTCATCGGGCAAATTTTCTTTCATAAGGCACTTACGGGCATTCTGATTGCCACATTCCTATGTGGCTTTCCATTGGCTTTACCCTTTGTTGTGGATGATATGAACGTAGATGTTGCATTGATCATCTCCTCCTCAATAAACACCTTGTTATCCCTCTTCTTGGTATTCTTTGGTTACTACATTCTTAAACACAAACAACTAAAATGAACCCTATACATCCACAATCCATATTCCTACAGATTGCAGACCAAATACGAGATGCGATTTTAGTTGGGAGATACAAACCCGGAGGGAAAATCCCATCTGTTCGAGAGATGGCTGCCAACCTTGAGGTTAATCCCAACACCGTGGTGAAAGCCTACGAGCAGCTCATTGCAGGAGGATTGATCACATCTCAGTTGGGTGTTGGGTTCTTTGTCTGTGAAGGAGCTTTGGAGCGAGTGCTTGCTCTGCGGCGGAACATTTTCTTCAAAGACATTGTTCCAACGATAGTAAAGGAGATGCACTTGTTGCATATCTCCGAGGAAGATGGCACAAAAGCCATCAAAGAATGCTATGAAAGTTGGAAAGAAGATCCCACAGAGCAGAAAAAGGAATAACCACAAAAACATTGTTGATAACATGGGGTGTAACATTATCGTATCGGGATTGGGAGCCATTGGCGGGTACTACGGGGGGATGCTTGCGGCTTTTGCCCACACATTGCAGTCGGTGAACGTTTATTTTTTCATGAGAGAGGGCGAACACTTGAGACAAGTGCAACAAAACGGATTGCAGATACTTTCGCCCTCGATTGACCTATATGCACACCCCACTCTTGCCACCTCCGACAGCACTCAGCTACCCACAGCCGATTATCTCTTTTTGGCAACTAAAAGCTACAATGCATTGGAAAACTTAGAGCAATTGGCATCGGTGATTACGCCTGAAACCATTGTGATCCCGATGCACAACGGCTTGGATGTGCCTCCCATGATACAAAAAGCTCTGCCCAATAACCCGATACTGCCTGCCGTTTGCCACATAACGGGACGACGCTCTTGCGGCTGCATATCGGTTCGCTCGGATGAGAACCTTCTCAAGTTTGGGACAGACTCCTCTTTGGCACATGCAATTACTTCGGGAACCATCCAACGAGCAGAGTGGATTTACACATTACTCAAAGCCTCCGGTGTGAAGTGCCGCCTCTATCGAGAGATGGCTCCGAGCCTTCGAGAAAAGTATCTTATGCTCTCCCCATCGGCGGTAGCGACCACTTATTTCGACAGTCCCATCGGTCAAGTGCAAGAGAAACACGAAGAGGATTTCCGACTATTGCTCCAAGAAATTGCCTCCCTTTATAAAGCCGCAGGCTGGGAGAGTGATCCTCTCTTGGCTGAAAAAGGATATGATATGGTATTGAAAATGCCTCGAGAGGCAACCACCTCCATGCATTCAGACATTTTGGAAGGTAATCAGTCCGAGATAGAGAGTTTGGTGGGCTATGTGATACGCACTGCCGAACGCTATCGGGTAGACGTGCCCACGTATAAAAAGATGTATCGAGCCATCATGGAGCGAATAAAAAGATGAAAACAACCGAACGTTCATTCCCTGTCATCGGGATGCACTGTACCGCTTGTGCCCAAAAGATCGAAGAGGTCTTCCAAAATGCTCCCGGGGTAGAGGAGGTCAATGTGCTCTACAATGATCGAATGCTCCATATCCGATACAAAGAAGAAATAATCTCTTTGGAGGCGATAGCTCGGCGTGTCAAAGAGATTGGGTTCGAGCTTATCACTGCCGACACAAGCCAAGAATTGAATGAACGTCGTCGCAAAGCCCAAGAAAAAGAGCTTAGAAAAATGTGGCGGGATACCGTGGGAGCAGGAGTCTCCACCCTCATCATGATGCTAATGATGTGGTGGCATTTGCCCGAAACAATCCACAAAATCGGTATGTTGCTCCCGGCATCTGCCGTTTTTTTTATCTTCTCCGCACGGTTTCATAAGGCTGCCTTGAAACAGATGCATCATGGCATTTTCTCCATGGATACGCTTGTGTCCATGAGTACTATCGTCTCTTTTTTAGCGGGTAACACAGCTCTGTGGGGAGAAATTCTACCACAACAAGATGCTCATTTGTATTTCGATGCCACCGTAATGATCCCCTCTTTCGTTCTATTGGGCAAGTGGCTCGAACAGCGCGCCACCATCCGCACGGGCGATGCCTTAGCCTCCATCCTCAACCGCACTCCCAAGTGGGCAATGGTGCTGAGAGAGGGAGTTGCCACAGAGCTTCCCATCGAACTTATTAAAGTAGGAGACAAAGTGCGAGTTCGTGCGGGAGAGACCATTCCCGTAGATGGAGTGCTGACCAAAGGGCATTCGACCGTAGACGAAAAGCTCATCAGTGGAGAACCCATTCCGGTGGAAAAAGAGGTCGGAAGCATCGTCTATGCAGGTACCATCAATGGCACGGGAGCCTTCACGATGGAGGCAAAAAGTGTAGGCAGCGAAACAGTGCTGGGCAATATCATTGAAACCATTCGGAGAGCTGAAACGGAAAAACCGCCCATTCGACGTATCGCAGATCGGATTGCCGCCATCTTCGTACCCTCTGTCTTTGCCATCTCTTTACTCACTTTTTTACTTTGGTTTTTCATCGGAGACATAGGTGACGCCCACTCACTATCCTTTGCCATTCGCTGCGCTGTTTGTGTGCTGGTGATCTCTTGTCCTTGTGCTTTGGGGTTGGCAACACCCACGGCACTCACAGTACTCATGGGCGCAACGGCTCAACGGCAAATTTTGATCCGCAAAGCATCTTCCATGGAGATTTTACCACATATTGACACCCTCTTTTTGGATAAAACGGGAACCATAACAACAGGAAATCCCAAAGTTTCTTACCAAGAGTGGTACACTTCTGCCGAAGAAAAAGCCTTATACCAAGCTATTCTGTACAAATTGGAAAGAGAAAGTACCCACCCGTTGGGGCAAGCTATATGCGATGCTTTGGCAGAAAATAGTCGTGAGATAGCGGAAACTCTGCTCATCCACTCCATAGATACAATTGTCGGAAAAGGTATTGAGGCTGAAATCGAAGGCAAAAAAATTCGCATCGGAAGTGCATCCTTCGTCGCCGTTACCCCACCAGTCTCTCTCCCGGGAACGCATGTTTACATGGCATCCGACGAAAAACTCATTGCCCATCTAATCATCGAAGACAGCGTTACCCCCGAAAGTAAGCAAGCCATCGCCGAACTACGGCAAATGGGCTTAAAAATCGTTTTACTAACAGGAGATAACGAACAAGCAGCTCAAAGCGCAGCCCAAGTAGCCAGTATCTCGGAATATCATGCAGGATTACTGCCCGGTGAAAAATTGGCAATCTTACAAGCAGCCATCGAAAGGGGCGAGAAAGTTGCCATGATTGGCGATGGGATAAATGATAGCGAAGCTCTTTCCTTTGCCCATGTAAGCGCTTCTTTTGCCTCGGGTAGTGACATCGCTATTTCCGTTGCGGATGTAACTTTTCTCAAACATGACCTGAGACTCTTTCCTCAAACCATCCGCATGGTGCGCAAAGGGATAAAAACCATTCGCCTGAATTTCTTCTGGGCACTTGTTTACAACGCTTTAGCCATTCCCATTGCTGCCGGAGTCCTCTACCCTTCTTGGGGCATATTCATATCACCGACCCTGTCGGGAGCAGCCATGGCACTCAGTTCTCTATCGGTTGTTGCCAATAGTCTTTTGCTAAAAAGGCGATTGCACCGCAAATAGTTCGTATATTTGCAGTACCTTATAACGACTTATAACAATCAACAATAAAGCAAAGTAAAGCTATGGAATTACCTTTTTCAGAATCCTACCGTATAAAAATGGTAGAACACATCAAAAAAAGCACACGTCAAGAACGTGAAGCGTGGATCAAAGAAGCTAAATACAATCTTTTCAACCTCCACAGCGAGCATGTGTTCATAGACTTGCTTACCGACTCCGGTACGGGAGCTATGAGCGACAAGCAATGGTCTGCCATGATGCTTGGTGATGAGAGTTATGCGGGAGCGTCTTCATACTACAAAATGAAGAGTGCCATCCAAAACATTTTGGGGTTTGAGTATTTCTTACCCACCCATCAGGGGCGTGCTGCCGAAAACGTACTCTACTCTACCATTATCAAAGAGGGAGACGTAGTGCCGGGCAACTCTCATTTCGATACCACCAAAGGACATATCGAATATCGACGTGCGCTTGCCATAGACTGTACCATCGATGCGGCTGCCGACACACAGTTGGAAATTCCCTTCAAAGGAGAAATGGATCTCGAAAAACTGGAGAAAGTTTTCAAGGAATATCCCAAAGAAAAAATCCCTTGCTGCGTATTGACTCTGACCAATAACACTGCCGGAGGGCAACCTGTTTCTATGAAAAACATCAAAGAAACGGCAGAATTGTGTCGTAAGTACGGTATTACACTACAAATCGACGGTGCTCGTTTTGCAGAAAATGCCTACTTCATAAAGACGCGCGAGGAGGGATATGCAAACAAAAGCATCAAAGAAATCGTGCGTGAGATGCTTTCATATGGAGACATCATGACTATGTCAAGCAAGAAAGACGCCATTGTTAATATGGGTGGATTCTTGGCAATGCGTGATCAAGAGCTTTGGCGTCGTTGCCAAATGTTCTGCGTAATGTACGAAGGATTTATAACCTATGGAGGTCTTTCCGGACGTGAGATGAACGCTTTGGCACAGGGTTTGGACGAAGGTACGGAGTTTGACACCCTCGAAACTCGTATAGAGCAAGTCGCCTATTTGGGACGCAAATTGGATGAGTACGGCATCCCTTATCAACGTCCGGCAGGAGGGCACGCTATCTTCCTCGATGCGAAAAAGATCCTTACCAACGTACCTAAAGAAGAATTCATCGCTCAAACATTGGGTATTGAACTATACCTCGAAGCAGGTGTACGTGGGGTTGAGATCGGCTCAATCCTCGCAGACCGTGATCCCATTACACGTGAAAATCGCTATCCTCGCTTAGAGTTGTTGCGTTTGGCAATTCCTCGCCGTACGTACACCAATAATCACATGGATGTAATTGCTGCTGCTGTGAAGAATGTATATGATCGCCGTGATGAAATCAAGCGCGGTTATGTAATCACAAAAGAGCTTCCGGTGATGCGCCACTTCACCGTGGAATTGGAGCCTGCCCAATAACACAACAACAATCTCTCCCTACCTTTTATGGATTTGGGATTGACTCTATGACCTCTTGCCTCATTTGGGGCAAGGGGCTTTTTGTTGTTGAGACAATAATTCTCTTTCATTACACAAACTCCTCGGAAAAAGAGTCCTTTTTTGTTTCTCTATTGTGGCAATAATCTGTACCTTTGTGCCTATAATACAAGAGTATAATTATTACATATTTATGAACAGAGACAACGTAATCTTCAATCTTATCGAAGAAGAACATCAGCGTCAGTTAAAAGGCATCGAGTTGATCGCCTCTGAAAACTTTGTGAGCGAACAAGTAATGCAAGCCATGGGAAGCTATATGACCAACAAATATGCAGAAGGTTATCCCGGGAAGCGTTACTACGGTGGCTGTGAAGTAGTAGATAAGAGCGAACAAATCGCTATCGACCGCATCAAGGAGTTATATGGTGCCGAATGGGCAAACGTACAACCTCACTCCGGAGCCCAAGCTAACATGGCTGTATTGCTCGCCTGCTTGGAGCCTGGAGATACCTTTATGGGGCTCAATTTGGATCATGGTGGCCACCTTTCACATGGCTCTCCCGTAAACAGCTCCGGTCTCATTTACAAACCCGTGGGCTACAACCTCCGCCAAGAAACCGGAATGGTGGACTACGATGAAATGGAGCAATTGGCTGTACAGCACAAGCCTAAACTCATCATCGCAGGGGGGTCTGCCTATTCTCGTGAGTGGGACTATGCACGTATCCGTAAAATTGCAGACGCTATCGGAGCAATCTTCCTCGTGGATATGGCACACCCTGCGGGACTTATCGCTGCAGGTCTTTTGAAAAATCCTGTTCAATATGCACACATCGTAACTTCCACAACACACAAAACTCTACGTGGACCCCGTGGAGGTATTATATTGATGGGCAAAGACTTTGAAAATCCTTGGGGTAAGAAAACTCCTAAGGGAGAAATCAAGATGATGTCTCAGCTTTTGGACTCTGCCGTATTCCCGGGAATACAAGGCGGTCCGTTGGAACATGTTATCGCAGCAAAAGCCGTTGCTTTCGGAGAAGCACTCGACCCTTCTTTCAAAGTATATCAGGAGCAAGTAAAACTCAATGCCGCAACCATTGCAAAGGCATTCGTGGACTGTGGGTACAACATTATATCCGGAGGTACAGACAACCACTGCATGCTCATCGACTTGCGCAGCAAATATCCCGATCTGACGGGTAAAGTGGCTGAAAAAGCACTTGTAGCCGCCGACATTACGGTGAATAAAAACATGGTTCCCTTCGACAGTCGCTCAGCATTCCAAACCTCAGGATTTCGCGTGGGAACCCCTGCCATCACTACACGTGGTGTGAAAGAAGATAAGATGCCGATTGTTGTGGAGCTGATCGACCGTGTACTACGCAACCCGGAGGATAATGCCGTTATCGCAGCTGTTCGTGCAGAAGTAAACAGTATGATGAAGGAGTATCCTCTCTTCGCTTGGTAACTTTTCCTCCTCAGTAGAAAGAGGTATACGACACTCTCAAAATCCCCTCCTCTCTATAAAAAGAAAGGAGGGGGTTTTCTTATTCCCACCTCCAACATGAGCAAATTGTCTTTATCGATCAGAAGCCTATAACACAATTTTTGGGTAAAGCAAAGAAATCAACATGAACGAATTGTCTTCATCAATCTCGTATAGATGCAAACATATTTCCCGTTCAAAGCCCTCTTTCCTCTCTATTAAAGGCAATCTTTCAATACCTCGAAAGAAAAATATCGTTATCGTATTCCCTCAATTCTTGTTATTCATTATCTCTTCCTTTGAAAAAGAAATAGAATAAATCTCGCAACAAATATCCTCTAATACAAAAAAACTTTGCTCACCGAAGTACATCAAGTACCGGGTGAGCAAAGTTTGCTTCTATAATCGTGTAGAGCAAAAACTCTACAAAAAGTTTTCGATTAGCGTACCTTGTCTACAATTGCTTTGAAAGCTGCAGGATTGTTCATTGCAAGGTCTGCAAGCACCTTACGGTTAATCTCGATACCATTGGCATGGAGAGCACCCATAAGTTTAGAATAAGACATACCCTCTAAACGAGCGCCTGCGTTGATACGTTGAATCCAAAGAGCACGATTGTTACGCTTTTTGTTACGACGATCACGGAAAGCGTAGGTAAGCCCCTTTTCCCAAGTATTCTTGGCTACGGTCCATACATTTTTACGAGCTCCGATATACCCGCGAGTGAGCTTAAGTATTCTTTTTCTTTTAGCTCTTGATGCTACATGATTTACTGATCTTGGCATATTATATTTGTCTTTTGATTGGCAGCGGCACTTTCATTACCATCAAAGTGCTCTTTACTATTGCTTGCCTCTCGATTAAACTTTCAATTATAAACTCTTTATCCTATTTGCGTTATAGCTAACCACCGCTGCTTAGTGCATTGCAAGCATCTCTTTTACAGCAGACACATCGGCACGATGTACCAACCCGCTATAAGTGAGGTTACGCTTACGCTTCTTACTCTTCTTAGTCAGGATATGACTCTTGAAAGCGTGCTTACGTTTAATCTTTCCGGATCCTGTGATCGAGAAGCGTTTCTTCGCTCCTGATACTGTTTTTTGCTTAGGCATTTTCTTAAACTATTTATATGTGAAACTTTTGTTGGAGATTTACTTTCCGTGAGGCAAGCCTATGCCTTGCAGGAAAAAGACTTTACGATTGCACCATGGCAATGTTCCAATCTATCAATCTCCTTTTTATTCTCCTACTTTTTTACTCAGCTACTGCCCCCTCCTCTGTTTCGGTAGTTGGCTTCGGTTTCTTCTCCGTAGCTTTCTTCCCCGCTGTTGATTTCTTGGGAGCCAACATCATAAACATGCGTTTTCCTTCCAAAGAGGGCATATTCTCAACAGTGGCAACATCTTCCAAATCCGTTGCAAAGCGCAACAAGAGCACTTCTCCCTGCTCTTTGAAAACGATCGAACGACCTTTGAAGAAGACATACGCTTTAACCTTTGCTCCATCGGCAATGAAACTGCGTGCGTGCTTCAATTTGAAGTTGTAGTCATGGTCATCGGTCTGAGGTCCAAAACGGATCTCTTTGATCACGACCTTCACTGCATTGGACTTCTGCTCCTTGAGTTTCTTCTTCTTTTGATAGATGAACTTTTGATAGTCAATCACCTTACAAACCGGAGGCTTGGCGTCTGCCACTATCTCTACTAAGTCCAACCCCGCACGGTCTGCAATACGAAGAGCTTCTTGAATAGAATAAACACCCTGTGGTACATCATCACCAACGATGCGCACTTCTCGCGCTGTAATTTCCTCGTTTACTCGATGGTGGTCTTTGTTGTTTTTATCGTTATTGTACACTAACTAATGGGGACGGAGACAAACTCCTTATTGGTTTCAACTCTTTTCTTTATTATCACTCTACAATCAAAAGAAGAAGCGGCACAAAAGAGGTCTTTCCTCGAAAGAAAAGATCAATCTTCCTGCCAAGCATTCATCTCTTTGTCAATCTCCTGACAAATTTGCTCTGCAAAGGTAGTCAATTTTATGGAACCTTGATCTCCTTCGCCCTGTTTTCTCACCGAAACGGTCTGATTTTCCGCTTCCTGCTCTCCCACAATAAGCAAATAGGGTATGCGTTTCAACTCATTATCGCGGATTTTGCGCCCTATTTTCTCATTACGATCATCTACAATGGCGGCAATATCGTGGCGCAACAACTCCTCTTTTACCTTGTGCGCATACTCATTGAAACGCTCGCCAATAGGAAGTACAACCACCTGATCCGGTGCCAACCACAAGGGGAAACGACCCGCAGTATGCTCTATGAGTACAGCCACAAAACGCTCCATGGAACCAAAAGGTGCACGATGGATCATTACGGGACGGTGCTTGGCGTTATCCTCTCCGGTATATTCCAATTCAAAACGCTCCGGCAAGTTGTAATCAACCTGAATGGTACCCAACTGCCAGCGACGTCCGATGGCATCTTTCACCATAAAGTCGAGTTTGGGACCATAGAATGCGGCTTCGCCATACTCGATGCGAGCCGGAAGACCTTTTTCTTGGCAAGCCTCCACGATAGCTTGTTCGGCACGTTCCCAATTTTCATCTTTACCGATGTACTTTTCCCTATTGACTTTATCTCTGAGCGATATCTGTGCTTCAAAATTTTCAAACTTAAGAGCCTTGAAAATGATGAAGATGATGTCCATAACCTTGAGGAACTCATCTTTCACTTGCTCCGGAGTACAGAATATATGTGCATCGTCTTGCGTAAAACCACGCACACGAGTCAATCCGTGAAGCTCTCCACTCTGTTCATAGCGATATACCGTACCAAACTCTGCCAAACGAACGGGCAAATCTCTATAAGAATGTGGTTTCAAACGATATATTTCACAGTGATGCGGGCAGTTCATCGGCTTGAGCATGAACTCCTCACCCTCTTGCGGAGTGGTTATCGGACGGAACGAATCGGCTCCATACTTTGCATAGTGTCCCGATGTTTTATAGAGCTCGATATTGCCGATATGGGGGGTCATTACCTGCTCATAACCGAAATTGCGCTGTATTTTCTTGAGGTAGTCCTCCAACTTCAAACGCAAACGCGTGCCTCGAGGCAACCAAAGTGGCAAGCCCACGCCCACGGTCTGAGAGAAGGCAAAAAGCTCCAATTCTTTACCAATCTTGCGATGATCTCGCTTTTTGGCTTCTTCCAAAACAGCAAGATACTCGTCCAGCATCTTCTTTTTTGGGAAAGTAATCCCATAAATACGAGTCAATTGCTTTCTCTTTTCATCGCCGCGCCAATAAGCTCCTGCTATACTCAGCAACTTTACCGCCTTGATGTAACCCGTATGACGAAGGTGCGGACCACGACACAGATCGGTAAATGTACCTTGCGAATAGGTGGTTATAGTTCCATCTTCGAGGTCGTTGATCAGCTCTATTTTATAGGTTTGTCCCTCCTCTGCAAAGCGTTTGAGGGCATCGTTTTTGGAGATGGAACAACGAGTCAAAACTTGCTTCTCTCGAGCAAGCTCCAACATACGATTTTCTATTTTGGCGAGATCTGTCTCTCTGATGACGGCATCACCTGTATCTATATCGTAATAAAATCCATTCTCAATGGCAGGACCTATCCCGAACTGAGTTTGAGGATAAAGTTGCTGAATAGCCTCAGCCATCAAGTGGGCAGACGTGTGCCAATAGGCGTGCTTGCCCCCCTCATCCTCCCATTTAAGGAGCTTCAGAGAGGCATCTTGTTGTATGGGAGTCTCAAGATCCACCAACTTTCCGTCGAGCTCTGCTGCCAAAACATCCTCTGCAAGACGGCTGCTAATCCCCTCTGCAATTTGGTAGGGGGTGATACCTTGAGCATATTCTTTTACCGAACCATCGGGTAATGTAATCTTTATCATAAACGACTTTTTTACATCAATGTATAAAAGACTTGTGCAACAGACTGCAAACACCCAGCACAAGCTGAACACAAAGGTATATACTTTTCGGCAAATGAGTTCAGATACCCCCTGATAGAATACAATGGCGGTGGCAACTAACTTAAAAGCATCTGCGCAAATGCCATGTTGGCACTAAGGGTCTATTTTGAAGTATTCTTTCTCAAAGACCAAAGGAACGAAAGAAGGATGGAAAGAGCCTATCAAAAAGCTGAATAACATTCTGTAAATCAACATACAACAAGATGCATAATGAGGCAATTTGTTTCGACACTCATCTTATTACCAATGTGTATGAAAAGTGGGAGTGATTTTGAATGCATTCAATCTTGAGTTTATATGCATACAAATTCAAGTTTGTATGCATACATTTTTGAGTTTGTATGCATTCAAAAAATTCAGCCTTTCGCTTGCATTTTTTCTCCTTTTCCATCACCGCATTATGGATTGTCACACAACGCAATTTAAGTTCCCCGATCCTCCCCTCGAAAAATACCCACCATGCAAGCTCATTGTGCAGTCCTAAAGAGGTATTTTTCTGAGTGCATAGGCAAGATCATATCCACACCCCAGCGACGGTTTGCCCATAAATAAAGGGGAAAGCGAAGCATACCTCACCTTCCCCTTCAAATAAAAATAGACTCAGTCCCCTTTTATCGAGACTTTTTCTCACATAACCCTACTGAAATGGCTGCAATAGCCTCCATTCGGGCATACAATGTATTCATGCAAAAAAAGGGCATTACTCTTCCGGAATGTAGACAATCTCGCCATTCTCCAATTGATAGGCAGTACCCACTCTTTTGCCTTTACTTCCGGAACTATTGTCGGTCTCACTGCTCGGAGTGAACTTCTCAATCTTATCGCCCTTCTTTATGAGTAACTCCATATTCTCCTTACCCGGGTTCTTCACTATCGTGTAGTCTTCTTTGCTGAAAACCTCGGTCATGTTGAACTTGGTAACCAACGCAACCATCAACGCCAAGGCAAAAACCATGGCTATATCGAACAAATTCGACACAAGGGAAGAGGGATCCAGCTCCTCTTCGCTGAAACGTCTTCGGCTCATTGTTTGTCTATCGATTCGTTAATGTAGTCCAACCAAATAAGATCTCTGTGATGATAATTGCGCAATACGTGAAGGGCAATATACCCCACAGCTGAGGCAAACATCCCAATTACCGTGGTGGCAAAAGCAACCTGCATATTGTATGCCATATTGGCTATATCCCCTGCCGAAAGCCCCACCAAAGCAGGTCCCATGGGGATAAGCGTCCCCATCAAACCCAATATCGGTCCAAACTTGGTCAAAATTTTGGCTCCTCCCAAACTTCCCTCCATCTTGAGTTCATACTCTCCGATAAGCAACTCTCTACGTATGCGATCGCTTCCCAAAAGAGCAGTAAGAGTGGACTCAAACAATCCGTTTTTACTCTTTGCCGCCACCTCTTTGAGAGCCACTAAATCGAGTTTTTCGTCCACTCTGATGAGTTTTCCAAGGAGATTGTTGCGATTACGATAGCTCTGCCATTTGCTGAACAACGTGCCCAACATCAAGAGCGACCAAAGAAACAGAAGCAGCAATCCCACAATAACGGGCACCAACAGTCCATTGGAAACCCAAAACATAGCATTTGAAATGTAGTTCATTACGAAGTGATAGTTATGATTTTAATCTCTTTTTAATCAAAGGAATAAGACGTCTTCCCACATATCCCAGCAGAGAAAAGAGCAAGACTATAAGCAAAAGAATGCCCACTTGAAGCCAATCGACTGCCTCACCCTCTCCACGCACTTGCGAATCGGGATGCATTGCCCCCGCAGCTATGACAATGAAAAAGAGTGCCAGTGAAAGAAGGATGCTCAACTCCTTACTCGTGTCCAAAGAGAGCATTATAAAACGTCCGATATGAGGAGCCAGCAGGGTAAACAATACAACCAAGAGTAGCAAAACCGCTGTTACTCCGATGAAAGAATAACCCGGGAGCAGATAAAACAATTTCAATCGGACGTAGAAAAGTACCGGAAAGAAGAGAAGCGACGGGAGGGCTTTCCCCACACCTTTGTACCACTTGTGCGATGCTGTTTTTCCCCTTGTGCAGAGGAACACCACATACAAAAGATCCACCATTACGAACAAAGATATATTTTGCAACATATCAGGTGTATAGAGTTGCTCTTGCAATGTGGTCAAACTGCTATTCATCGCCACAAAGTGCGTCCACAAAATAAAGAACAGATACAATAGCGCATGCCCCGCTCTTACGAGCCAAGAGCTGTGCAAGCCCTCCTCCAGCACCCATTTAACGGATCCGAGGAGGGCTATTACCATAAGCAATTCGCTCATTGTCGCTTCGCTTTCTGACGGCGGTAAATAATGAATACAACAAGAAGTAGAACAAGTACTACGACTGCCATCGGAAGGAATAATTGCATAGGCTTGCTTTCCACCACGGCATTCTCTTGTTGGTTTTCTTTCTTCAACACCTGACCTTTGGACTTATCGCCGGCAGATACCTCGCGCACCTTCTTGATGGAAGAGGCATATTGTTCTTGCTGCTCTTGCGGGAGTTTGTGCTGAATAAAGTCCTTGAGGCGAGCATTGTCGCACACAAAACCACTACATCCGGCACCATGCTCTGCCACTACTTCCGCATGCATTTTTGCCAACTCGGCAATCTGTTCGGGCGAAGCTGCCCAAAGCCCTTTACGCACCGTTTCGAGCATTACGGCAGTCATCTCCTGAAGAGCCGCAGGGTTCTGCTCTTCAAAGAACTTCCTGATACCCAAGTTTTGTTCGTCTTTAATGTAGGTACTGTAAATATCATCCCAAAGCTCCTTGTCGATAAGCGTGGGTTTCATTACATTCCACCCATAAGTATTGCGGATCGTTTCCGCCAAAGCATTTGCAGCTCCCTGACCACCTTTGGTTACCTCCTTTATATAGGTGGGGTTGAGTATCGTAGTGCGTGCTTCAACACCGACAGCTTGCTTGATCTCCTGCACACGAGTGCGGTGGTGGTTGCGCAAATCGTTGAAATACCCTTCGGGCTCTTTGCCTGTCACATGGCGTACGGTCAATGTTAAACCACCCATAAACTCATATACATGATCCAGACTCAAAGCACCCCACGTGTTGCTCTGTCGGGGTTGTACCACGGCATCCACATTTTGGAGAGCAGCCTCAAAAAGCCCGGCTTGGAAGTCGCCCCAACTTCCTTCCATTCCATAAATGGCACCCATGTTGTTGAGATAAACATTGGCTATTTCCGACTCTTTCTCCCACTTATCACCACTCTCTACCATGCTTTGAATGCCTGTTCCATAGTTGCCGTTTACCCCTCCGAACACACGTTGTGTGGATAAGGTACGGGCTTGATTGGGTGAAAGACCCTTTTCGAGCAATACACGCTCGGCATCGACAGCACCTTTTGCCACCTCATTATCCTTTTCATCGGTCGCTTTGGCTGCCAAATCCACCGCCTTTTGAATGAGATATAGTCGAGAAGCTGCCAAATCTCTCAACTGTCCCGAAGTCTGCACTACCACGTCTATGCGCTTACGACCCAACTCTTTTTTGGGAATAAGACGGATATCGCGCACCCTACCCATCGGATCTCGAATAGGTTCGCAACCCAATAAATAGATAATCTCCGCTATGGTAGCCCCCTCGCTCTCTATAAAGCTACTGCTCCACAGAGTAAAACTCACCTTTTGAGGCAGCGCACCATCATGGCGAGAAGCATAATCGGCAAGCATATCTTCTGCTAATTTGCGTCCTTTATCCCAAGCTGCCTTTGTGGGTGTTTCCTCTGCATTGATCGAGTAAAGATTGCGCCCCGTAGGCAAGGCTTGCGGATTGGCTATGTAGTCTCCTCCCGGAGACGGAGCCGTGTATCCTCCATTCAAGGCATTAACCACTCCCTCCAACTCCAAACGAGGGCTGTTGGTAAGGTGCTCTTGATAGAGTTTTACCGAAAGAATAGTACGCTTCAGTGTGGCAAAAGCAAGAGCAAAATCTCGTTCCTTATCGCTCATGGAAGGCATACCCATCCCTCCCGGATGGCCTCCCTTGCGAGGGCTGCCCTGAGCTGAAGTAGATCCTGTTCCCATTTGCGAAGGCTTACCGGACATACCTTTATGCGCTGTTTGGGGCTTCGCATCGGGCGTTTTCTCAACAGTTTCTTTGCCGTGTGGCGATTTGCCCATTTTGGGTATCCAAGAGGGATGTCCTCCCTTCTTTTCTTTTTTGGTCGGAGCTCCCGCCTTAGGCATCATATTACCCATGGACACTGCCATATTCAAACTACCGCTGCCCATCATGCTACGCATCATATTGGTCATCTGAGCTTGCTGTTCCAGACGGACAAGCAGGCTTTCGGCACGAGTAATCTCCTCCTGTGTAACACCTAATGAACGCATAGCCGCATGAACATCAACCGAACCACCACTCAAAGCCTGACGAACATAGCGATCTGCCGGAGTGCGGTAGAGACGTGAGAAAAGACGTTCATTTTCTTGTTGCTTTTGCGTATAACGACCTCTCTCTCTGTCAAAAGCTGCCAATGAATAGGCTATCGGATCTGTGGCTATATGCACCACCGAGGAGAATATCTTCTCCGTAGGGAAGGTTTCACCCGTAATATACATTCCGCCCGGTATCTTGCTAACGGCCAACTCTTCGGCAAAGTTGCTGAGTTGTTCTATCTCCAAACGAGTCCAAGGCTTATCCATCACGGAATCCAAACGCAAATCTCTGTGATAGCCCATCTGAACAGCCTTCTTCTTTATCTGTAAAGAAAGTGCATCGTCATCCGTTTCATTACCCAAATAACTATCGGTCAAGGAGAGCAAGTCCCCCACCACCCCTTTCATGCGTGTTTCGATGAACGGGGGAGCCAAATAGGATACCGTTTGGGCATAACTACGACGTTTGGCAATCATACCCTCGCCAATGTTGGCAATGGTATAATAGTATGTGTGGGGCAGATCATTGACCAAACGATCGGTCCAATCCTCACTCGAAAGAGCTATCTGCTTGCCATTGATAAACTCCAAACTTCCGTGCGTACCAAAGTGCATCATGGCATCCGCTTTGAAGCCTTTTTGCACCCATAAATACGAAGCCACATAAGGATAAGGAGGTACAGGATTGGCTCCATGCACTGCATTGAAATCGTTCGATCCGACGCCTTGCCCCGGTTGTGGTAGTAGCACCACATTGCCAAAAGGAACAGCTGTTACGGCAATACCCCCTCTGCCTTCCTTAGTCATCGAATAAAAGCTACCCGGAGCAGGTCCATACAACTCAGACAAAGAATTGATTTGCTTTTCGGTCAATACGCTCCTCATCCAACTATTCAAAGAATCCGTCGAAACAAATTGTGGGTAGTCACTCTGTAAGAATGTAGCCAAAGCTCCCTCTGCATAACTATTAAAGATGGCTCCGCGCTCCATAATCATACGCTCGAATACCTTTTCATCATCGGGCAAACCTGTTACTGTATAGCCCTCTTGTTGGAGCCTTCTCATTAAGTTATAGAGTGAAGGTAAGGTTTCAATCCCCTGAGCAACAAGACTATTCTGACCGGGACCTTTGAAGTAGTATATAGCCAATTTCTTGTCTCTATTCGACATTCTCTGCAATTTGATATAACGATTGACAAGACTTGTAAACACCTCCATGCGTCCGGGAATTGTGTGGAATAACTGAAGTCCCGTCTGTTCATCCTCTTCCAATGCTATCAGGGCAAAGGGGATTATGGCACCATCGATCTCGGGTACCGAAACACTTTGAGAAAGGAAACCGCCCTGCATACCTTGCTTGTCCTCCTCCCACGCCTTGCGCAAAGTGGCAAGAGTCATCGGAGTTATGATAGGGATGTTACGCTGTTTGATCCATTCCTGCATGGCATTGTCTTGTCCTGCCATTAAGCGACCATGAGGAAGGTACAGAAGAACCGAAGGATCTATCTTTTTCAAGTGTTCCAATCGCTCTCCTCCGGAAGTGAAAGGGTAGACATTCAGCCCCGATGCTTCCAAAGAAGCAACCATCTCATCGATATGCTCTCTATTAGAGTTGATTGGAGAGGCAAAACTAATCAGCAAAGCCACATTCGGTGCCCCGGGGCGATAGCCATGCATTTTGTAGTACTCCTGATACTCCTCGTAGGAACTAAAAATATCATTGTCGGTCTTTCCGAAGTAAATATTGTCGGAATAAACAATTGGTTTATCCACGGCACCTGTTCGGAGCTTTTTTCCAACGATATTTTGGCGAATGTAATTGAAGCCCGACTTATAGTTCTTGGCACCTCCATTGCCAAAGTAGGCACCAATGGCTTCGGCATCCTTTTCGTCAAGCGATGATATGTTATTGTCAGGGTTCGTTGCAGCCATAACGTGGACAGGCACCTCACCGGTCTCCTGCAAACGAAGCAACTCTTGGCGTTCTTCTTCCGACCACCGAGCACCCATACCGAAAGCCAATACGAAGTCATACCCTTTCAAATCAGAAAAATCCTCTTCACTACATACAGATACATTCTCTGCATCTGCCGAACTTATGGCTCGGGCAATCATAAACTGCGGAAAGTTTACCAAAGCCACCTTGGTAGGACGAGGCCAAAAGAACACAGCAAGCCCCCCTATTATGAAAAGTCCCAATAGGAGGAGTGCGTAACGTTTCATCTTTTTGTTCATATATCAGTTGGATATTAAAATTGTACTCTGAAGGTGAGGCTGTACACACGTCCGGGAGAAACGGGCGTATTTACATAAATGCGTTGGGGACGGAAATCCAAGATATTATCGACACCCAAATTCAAACTATAATGTTTGAAGAAGCGTTGCTCCAACGCCAATCGGCTATAAAAATACCCCGGATAAGAGATAGGAACAGCATACCCTTGTTCATCAAACCGTGCTGCTGTAAAGGAAGAAAGATAACGCAGCGAAAGATTTGCCGACACGCTGTATTTCGAAGAATAGTACTTATCGTAAGTTATCGCCCCCAAAGCAGAGAACGGACGAGTATCATAAATAGCCACATTATTCCCCGAAGCATCACGCACATTACGTTTGTCGTTGGTATAAGTGGCAGACAAGCGAAGCCCAAATCCTTTCGGCAGAGAAATATGTGTCTGCATCTCGGCACCGAATATGCGACTTTGTCCTTCTATATTCGTATAAACATAATCTGTCTGCCCCGATTGAGCATTGGCTCTATTCTGCAAGGCAATGCGACTATATACGTTGTTGTAAAAGAGATTTGCCATCACGCTTATATGGCTCCATTTCCCTTCCGAAGAGAGAGAAAGCATGCGACTCTTCTCGGGCTTCAGATCCGGATTACCTAATATATAGAAAGGCTGGTGATGGAAAAAGAAAAACTGCTCTTGCAGAGTAGGCGCTCTATATCCTTCCGAATAAGAAAGGCGGAGCGACAAATCTTCTATCGGCTTATACATCACAGAAGCACGCGATGTATAATGCGCACCGAAACCGGAGTGAAGATCCAAACGCCCCCCATAATTCAATGTAAGTTTCGGCACAATTTGATACACTCCCTGACCATAGAATATACAATTGCGTATATGCTGCTCCTTACCTTGAGTTGGGGAAACGAAACGATCCGAAGCGACAGCATCGTGGATGTACTCCAC
>JBGZIN010000060.1:0-4884 GCA_041848345.1 Porphyromonas sp.
GCAAGTGAACCTAAGGGCGCGCTCGCCCAATCCGTTCATTTGCGAATGCAAAAGTACTGCCTTTTATGCCACTTATCCAAATTATTTTACAACCTAATCGTGTTAAAAAATACTTCATGACTATAAACCAAAAGGTTAGATGGGGAAATTCTTCGCCCATAAAGCGGGCAACAAACCATATTAAGGGGATAAATGACCAAACAAATACACGACAAACCGAGGCAGAAACAAGAAAAGCAAGCAATGCCATCCCTTTATACAGGCTTCATTAAGTCCCATACAATGAAACTAAAGAATGCAACATACAACATCTCCATCGGCTCTAAAGCCAACACTCCAATAAGAAAATAGTAACTTGCCCAATAAAAACGACTCACTCCAATTGATTATGAAACAGATGATCTGCTCGGAAGATTTTTCCATTATATCCCCCAAAATGCACTTCTCTAACTCCCTATATAATATATGGCTACTCCGATCCAAAGCCTTCTTCTCTATTGACGGGACAAACTATCAGAGCGAAGAGAATGCCGTATTGTTTCTCTCGCCCTATCAATCGTTAGTTTGGCAAGCTCCAATCGAATCGGTACGCTGCCTCTCTTTTCATGGAGATTTTTACTGTATAGAGTACCATAAATATGAAGTTGCCTGCAATGGACTACTCTTCAACAATGCTTATCTGAGTCCGTTTGTTCAGGTTGATCAGGGCTTACTGGACCATCTTTTTCAAATTTCCGAGTACATCCGCCTCGAACAATCCCTTGACGCTACGGCAGATTCTTCTACCGCTTCGATTATAAAATCCTATCTTCAATTGATATTAGCCCTTTGCAGCAGACAAAAAGAACAAGTAAAGAGTCTATGCAACGCTTTCACAGACCGACAAACCCGCCTTTTTGAGGAGTTGTTGGAGCAATACCACGATAAAGAACGGCGCGTCCTCTTCTATGCCGAACGAATAGGGACTTCACCGGAAGCTCTAAGCCGCAAAAGCAAACAAGCATTCGGAAAAACTCCTACTCAACTGATTCAAGATCGTGTAATCATAGCTGCCAAGCGGTTACTACATCTTACGGATAAAAGTATCAAGGAAATCGCCCGGGAGCTCAACTTTCAAGATGAGTTATACTTTAGTCGTTACTTCAAAAAAGCCACGGGGCTTTCACCCAAACATTTCCGAGAGGAAGTGGGAATTTCGCTACGCTTTCCCCCCGCACCTCCCGTCTAAAACGAAAGTTTGTACCATTCCTTGCCGTGTGGGTAGGCATCAAATCTGTCCATATTGTCGTCATTTTTATCCATTTTTCATTTGAAGAGAAAGCAAGAACTTTGCAACGAAGATTTAGACAAATGGAGATTTATGAAAAAACTTATCGAACAAACATGGAAAACAGTCGGCGGAATACTGATTGATCTGGAGCATGGCTTTTTCAACTTTATGCGCATTGCCATCTTTGTGGTAATGGCTTGGATCGGGGGACTCAAAGCATGTCAATATGAGGCGGACGGCATTGTGCACTTTGTAAGCAATAGCCCGTTCATGAGTTTCTTCTACAACAATTCTGATAAATATACCACCAACGAAAAGGGGGAAATGGTGAAAGAATACACCTTATACAAGAACCCCGAAGGAAAGATGGTGCAGAAAAATATCGAATGGCATCGATCCAATGGCACCTATCCTTTCTCCTATGGACTGGGAATTATGATTGTACTGATCGGTCTGATGGTGCTCTTGGGAATTTGGTTCCCTAAAATCGGACTTTTCGGTGGACTACTCACCTTTGGTATGTCCATCGTAACGCTCTCGTTTCTTATAACAACACCCGAGGCTTGGGTGCCCAATTTGGGTGGTGATATGCCCACACCGCACTATGGGTTTCCTTATCTGTCGGGTGTGGGAAGGCTCGTCATCAAGGATATAATCATGAGCGCAGGTGGGCTGTTGGTAGCAGCGGAAGCAGCTCGAAGGATGAGAAAAGCATAACTTCAGAAGTGCAGCAGGGGGAAGAATTGAACGTCTTCCCCCTTTTTCTGCCGATATCTGTGGCTCTGCAGCCGCCTTAAGAGAGTATTGCATAATGCGGCACTCACTTCGTTGTTATCGACATTAGAGCTTGGTCAGTCACACGAATAAACTTCTGTCGCTCTTAGGTCGGACGTCTTCTATGGCATGATTGCTCACCTCATTCATCGGTTTCGGTAAAAAAGAAGTCGGAGGCAAAGCGTCTTCTATGGCACGATGGCTCACCTCGGCATGGTCGGAGTAAACGCTATTCTGCTCTCGGGCTATGCAAACCTTACCATTAGCGCATTCTGCAAAGTCAAGCTCAACTTGTCTTTTTGGCGACTGTGCAACAGTCTCATGACGAAAGGGGAGAGTAGCTGACTACTCCCCCCTTTTCACACATTACGCCTGGTTGCTATCCTTTTTATCCCCATCCGCACAATTCAATCGAAGGCGGAGAATGAAAAGCTACAACCCTATCTTTCAAGCTGCTTTTTTTGCCTTATTTCCCTTTGCTTTATTGGATTTTTGGGATTTGGGGCTTTGTTTCGCAGCCTCTGCCTTGCAAGATTTATCCTCTTTTTGTTGGGCACAACAAGTGGTAGCTTCCTTCTTTTCCGCAGGACAAGATGTGCCTACCTTACCTGTTTTGGGGCAAACCTTTGCTTCTGCCATCTTCGGACAAGAGGTTGCCTTGGGACAAGCCTTTGCATCACCTTTCATGGCACATTTATTGGCTCCTTTGACAATCTTCAACTCTTGGATCAAGCGAGGGTTCTTAGCCCACTTCTCAATCATGAAGAGTACATAGCGAATATCCACACTGATGGTACGCTGCAACTCGTGTTCAAACTCAATGTCACCACTCATTGCTTCCCAGTTGCCATCGAATGCCAAACCAATAAGATTACCGTTACCATCAAACACGGGACTACCTGAGTTACCACCCGTGATGTCGTTGTCTGAGAGGAAACAGAGGCGAAGTTCTCCATTTTCGGCATAATCTCCGAAATCTTTACTGCGGAGCAAAGAAAGGATTTCCGGCTGAACGAAGAACTCCGAACTGGTCGGATCTTGCTTTTCAAAGATACCGCGCTCGGTTGTGTAGTAATTGTACCATGCGCCATCTTTCGGAGCATATCCCTTAACCGAACCATAGCTCATACGCATTGTAAAGTTGGCATCGGAAGGCATTTGACGAGCAGGATCCATCTTACGAGTGGCGGCGAAATACTCACGCTTACCCTTTTCAATCGCCAAGAAGTCTTTTTCAGCCTTCATCTGCAAAGCCTCTGCCGTGGGTGTTATGCTCTTTGCCAAAAGAATGGCAGGATCGCTCTCCAACACTTTGTTACGTTTCTTCTCGGGCATATCCATCAAGGCTTCCATGCGATCGGCATAGGGCACCACACTCTTTTTGAACACATACTCTGCATAGAGTTGCGTATTGCCTTTGAACTTCTTATCGATGGTTTTATAGATTTCGGGAAGTTCCGAAGCTGGAAGATTTTTGCGTACCACATCGAGCATGGCGGGCAACACCTTGGCATCGAGTGATGGGAGATAGTCTTTGTAAATCTCTTTCAAAGCGCCTTTGGCTTGAGTCATATAAGCCTCGGGAATTTCTTTCAAAGACTCTGCCTGAAGTGCCAAACGCACCACTTCCGTACCTCCATAGAATGCTTCGTAGAGATAGTTCAGCTTTCTGTTGGTCTCGCCACTGCGCACATAAGCCTCCTTCAAAGAGGGTAAAATCTGTCCGTAGGTAGATTGTGTACCATTCTTTTGTACCCATGCTTCAAAAGCACGCTCCTCTGCCTGCTTGCGGGCAACCACATCGAGATTTTTCAAACCACGGTTCATACCGATGGAGTTCTTCCAATAGTTGGAGCTTCTGGCATACTTGCTGGCATACATGATGCGTGTGGCTTGGTCGGCTTCCATGGCTTCTTTCCAGATAGCTTGCTTGATGCCACGCACTTCGATGCGAGGTTTGTTTTCATTTTCGATAACGTCTTCCACACCCCAAGAAGTGAGATAACGAGTAGTGGTACCGGGGAAGCCGATGGTCATTGCATAGCTTCCTTCGCGATAGCCATCGAGGGAGATGGGTGCAAATGAAATGGGTTTATAAGGTTTGTTGGAGGCACTGTAATGTGCTGGTTCGTTGTTGGCTCCGGCATATACACGGAACACTGCGAAGTCTCCCGTGTGGCGCGTCCACATCCAGTTGTCCGTATCACCGCCAAACTTACCCACGGAGCTGGGAGGAGCCATCACCATACGTACGTCGCGGAACACGTTGTACACCACCACGTAGTATTTGTTGCCGGCATAGTAAGAAACCACTTTTCCTTCGATGAAATCTCCTTTGGAATACTCGGCACCAATCTTTTCACTAACCTCCTTCACTTTCTGAATGCGTTGCATCTCGTCCGTAATGCCCTTTACAGCCTCTTCGATACGAGATGTTACATCTACGATTTCTTTAAGATAACGCACTTCAAGATCGGGGATGGGCAATTCGTCTTGTGCTGTTTTTGCACTGAATCCATCACGGAGATAATCGTGATCCACACTACTTTGGCTTTGGATGGCATCGTAGCCGCAGTGGTGATTGGTAAAGATGAGAGCTTGGTCAGAGACAGTAATCCCCGAGCAACCACGACCGAAAATAACCACAGCACTTGCCACTGCGGGCTTGCCGGGATTGTAGAGTTGATCCATAGTCAGGGTAAAACCCAACTCTTTCATGCGCTCCATGTTTTGCTCATTGAGCTCATTTAGCAACCACATCCCCTTGTCCGCCATGGCAGTAGTGCCAAGACCGAAGAAGAGAGCTGCAGATAAAAGAATGCTTTTCAACTTCATAAAAA
>JBGZIN010000061.1:0-30293 GCA_041848345.1 Porphyromonas sp.
GCCGTATCTGCGTCACTATACAAATCTGCATTATCGTATTCTCTTTGACGGAGCTTTCGCACCTCATCGGCATAAATACAAGCTTCTTGATCGACCTCGCTTTTGCACTGTATCACTCCATTCAAATCTCGCTTGGGTTTGTACGATTTGCTCGAAGATGTTGTCCGTGCAGTCCGAGTTTTATCCCAGACTACCGTAGTTACTATGCGGTTGAGATACTCACGGACACGTTGTGGCTCGGATTTGCCCGCAGTATAGACAGGATAACTCTCAATGTAGAGATACCACTCATTTCTATATGCACTCTTGCGAAGTCGCACAGTTACTTTCGTGTTATGTAATTCTTTTCTCATGTGTATCTAAGGTTATTTGTACAGTTGGTCTATCTCTGATTTTGGGGCATAGACATAGTTGCCAATCTGCCTTATGGGGATGGAAAACTTTCTGATATGTTTATATACCGTCCCTTCCGTGACACCAAACTTGGCTGTTATTTCACCAATCGTGTAGCAATACTCGGGCTCAAGGTTGTAAAGCTTAGCCTCACTTCTTGTTCTCGGCTTTTGCTCATCAATAGGCCTCAGATTGAAGTTGCGTTCTAAATCCTCTTTACAGATGCGAGTCATCCTTTTTCCCAAGTTATAACTTCGGAGAGCCTTACTTCTAACAAGTCGGTATAGCGTATCTCTGCAAACGTCGTATAGAGCAATAGCATCGGAGATAGAGAGGTAAGGTTGATCCTTGGGAACCTTTGCGGCCTTCTCTCGCCGTAGCTCTTCTAACTTTTCCTCTCGCTTCTTTTGTGAATACGCAGACCTTGAGCATTGTATAGAACAATATCTCGATGTGATTGTCTTGGCAAGAAAGGTCTCCCCACACCATTCGCACTTTCGCTCAATCTGAAATTTTGCAGCTGGCATACGCTTTTCGTATCTATCTGATAATCAATTTCTATTTTTATTTAAGTCGCACTTTATACACTAATAAGTCGCGGCACAAATATGGTACAAATATACGACTAAAATCGATAGAAAACGAAGAAATACGAGAAACTCTAGAAAATAAAAATAGCAGTAAGTTATTATCTTACTGCTATTTACTGTTT
Organism: Porphyromonas sp.; assembly: GCA_041848345.1. Lineage (GTDB taxonomy): Bacteria > Bacteroidota > Bacteroidia > Bacteroidales > Porphyromonadaceae > Porphyromonas. The sequence continues at coordinate 1,106 of JBGZIN010000061.1, forward strand.
ATTTGATGCTCGTTTGTGAGCGTAATTATTTCACTTCTTCGAAGTCTGCATCTGAAATGTCTTCACCCTTATTGGTTGAGCCATTTGCCCCCGTATTATTAGATCCCGCAGCTCCGGCTTCAGTTCCTGCACCTGTGTTCTTATACATTTCCTCACTTGCTGCATGGAATGCTGTATTGAGTTCCTCCATAGCCTTATCGATAGCAGCTATATCCTCGCTCTTATGGGCATCCTTCAGCTTTTGAAGAGCTGCTTCGATAGGAGCTTTCTTATCTGCAGGGAGCTTATCTCCAAGGTCGTTGAGTTGCTTTTCCGTTTGGAAAATCATCGTATCCGCTTGATTTATCTTTTCGATACGCTCCTTCGTTTGCTTATCGGCATCGGCATTGGCTTGTGCATCCGCTTTCATCCGAGCGATTTCCTCTTCGCTCAATCCGCTTGAAGCCTCGATACGGATCTTTTGTTCTTTTCCGGTGGCTTTGTCCACGGCCGAAACATTCAAAATACCATTGGCATCAATATCAAATGTTACTTCAATTTGTGGCACTCCTCGAGGGGCGGGTGTAATACCATCGAGATTGAATCGACCAATACTCTTGTTGTCTTTTGCCATAGAACGCTCTCCTTGCAAGACATGGATTTCTACGGAAGGCTGATTGTCTGCTGCTGTACTAAATACTTGGCTTTTCTTTGTAGGAATAGTCGTATTCGCTTCAATAAGATGTGTCATTACCCCTCCCAAAGTTTCCAATCCGAGCGATAATGGAGTTACATCCAATAAGAGTACATCTTTCACTTCTCCGGTCAATACACCACCTTGAATAGCGGCACCGATAGCTACTACTTCGTCAGGATTTACCCCTTTGGAGGGAGCCTTACCAAAGATTTTTTGCACCTTCTCCTGGATTGCAGGGATACGTGTGGAACCTCCCACAAGAATTACTTCATCAATTTGAGAAGCAGACAAGCCGGCATCTTTAAGTGCTTGTAAACAAGGAGCTTCGCACGCTTGTATGAGACGATCTGCCAATTGCTCAAATTTGGCTCTCGTAAGAGTCTTAACCAAGTGTTTGGGAACACCATTCACCGGCATGATATAGGGGAGATTAATATCCGTACTATTGGAGCTTGAGAGTTCTATTTTAGCCTTTTCCGCTGCTTCTTTCAAACGTTGCAAAGCCATCGGGTCTTGACGCAAATCAATGCCCTCATCCGACTTGAACTCCTCTGCCAACCAATCTATGATTACATGATCGAAATCATCTCCTCCGAGGTGTGTATCCCCATTGGTTGATTTCACTTCAAAGACCCCGTCTCCCAACTCCAAGATAGAAATGTCAAATGTTCCTCCTCCCAAATCGAATACGGCGATTTTCATATCCTTGTTCGCCTTGTCCAAACCATAAGCCAAAGAAGCAGCTGTCGGTTCATTTACGATACGGCGCACCTTCAATCCTGCAATTTCTCCGGCTTCTTTGGTAGCCTGACGTTGTGAATCGTTGAAATAAGCGGGAACTGTAATAACCGCTTCTGTTACTTCTTGTCCCAGATAATCCTCTGCCGTTTTTTTCATTTTTTGCAAAATCATTGCAGAGATTTCCTGAGGAGTATAAAGACGCCCGTCAATATCCACTCTCGGAGTGTTATTATCCCCTTTAGCCACTTTGAAAGGCACACGATCTATTTCTTTGGCTATTTGGTCGAACGTTTCCCCCATAAAACGCTTGATCGAGTAAATCGTTTTTGTAGGATTGGTGATTGCCTGACGTTTGGCAGGATCTCCCACCTTACGTTCTCCTCCATCCACGAAAGCTACGATAGAGGGTGTGGTACGCTTCCCTTCGCTATTGGCGATAACGATAGGTTCATTTCCTTCAAGTACAGAAACGCATGAGTTGGTTGTACCTAAATCAATTCCGATAATCTTTGACATAATATATTTTCCTTTCTTTTTATTTTCCTGTCTATATTACATTTGTGCAGTCGAGTGCTATATACATTTGCTACTAACTCCTACGCTCAGAAAACTACAATTATCGTGCCAAAGAAGAAATCTAAAGAGGAAGTGGCACTTTTACCAAGCAGTTATAAGTCATTTTGTCCGACGGATCTCTACATATGGCATGGTAAAGTGGGGAAAAATCCTAAATGAAACTATCCCACAAGGCAAGGAGTATTCAATACATGTGTTTGCCCCTCTTCCAATTTCCGACAATTCACGACCCCTCTACCCAATAAAAGGCAATAGGAAAGCTCAATAATTCGTGTATCTTTGTACTACCATACTTAGTATTACAACATTGAAAAGCAGAAGCTATGAACAACAAGTTTTTCTGTATCATTATGGGCGGCGGTATTGGCAGCCGTTTTTGGCCCGTCAGTAGAAAAGATAAACCCAAACAATTCTTAGACTTTTTCGGAACGGGACGAACATTACTGCAACAAACCTATCATAGAGTTGCCTCATTTGTCCCTCAAGAAAACATATATGTGGTTACCAATGAAGTATATGCAGAGGAAACCTTGCGTCAGCTTTCTCAACTCTCACCTGATCAAGTATTGACCGAGCCTATGCGACGCAATACAGCCCCTTGTATAGCCTACGCACTTCATCGCATCCGTTCTCGTTGTGCCGATGCAAATGTTTTCGTAACCCCTTCCGACCACGTTATTCTGAATGAATCCCGCTTCAGAGAATTGGCATCGAAAGCCCTCGACTATGTGGAAAAACATGATGCACTCGTTACCATGGGAATAATGCCGCACAGAGCAGAAACGGGCTATGGATACATACAAACGGATCCGGAACATGAAACAGACGGTTTCTGCAGGGTCAAACTTTTTACCGAAAAACCCAACTTGGAAATGGCTGAGATCTTCGTAAAGAGTGGCGACTTCCTTTGGAACAGTGGTATGTTTGTTTGGAATATGAAAACCATTCTTTCCGCATTCGCCACTCACGCTCCCGAAATCGCCGATATTTTTGCTGCCGGAGGTGATGTGTATGGCACGGAAAAAGAGCAGGCTTTCATCAAAGAAAACTTTCCCAATTGTCCCAATATATCCATCGATTATGCCATTTTGGAAAAGGCCGACAATGTGCAAGTCCTTCCCGGAGACTTTGGCTGGGCAGACTTGGGCACATGGGGTGCGGTACACGAACTTGCAGAGAAAGACAGCGATGGCAATGCTGCATTGAACACTCGCTGCATCTTTTCCAAAGCAAGTAACAATGTGGTCAGTTTGTCCGACGAAGAGCGAATCGTAGTCGTTCATGGCGTTTCCAATTGCATCATAGCCGAACACAAAAATGTTCTTTTGGTGTGTGATAAGGACGATGAACAGCGTGTAAAAGCTTTGATGACCTCTGCTCAACTGCAGTTTGGTGAGGAATATATCTAAAGCCGCTATTTTGCTACTGCCGATCAGAAAGATTGGGATTATATGAGGTGTAGCGAAAAACTCCTTCAGCAGGCTTGGTACCAAAGACTTTATGAGGATTTAGTTTTCTTCAATACCGAGGAGTATGAGCATCCGATAGAAATATTGAGCCCGGGCACTCCGAATGACAATGCCGGACCTGATTTTTTCAATGCCAAAGTTCGTATTGGTTCAATTGTGTGGGTGGGTAATGTGGAGATACACCATCGTGCTTCGGAATGGTATAAACACGGACATCACAATGATCCTCTCTACGATAATACCATCCTACATGTAGTGCTTGAGAACGACCACCCGGTACGCTCAAGGCTGACCGGTCTGCCCATATTTTCGTGCATCATGAATGTTTCAGAAAAAAGGATGAAAGCATTGGTTCACAAAAACAAACAAAATCCCACTTTATTGCCTTGTTCCGGGCAACTCGCAAGAATCCCCCTTCATCTTCAAGAGGAGTGGAAGGAGATGCTTTTCAAACAAAGACTGCAGGCAAAAGCAGACAGAATAGAAGAAATATACGCCTCTACTCGTCAGGATATATCGGAAACGCTGCATATACTCATCATGCGTTATTGGGGCACGAAGGTCAATAATGATGCCTTTGAAGCTATTGCTCGCTCTCTCCCGATGCGCGTCATTCGCAAACATACCGATAGACAAGATCAATTAGAAGCATTATACTTGGGACAAGGAGGGTTATTGGAAGGAGTCCCTCAAGATGAATATCAGGCACATCTCCAACAAGAATATACCTTTCTGCGTGCCAAATACGATCTTACCCCCATAGCAGCACATCGCCTGCGCCTGTTACGCCTACGCCCCAATGTATTTCCCCATAGGCGTTTGGCTTTAATGGCAGCCCTTCGACATCGTCATCCTCTGCTGGAAAGTCTGTTTGCAGAACTTACCGACGCCCAAAGGGCTCGACAAGTACTCGCTGTTACTCCTTCTGCATATTGGCAGAAAAACTACCGATTCAATACCCCTTCACCTCATCTTTTGGGAAGTGCATCATCCTCCTCGAGCGATATTATGTTCATCAACGTGGTACTACCCTACCAACTGTTCCTCATCAGGCAACAGCAACTCTGCTGTACATGGGATGGAGTCAAAGCATGGAGCAGGAAAATACGCCCCGAGAATAATACCATAACAAGGATGTTCTCCCAAGAAGGGCTCCAAATAAAAGATGCTTTGGATGGGCAGGCAGTGATAGAACTATGGGATAAATACTGTTCCACACAAGGGTGTTCGCTCTGTGTTTGGGGCGAATATCTCAAGGCTTGTCCACAAGCAATTCGTTAAATCAGCCACCTCTTTGTGTACAAAACAAATCCCCCCGATCAGGAGTTACTCACTCTTAAATCGGGGGGCAAATACTATGAAAGGAAAAGGATCACTGTAAAAGTTCGCACGAACGTTTCATAAAGAGATTTAGACGCTCCCCTGAAAGCAAACCTCTACTCAGTAAGCCCAAATCCCAAAGCTGATCCAATTGAGGTGTTGCCCCGGCAAAATTGCCAAGTTGCTCACTCATCTTCTTTTCATGCTCCTCAATAGAGGAAACGATTTGCGAGCGTTTACCCTTCAATTCATCGCTGAGTTCATCCTCTTTAGTATCTCCAATTTCCTTAATAACCTCTGCTTGTTGCTCCTTCAAAACCTTGATGGCAGTTTGGTGTTCTCTAAGCTCCTTACCCTCTTTTTCCATCAAAAGATCGAATATTCTCTTCAATACGGGGTGCTGTGCATTAACCACCAAATTGAAACTATCAGGCAAAGTGTCGTAGAAACCCATACCGGACTGGAAGCGGCTCATATCTTTCATACGGCGCATCCACTCGCCCTGTATCATTTCCACCGGAGTTGTGGCGTCTGTATGGACAATTTGCACTTGGAACATCTTGCCCTCTTCATCGGGAGTACGCAAAGAGAACAACTTTTGCAACAACTCTTCATCGGCTGCATCCATGGAGGCAACAGATGTGTTCTCTTTCACAATCAAGCGGTCTATGGTATCACTATCAACCCGAGCAAAGCGTAGCTTCTCTTGCTTCTGCTCAAGCATATTCATAAACGGCAGAGACAAAGGACCATCCATAACAAGTACGTTATATCCGCGATCGGTGGCTTGCTTCAATGATACGTATTGCTCCCTGCGGTCTGTTGCATAGAGAACAATTGTGTTTCCCTCCTTATCGGTTTGTTCACTATCAATAAGTTTACGATACTCCTCCATAGTAAAGTATTTGCCATCCACATCTTTGAACAGCATTGTGGGGAGTAAACGCTCATAGGTCTTCTCATCGGTAAGCATTCCATAGTGAACAAAAAGCCCTATGGAATCCCATTTAGCCTCATAATTAGTTCGGTCGGATTGAAATAGCTCTGCCAATTTGTCGGATACTTTTTTACTTATATGACGTGCTATCTTCTGAGCATTGGCGTCATTTTGCAGATACGAACGACTTACATTAAGAGGAATATCGGGAGAGTCTATGACACCTTCGAGCAAAGTGAGCCATTCGGGGACAATATCCTCCACATGATCCGTTACAAACACTTGGTTGCAATAGAGCTTTATTCGGTTCTTTTGCAACTCTACATTGGGTTTTATTTTAGGAAAGAAGAGCACTCCTTTCAAAGTGAATGGATAATCGACATTGAGGTGTATCCAGAAAAGAGGATCGTCAGACATCGGATAGAGATTTTTGTGAAACTCTTTATAGTCCTCCTCTTTTAGGTCAGATGGGGTTTGCACCCACAAGGGTTGTGTCTCGTTGATTTGATTATCCTCTTCGGTATCAACCATTTTCCCCTCTTTCCATTCCTGTTTTTTTCCAAAGATTATGGGTACGGGCAAGAAACGACAATACTTATCCAATAAAGCACCCAAACGTTCTTTTGCCAAAAACTCGCTACTGTCATCATCTATATGCAGGGTTATGGTTGTGCCTCGCTCCTTACGATCCGAAGGAGTCAGTGTATATTCAGGCGAACCATCGCAGGACCAATGGACAGCCACAGCCCCCTTTTTGTAAGAGAGTGTGTCTATCTCCACCATCTTTGCCACCATGAAAGCGGAGTAAAAACCCAATCCAAAGTGCCCAATGATGGGGGCATTGCTACCCTCATATTTCTTGAGAAAGTCTTCCGCACCGCTAAACGCTATTTGGTTGATGTAGCGCTCCACCTCCTCTTGTGTCATACCGATCCCTTGGTCGGAGATAACAATTGTCTTCGCTTCGGCATCCACCTCCACGCGTACTACGGGACTCCCCAATTCTCCCACACTCTGATCATTGCGCGCTATCGTTTGTAATTTGGTAGTCGCATCCACAGCATTGGAAACTAACTCTCTCAAAAAGATGTCATGATCACTGTAAAGAAATTTTTTGATGATGGGGAATATATTCTCGCTTGTAACCCCAATTTTTCCTGTTGTTGCCATAATAAATAGGGATGTTTATTCTATCTGATTGATAATTATTGTACTTGTTTTTCCTCTTTGGGTAGGATAACCGGTATCTGCACAGAGGTTTTCAGGTTATTTTCATCCAAAGAGAAGTGCACGATACCGCCCTCAGAAATCTCTCCATCAAGAATCAAATCCGTAAATCGATCTTCGATCTCCGTTTGCAGAAGACGCTTGAGCGGACGCACGCCAAACTTTGGATCGAACCCTTTTTGAGCCAACCACTTACGAGCCTCTTCGGTTATAGTGAACGAATAGTTCTGACGAGCAAAACGCTTTTGCAGAGTGTCAAGTTCGTTGCCTACGATGCGCAACAGCCCCTCCTCGGTCAGATGGGCAAAATGAATGACGGCATCCAAACGATTTAGGAATTCAGGGCTGAATGTTCGTTGCAACTCTTTGTCTATAATGGAACGTGCCAAAGTGTTGGCTTCCTCTGCCGCATCTCTCTCCGAACGGAAGCCTAAACTTGATTTATACTCATTTACTCGACGGCTGCCCACATTACCCGTCATGATAATTACCGTGTTTTTGAAGTCTATTTTCCGACCGAAACTATCGGTCAAAGCCCCTTCGTCCAAAACGGTAAGCAGCATATTGAACACCTCGGGGTGGGCTTTTTCTATTTCGTCCAAGAGTACCACGGAATAGGGTTGGCGACGTACCTTCTCTGTAAGCTGCCCACCCTCTTCATATCCCACATATCCGGGAGGGGCACCTACCAATCGAGATACGGTAAACTTCTCGGAAAACTCACTCATATCCACGCGAATAAGAGCGTCTTCATCGCCAAAAAGTTGCTCTGCCAGTTTCTTTGCGAGAAAAGTTTTTCCCACACCCGTCGAGCCCAAGAACAGGAAACTACCAATGGGTTTCTTCTCATTGCGCAGCCCTAAACGGTTGCGTTGTATCGATTTGCTTACCTTTTCTATTGCTTCGTCTTGACCAATTACGATCTCCTTCAAAGAGTGACTCAAAGCCTTCAATCGAGCAGTTTCGGCTTTCGCAATACGCTCTACGGGAACCCCGGTCATCAGGGCTACCACTCGTGCTATATGCGTTTCATTGACTTCCGCAAAAGATTCCTTTTGGTTGAGTCGCTCCTCAAACTCCTCTATCTCTTTCGTAATGTTTCGCTCTTTATCGCGCCAAGCCGCAGCCAATTCGTAATTGGTGGAGAGTACGGCGTCTTTCCTCTTGGTGCGATAATCTTCTCGTATGGCTTCCAGACGCTGCAATTCCGCATTCTGTGCCTGACCACCGATGTGCATCCGTGCTCCGGCTTCGTCCAAAGCATCAATGGCTTTGTCGGGAAAAAAACGATCGGATATGTAACGATCGGTCAAATCGACCGCCGCCTTAAGGGCTTCATCCGTATAGCTCACTTTGTGAAAATGCTCATAGAAACTCTTGATTTTTCGGAGTATTTCCAGGGTTTCTTCCGTCGTTGTCGGAGGTACGATAACCTTTTGGAAACGGCGTTCCAAGGCGCCGTCTTTTTCTATACTCTTACTGTATTCCGAGAGCGTAGTGGCTCCTATGCAACGTATTTCCCCACGAGCAAGAGCCGGCTTGAGCATATTGGCCATATCCATGGAGCCTTCGGCACCACCCGTACCGATAATTGTATGTATTTCGTCAATAAAAAGCAGTATGTTGGGGTTCTTCTTCAGCTCTTGTGTAACGGACTTCAGACGTTCCTCAAACTGACCACGGTATTTTGTACCTGCCACCAGAAGCCCCGTATCGAGGCTGATAATACGCTTTCCAAAGAGAAAACGAGGGGTTTTACGCTCTACAATGCGCTGTGCCAACCCCTCTACAATGGCACTCTTCCCCACTCCCGGATCTCCGATCAGAACGGGATTGTTTTTCTTGCGGCGACACAAAATCTGTATCAATCGCTCCAGCTCCTTTTCTCGCCCGACCATCGGATCCAATTTGCCCTGAGCGGCAAGCTGCGTAAGATCTGTACCGAAAGAATCCAGTGCCGGAGTTTTTGCCATTTTTTCCGTTTCTCCCTCTTTGCGTCTCTCTTCGGAGCTCGAATTGTGGGTCATGTCTCTTTCAGCCTCCGAGTCATTTTCGTCGGCTTCAAAATCCTGATTAAGACCATTGTAAACCTCAGAAAGGGTCAAGGAGTCCACATATTTTTCTTCTGAAAAATCGTATCTATCGGGAATTCTCTTTCCCATTTTCTTTTCTTTCATATCTACTACGACACATTGCATTTTAGTGTACAACAGACAACAATGCGCAATGTTTTTCTTACAAATAATGTGCCATAATAGCACCAATAACGTTTTCAAAAATCCATGTTCCCCCAATCAACTGTTCCGAGTAAGGATATTCCATGACTTCCAATCAGGCAACAAAACAATATTTAATTCATTAGTTTACAATAACTTATCTATCATAGAAAACAATTGTAAGCACACGAACTCTTTATGCGTAGCGAAGGAGATAAAAAATGTATGCATTCAAACTCCAATTTGATCGCATACAAAATCGAATTTATATGCATACAAAATCAAAATTGAATGCATACAAAAAATCGCACTCTTCCAAGAGAGCGCAATAGAGGATGCCGATATGGGTAATTTTGTATTGCATTTCATTCTGACAGAGCTACAAACGACAAGCCTTATGCCAAAGAATAGAAAGGAAAGTAGAGTTCCCATTCTCGAAAGAACAAAAACGAAATCCTTTGCGCCATCAAACAATCCCAAAATCATCACTTATACCATCCTCCAATTACTGCCAACGTATCTTTTTAGTTCACAAAAAGCGTAACTTTGCGTACAAAGACTTTATCGTCCCTATGAAACAACTGACAAACTTGACCGATGAATACAAAATTGCCCTCCGAGAAGCGGCTGATGTCATAAAAAAAGGAGGAGTTATCCTCTATCCCACAGATACCATTTGGGGATTGGGATGCGATGCCACGAACGAAGATGCCGTACAAAGGATCTATCAAATCAAAAAACGCTCGGAAAGCAAGTCCATGCTTATTCTCATCGATAGCGATGCCAAACTCCCCGGGTTGGTACAAGAAGTCCCTGCCATTGCCTACGATTTGATTGATGCGGCAGTCAATCCGCTGACTATCATCTATCCCAAAGGGCGCAATGTGGCACCCTCTCTACTGCCCGAAGAGCAGACAATAGGGATACGCATTACCCGAGAGACATTTTCTCAGGCTCTTTGTAAGGCTGTACGTGTGCCGTTGGTATCGACTTCTGCCAACATATCCGGCACACCCGCACCCTCTGTTTTTGCCGATATTACAGATGAGATAAAAAATGCCGTGGACTATATTGTCCCCCTTCGTCAGCAAGAAACGATACCGGCAAAAGCAAGCGAAATCATAGCTTTGGGGTTACACGGAGAAGTTAAAATCATTCGTTCATGACGCGAGAAAGGAAGTTTCGGCTCTTTTATTTGTTGGCAGACAGCTGTTCCATTCTTACAGGAACTCTGTTGCTCAACACCATTCGGTTCTATTGGGAGGCTCCCAATGGAGTTTGGGAGGTGCTGAACAACTATCTTTTCAATACAAAAAGCTACTTCGTATATTTCTCCCTATGGCTGTTTTGGCTATTTATCTTCACTCTGTCCGGCTACTACAACAAACCCATTAACAAAAGTAGGATCGACGATCTGTGGAGCTCGCTCGGATCGGTACTCGTGGGCACAGGTATAGAGTTTCTATTGCTCATTGTAAACGATAAGGTGCACGACACCGAGGTTTACCTGCAACTCTACCTTGCACTCATGACGAGCACCTTCTTTTTAGTCTATGGTTTTCGCTTTTTAATAACCCAAATAGCCATCTATCAGAGAGAGAAAAAAGAGTTTTGGCCCAATGTGTTGCTAATCGGGACACAAAAACAGGTGGACGAGTTGGCAAATGCATCGCAAGAAATGCGTTTCACCCCCCAAGAGTGCCTCTACATTGAAGACTACTATCAGGGTGACAAACATCATTTAGCCATGGAGCAGATCAGCCAACGGGTGGCAACCATTTTTCAAACCAATCCCCCCACGGAGATATATTTAGCTGCCACACAAGAGGAAAGTTCACACCTGGGACACCTCCTATACAAACTCTATTCGTACAGAACTCCCATCCGCATCAGTGCCGAGGGAATGATGCCTCTTCCCTCCATACGAACCACTTTCCTACATGGCATCCCCTTGGTGGATGTTACGGAGACCAAAATGAGCGAAGGAGCCAAAAACGTGAAGTGGTGTTTCGACAGAGTTGTTGCTCTCTTATTACTCTTATTGCTCAGTCCCCTTTTTCTCTTCCTTGCCATTGGAGTACGTCGCTCTTCGCCCGGGGATATATTCTTTGCTCAAGAGCGCATTGGCAAAAGGGGGAAACCATTTATGATCTACAAATTCCGCACAATGTACCGAGATAGCGAGCAAGCCGGTCCTCAGTTAAGCCACGATGGCGACCCTCGCATCACACCCATTGGACGAACACTGCGGAAATATCGTTTGGACGAACTCCCGCAACTGTTCAATGTGCTCAAAGGAGATATGAGCTTTGTAGGTCCACGCCCCGAGCGACAGTACTATATTGATCTGTTGGTCGATAGAGCTCCTTACTACTATTTGCTGCACAATGTTCTTCCGGGCATTACATCATGGGGCATGGTACGCTATGGATATGCGTCCAACCTTGATGAAATGACGGAACGACTGAAATATGATTGGCTATATTACGGCAACATGTCGCTAAAAATGGATTTTACAGTCCTGCTGCATACGGTAACAGTTTTGATAAAAGGCTCCGGGAAATGATGGAAAAAGAGCATACACAGCAAAAAAACTCCCTTCTGATGCGTTTCATCCTTTGGCGAGAACGCACCATAAAGGAGCGATATTTTGTACTCATTGTCAGCTTCATGGTGGGGATTGCAACAGCACTTGCCGCAACCTTGCTGAAAGAAATGGTTCATTTTTTACAACATCAAGTAACCAATGCCGCCATTGAGCGCAATTATCTATACCTCATATTTCCTCCCATTGGCATATTCATCACAGCCATGATCGTGCGCTACGTGGTGCGCGATGATATAAGCCACGGGGTTACGAAGATATTGATCGCCATCTCTCAGCGAAAAAGTCGTATAAAGCCACACAATGTATGGTCTTCGGTTCTATCGAGTTCCATAACCATCGGCTTGGGAGGTTCTGTCGGAGCAGAATCGCCCATTGTACTCACGGGTGCTGCGATAGGCTCTAACTTGGGGCGATTGTTTCGCTTGGAGCAACGCAATCTTATGCTTTTGGTCGGTTGCGGAGCTGCCGGAGCTATTGCCGGGATTTTCAAAGCGCCCATCACGGGACTTGTTTTCGTGGTGGAAGTATTGCTTTTAGATTTGACGCTCACCAGCGTGTTGCCACTGCTTACAGCCTCCGTTACCTCAGCATCATTGGCTTATGTAATGACCGGCTCCAATGCCATGTTCAGTTTCTACCAAAGTGACCCATTCATATCCTCACGCATCCCCTATGCCATCCTTTTGGGGATCTTTTGCGGTCTCATTGCTCTTTACTTCTCCAAGCTGATGTTTTTCTTGGAGCAACGACTCAAACAGGTAAAAAAGTATGGTTACCGCTTCTTACTATCGGCTGTTATACTGAGTCTCCTAATCGTATTGTTTCCTCCTCTTTACGGAGAGGGATACGATACGATCAATGCCCTTCTTTCCGGACAATACACCTCCGTTTTGGACGGGACATTATTTTCCTCTTGGAGTGATTCCTATTGGACTGTCTTTGCATTTCTGCTCCTCTTGCTTCTATTCAAAGTTTTTGCCTCTGTTGCCACCAATTCGGGAGGAGGATGCGGAGGATTATTTGCACCCACCCTATTTGTGGGTGCCTTGAGTGGATTTGTCTTTTCTTACGTACTCAACTATTTTTCTTTCGTCAAGGAATACCTACCTCAAAAGAACTTTGCTCTTATGGGAATGGCAGGCATGATGTCTGCCGTTATGCATGCACCGCTTACGGGTGTCTTTCTCATAGCAGAGCTTACGGGCGGATACAACTTATTTCTCCCTTTTATGCTGGTATCTTTGAGCTCTTATCTCACCATTCGCATCTTCATGCCACATAGTATCTATTCTCTTCGTTTGGCAGAGCAAGGCAAGCTCTTAACCCATCAAAAGGATAAAGCTGTGCTTACCTTGATGAATTTGGATAGTGTGATTGAAACGGAATTTAGTACTGTAAAACCCGATATGAGCTTGGGAGATGTTGTACAAATCATAGGTAATAGTAAGCGTAATGTCTTTCCTGTTGTGAACAACGACAATGTATTACAAGGACTTGTTCTTTTGGATAATATCCGAAATATAATGTTCAGACCCGAACTATATGACAAAATGTATGTTGGAAAATTCATGGTTTCCCCTCCGAGTAAGATCGTTTCAACCATGAGTATGGATGTCATCATGCAGCTATTTGACGAAACAAAGGCTTGGAACCTACCCGTTATAGACGAGAAAGGATGCTATTTGGGTTTTGTATCCAAGTCCAAGATTTTTAATACATACAGGGAGGTACTTTCGCTCCTTTCTCAAGGGGACTAAAAAAATGGATTTGAAATGAATAAAGAAGATTTACGCATACTTTTCTTGGGCACCACGAGCTTTGCAGTGGAGCACCTTCGCTTCTTATTGGCTGAAAAATACAATGTTGTCGGGGTGGTTACCACTCCTGACAGACCTGCCGGAAGGGGACATAAACTACAAGGATCACCGGTCAAAGAATTTGCCCAAGGATCGGACTTACCCATTTTTCAGCCTGAAAAGCTGAGAGATCATGAATTTCTGAAAGCGGTCAAAGAGCTAAATCCTTCATTGGGCATTGTAATTGCTTTCAGGATGCTCCCCAAAGAGGTCTGGCAAATGCCTGCGATGGGTACAGTCAATGTACATGCCTCTCTTCTTCCACGCTGGCGAGGAGCTGCTCCCATCAACCATGCTTTGATGGCAGGTGATACAGAAACCGGGGTATCTCTGTTTTCCCTCACCGAGGGGCTGGATGAGGGCAATATTTTGGGGATACGTTCCATCTGTTTATCCCCACATGCGACCTTCGGTTCAGTACATGATCAGTTAGCTCAAGAAGGTGTTTTGCTACTTCGGGAAATACTTGAAGCAACTCTTTTCAATAACGAACTCCCCAAAGGAAAGGCACAAGAGAGCGAAGAGAATATCCTTTATGCCCATAAACTAACCAAAGAAAACACGCGGATTGTTTGGGAAAGATCCAACAAAGAACTGCACAACTTTGTGCGAGGTTTGTCCCCCATACCCGTTGCTTGGACTACTCTGGTCGAGGGCAACTCACCCACTCTCTCCTCTGTGTACAAGATATTTGAAACAGAAATCATAGATGATTATGACATATATCCGACATCAACGTTTCCTCCGGGGAGCGTTCTTCCCGCCCCAAAAGGTCGTTTGTATGTTGCCACGGGACAGGGAGTACTCTCCATCTTGTCGTTACAAGCCCCGGGTAAGAAAAGGTTGGATATTGCTGCGTTCCTAAATGGGCTTACAATACCTGTGGGAGCTCGCTTTGAATAAGGCTTGATGCATTTACCTCCCCTTGAGGTGCTTTATGGCAAGTATTAAAGCAATTTTCCCTATCTTTGTAGACCAATATTGGGAAGATTTCCCTTTTTGGACTATTAGTGTATGAAGTATGAAAAGACTCAATAAATTCTTTCTCGGAGCGCTTGTGATCCTCCTGACGTTTTCGCTCTCTTCTTGTGGCGAATTTATCCGAGTACAGAAATCTACCAATATCGCGCTAAAATACGATTACGCCAAGAAATACTACAACCAAAAGAAGTGGTCGCATGCCGCAGATCTTTTGGTGGATGTAGTCTCTGCCTACGATGGCACGAGCGAAGGAGCACAAGCCCTCTTCATGTTGGGAGATGCTTCTTTACAACAAAACCAAGGAGAAACTGCAGCAGAGTGTTTCCGCCGTTACTATAATACCTACCCCAAAGGACCTCAAGCAGAAGAGGCGCGTTACAAAGCGGGGGTAGCTATGTATCAGATATCTCCCGAGGCTAAATTGGACCAAAATGCAACGTATATGGCTATACAAGAGTTGCAAAACTTCTTGGAGTTCTATCCCCAAAGCACACATAGAAAAGAGGTGCAATCCATGCTTTTCGATCTACAAGACAAGCTCTCGTACAAGGAGTATTTGGCTGCCCAACTCTACTATGATATGGGCATGTATCTGGGCAACAATTACCAATCGGCCATTGTTACAGCCAATAATGCATTGAAAGACTTCCCCTACACAAGATATAGAGAAGATTTACAGATACTTATTCTCAGAGCATCTTACCGAGAAGCCATAAACAGTGTCGAAACCCGTATTCAAACCCGCTTGCGCTCTGTATCCGACAAATACTTCGCTTATATCAATGAATTTCCGGAGGGTAAGTATCGTAAAGAAGCAGATCAGATATACAAGAAGGTATCTTCCTTGATCCAAGAAGATTAGTAGATAGCTGCCTTTTACAACGCAGAGACTATTGTTACTTTAATAACATTGCCAATATAAGATTTACATAATGAATAGCAAGAAAAAAAACGCCATTCCTACGGAGGCTATAACACGTTCTACCTCTCAAATGTCAGAGGCAACAGGTAATTTGTATGAAACAGTTGTAGTAATCGCCAAGCGAGCCAACCAAATAGCGCGCGAGCAACAAGAAGAGTTGAAAGCGAAATTAGAGGAAGTTAGTGTTGGCATTGATAATCTTGAAGAAAGACAAGAAAATAGGGAGCAAATAGAGTTATCAAGCTACTATGAACGCTTACCTAAACCAACGTTGGTTGCCACCCATGAATACGATCAAGGTGAGATATACCATCGTTTGCAAGAAAACAGAAAAGAGAAGTAAACAATACTTCAATTCGTCGGTTCCATCCTCATTCTTTAATTAAAAAAGAGTTATGTGGCAGAGAATACAAACGCTATGGCTCCTATTGGCAGGAATAGCCATGACTTTAACCCTAATCTATCCAATGGCTTTGTTTACGAGAAGCGGGCTTGTTGGGAGTGAAAGTTTCGAGATGACCGGTATTTGGGTTAGCAACATATTCACAGGTTCTAAAGAAGCCATCCTTTGGGGGCTTTTCGGATTGGATGTTCTCATCATACTCCTCTCTTTTGCAACCATATTCCTATTCAAGAAAAGAAAGTTGCAAATGCGAGTTTGTATGTTTACCCTACTACTCACGATTGGTTATATTGTCTATGCGGCTTTCTTAGCATTCCAATTCACCCGTGCGTTGGAAGCGGGTTTCAGTTTCAAGTTTGCAATAGCTCTCCCCATTATAACCCCTATTCTACTCTTCTTGGCACACCAAGGAATCCGCAAAGATGAGATATTGGTGCGCATCAGTAATCGCATTAGGTAAATAATCTTGTACCATTCCGGGTTATAGGATGGTACAGCTCCTGTTCCATTACAGTATTGACTATTAAAAAAGCATTCTCATATCTATGGCTATTTTTCTAAAAGAAACTTCACACACTTTTGGCGAGTATCTTCTTGTTCCGGGGCTGACGACTCCGGAGACGACACCGGATAAAATCGTATTGCGCACACCGCTTTCTCGTTTCAAGCGTGGAGAGAAGCCAAAGATCAGCCTCAATATACCATTTGTTTCAGCCATCATGCAGTCTGTGTCAAATGATACATTGGCTATTGAATTGGCACGTAACGGAGGACTCTCTTTTATATTTGGTTCACAGCCTATTGAGGAAGAGGCAGAGATGGTACGCAGAGTTAAGAAATTCAAGGCAGGGTTTGTAACAAGTGATTCAAATTTGAGTCCGGATCATACGCTGGCAGATGTCATTGCTCTCACAAAAAAAACCGGACACTCAACGATCGGCATCACACATGACGGTTCGCCCAACGGGTTTCTCAAAGGGATTGTTACCGGGCGAGACTATCGTTTGAGTACCGACTCCGTGGACCGTAAAATTTCTGAGTTTATGACACCATTGGAAAAACTTCATGTGGGTAATAAAGGACTCACATTGAGTGAAGCCAATGACCTCATTTGGAAGTACAAACTCAATACTCTTCCCATTATTGATGAGGAGGGGCGTCTGCTCTCTTTTGTTTTTCGTAAGGATTACGATAGCCACAAGGAAAATCCGTACGAACTATTAGATCCTGTAAGCAAGACTCTATTGGTGGGAGCAGGGATCAACTCTCGAGACTACAAAGAGCGTGTACCTGCTCTTGTAGATGCCGGTGCCGATGCCCTCTGTATTGACTCGTCGGATGGTTATTCTGTATGGCAAGCCGAAACTTTGCGCTGGATAAAAGAACGATATGGCGATAACGTAATCGTCGGAGCCGGAAACGTAGTGGATGGAGAAGGATTTCGCTATTTGGTAGAAGCCGGCGCCGACTTCGTAAAAGTGGGTATAGGTGGTGGCTCTATCTGCATCACTCGCGAGCAAAAAGGTATCGGTCGTGGACAAGCCACGGCGGTTATAGATGTGGCACGCGAACGAGATCTGTACTATCAAGAAACAGGTATTTACATTCCCATATGTAGCGATGGAGGCATTGTACACGATTATCACATGGTATTAGCCTTGGCGATGGGAGCTGACTTCTTGATGATGGGACGCTATTTTGCACGCTTTGACGAGTCGCCTACTCGAAAACTCAAAATCGGACACAACATAGTGAAAGAATACTGGGGAGAAGGCTCTAATCGAGCACAAAATTGGCAACGTTACGATGCCGGCGACGACAATCCAAAAGGGATGAAATTTGAGGAAGGAGTCGATAGCTACGTTACTTATGCGGGTCCTATGAAGGAAAACTTGGAACAGACTTTAATGAAAATGAAGGCGACTATGTCCAGCTGTGGAACGGCAGATTTGGAAGAACTGCGTGCCAAAGCGAAAATAACACTTGTTTCTGCAACAAGTATTGTCGAAGGGGGTGCACACGATGTTATCCTGAAAGAACACAACTAATCCCTCTTGATTATAGACAATTCTGCATTTGACATTTACATAAATGGCTAATAATCTACCGCTTATAGCGATTGTTGGACCAACAGCTTCGGGCAAGACCTCTCTTGGAGTGCGTCTTGCCTCTTTTGTTTCCGGAGAAATTTTGAGTGCCGATAGCCGACAAGTGTATCGAAAGATGAATATCGGCACAGGAAAGGACTTGAGCGAATATCGGCTCTCCGATGACACTCACATCCCCTACCATTTGATCGATATTGTCCATCCGGGGGAAATATACGACCTTTATCAATGGAAAAAGGAATTCAATCGTGCCCTCCTATCTATACAAGAAAGAGGTAAAACGCCCATTTTGGTGGGAGGATCGGGCTTGTACGTGGAAACCGCATTAGGTGGTCGTTCCCTTACGGAAGCTCCTAAGAATGAGGCTCTGCGACAAGAATTATCGCATTTATCCCACCGAGATTTGTTGGAAGTCCTCCGCCGCTTCAAAGGGATGCCCCAAACTGACACTTCTTCTGTTAGACGTACCATTCGGGCTATCGAAATTGCTTCATTCTATGAACGACATGCGGATAAGCTCCCCAAAACCATTTCACAAAAGGACGAGCTATCGCTTCCGCATTACCTTTTTTGCATCTCGTTGGAAGCTCCTGAACGTTGGGCACGCATCGGAAAAAGGCTACGCAGTCGCATTGAAGAAGGAATGATCGAAGAAGTGCGTGCATTACTCAACGAAGGCATAAATCCCGATACACTCATTCAATACGGACTTGAATACAAATACATTACTTACTATTTGCAGGGAAAAATGAACTTGGATACGATGACCGCAGAACTGGAAACAGCTATTCGTCAATTTGCCAAGCGTCAAATGACTTGGTTCAGAGGAATGAAACGCAGAGGCTTCAATCCTCTATTCATTGATGGAACACTTCCGCAAGAAACCATCATCGAACAAATTCTCACCACACTTTCTACGGAAAAATACCCCAGACGGTAGAAAGAATTTTTCTCGAATTGTCCCATTCCGGCATACATAAATTGAAAATTTATTGACGCATGAAAGCTGTTTATTTTTATTTACTCACCATATTGTTACCAACGGCTTGTAGCTTAAAAAAAGAAACACTGTGTAATGAGCTAAATGTACCGCAAATACTGCCTGCCCAAAGCGTATGGACCTCCGACTATGGTGGTGCAGATAAAAGCTATGACAGTAAGTTATTACTCCTAAGAGAGGAGATTGCACCTCGTTTCAACGTCTTTTCCCATGTAGACAAACAAACAGGCATAACGATGGAATATAACTTGTTTATACCCAAAGGTTATGATCCGAAAAAAAACTATCCAATAGTTCTCTACATGGCTGATGCCAGTACAGTGGGCAAAGGCGTAGTGGCACCTTTGAAACAAGGTTATGGGGGTATAATATGGGCTATCGATGAAAGTCAAGCAGAGCATCCATGCTTTGTTTTGGTTCCTTCGTATAAAGGTCCCAAGAATGCAACTTCCGATGATTGGCAAGTTACACCCGAAGTACCTACCACCTACAACCTTCTAAAGGATGTCCTTACTCGCTACTCCATAGATAGCGAACGTATATACATTACAGGGCAGTCCATGGGCGGAATGATATCGTTTTACCTAACTTCAAAGTATCCTGACCTATTTGCAGCCGCCCTCTTCGTCGGGACTAAATGGGATATAAACGCTTTAGCTCCTTTGGCGGGACAAAACTTCATCTATATTGTGGCTGGGGGAGAATCTCCGGGTGTGGAGCTACAATACAGTCTTCAAAAAATGCTGCGAGAGCGTAGTGTTCCTTATGGAGATTTGGAATTTAGTGCTACCCTTCCCGAAGCAGTCAAGGAGAAGTATGTATATGATCTTCTTAAACAGGGATATAAGGCAAACTTTATTCGCTTTACAAGGGGCAGTGTTGTGCCTGTGGGTAATAAAAAAAGCGAGTACTATGCGGAACATATGTATGGTTTTGATTACGCTTATCAGCTAAAAGGGCTGCGCCAATGGCTTTTTCAACAAAAGAAAAAGTAGCTTTTCTCAATCCCTTCAGAAACGAAGAATTGTACGAACTTCTCTCACGAAAATAATAAAGAGTACGATATACAACCCATCTTCTCTGACTAAAGGGTAAAATTTTGGATGCGATGAAACGTAAAAATGAATGCATTCACTTTCGAAAGTGAATGCATTCATTTTTCATTTTGTATGCTATCAAATTTATCTCCCGCTTCAAATGAATTTCATGTCATAATCCACGTATAGAACATCACTCGATTATTGGGTTAAATTGATGCGCAAGCTCACCCCGAAATTACTATTACGTGTGGGGAAAGAGGCGGTACTCACGAGTGGGTGATTCATGTTCCAATCATAGTAAGCTCGAAGAGTAAGCATCCGACTAAGGGCATAATCGGCACTGAACTTCAGCGTGTGAGCGATATTTCCATTAGTCGCCTGTGTAAAGTCTTCCTGTATTTTACGGATCAACATCGAAGATCTGTTGTACGAATAGTCCAAGCGCAGCGTCATGGCTCCACCTGAAGTGAAAAGAGCATTCTTGGCTTTGGCCGTGGAGCGTTTCTTTTTCTTCAATCCCACCCAGGTGAGAAAATCATCCACCTTGTAACTCACCCCTGCTGTAAATTCATCCGAAGCCGACTCAATCAACTGAAAAGCCGTTATATTGAGGTTGAGCGTGCGTCGCTTGTTCCAACGAGAAGAGATAGACATCCCGTTCTTTGCCGTAATTTCCAACCCGATAAGCGGATTAAAGCCCTCTTGTAATGCAACCGATGGAATATTAAATGGCAATGATGCCACTTGCCAACCTGTATCCAAAACTGTACCGGTAGAACCGGAGAGATCACTTGCCGGGACGTTCTGCAAAAAACCGAGAGGTAAATCACCCTCTCTCGATAGCTCTTTCCAGCCCAAAAGAGACTGATAACCACCCACCGTATAAGTAGAGGTATAGCCATGCGACAGCGATATATTACGGAACAGATCCTTGAAAAATGGCAACTTGGAAAGTCCCGTATAGGTAATGTTCCAGTTGGGCAGAAGATCCGTGGCATCGGGGAATGGATTGAGCGCAACAGAAGAGACATCTCGCCGACTGTATGCCGCCAAAAAGGCAGGAATTAACACATCGGTACTATTCTCTCTGATCAAAAGTTTATCCGTAGAAGTATGCCGAGCATATTGTTCTCTAAAGCGTGCTGCAATCAAAGAGCGAGCCGCCAAGAAGTCGGAAAATGCCGGCGAAGAATAGCCATCGGCTCCCACGGGTGTGAAGAAAAAGCCTTTGAGCCCTATGGTAGTCATGGTGAAGTTCCCTCCGTAGGTACGGGGCATTCCATCGAATACGAACTGCGTTTCCTCACGCTGCGTATTCACCCTATTGGCGGTAAGTGTAATACGTAAATCTTTGATCGGCTCCAAAGTTAGGCGGAGAGCCAAGTTTTCCGTTTGAGAGTAGGCAGACGGATTTACATTCTCTTGAGCTTGTGTAAGCCAACCATTGCTCGCCGCCTTTTCCACGTAACTGTTGTCCGTAAACCCGAAGGCAAAGTCCAATCCCGGAGCCCAACCCATAGCCGTACGACTCTGCCCTCCCGCTGCCTGAATGGAAGGCATAAAGCCGGGCAAGTTGAGACTATTGGTTTTGTTATATGTTATGTTGAGGTCTTTGACCATCATAAGTGAATAAAGCAGGTGGTTGGTAAAAGCAGAGCGAGGAGTCTGTTCACCGCTTCTCTCCTCTCCTTTGGTTGCCACCGATACTTTTACGGCAATAGTGTCTTGATTGCGCACTTCAAATGAGTTGGCGTCGATGATTCGTGTCTTCAGTTTATAGCTTTTTCCTGCTGCATCTGTGGCGCGTATATCCAACTTTTTAGACCCCAAGTTGTGGCGGATAATCGTGGCACTATCACTGCGCAAAGTAACATCTTGGGTAAATTTCTTCGGCTGAACGGATTTTCGCTCCGAACGCACCTCTCTGGTTCTGCCACGTGATGAAGAGTCGAACGAGCTTTGCTCCATCTCTTTCTCCACACGTGCCAAGAAAGGAATGAGTTTGTAAAGCTGACTGAAGTTCATCGACAACGCACCCTCCAAGCGTCTTTCATTGCGCACTATGTTGCCAATGAAGTCGCCGTTCGGCATCCGTGCACCTAAGTCCCAATTGTAGGTGCCCGTGTAGGTAACCGACCCGTTGATCCAATTCATGTAAGGGATGATGGCAAAGGGTAGCTTCCATGTGAGGTTAGCGCTCTGATCATACTTCATGGGTGTGCCCAACTCGGCGATACTTCTATTCACCGAATCTCTCCAAATCTTATACTTATCGGGTTCCAGCTCCCGATTAACCTGTACGTAGGGCTCCTCTATGCGAGCATTGGTTCCTGACTTGAAAGAGAATTGCAAATTGGTCGTAAGGTTCCAATTGAGTGCCATGGAGCGGTCCCAGAGGAAGTTTTGCAAGAATGTTGCCGGAAGTGGTGCAGCATCTCCCACCCCGGGAATAAAGTTGCGCACTTGCTGCTCCGAATAGTTGCGCAACATAGATGTGGAGAAACTAATCTTAGAGGGGAGATAATTGATTTGATACGACTTCAGTACTTGCACTGCCGGGTTACGACTCTTTATGCCGGCAAAGGGTTTCAAAGGAGGCAATATAGGTGAATAGTCGTAGGTCAAAGCCGCTTGCCAGTCTCTCTTACGGTCGTAAACGTAGTCGGGGGTGTTGTGATCCGTTTGACTGTAAGAGTAGGAAGCCGAGAAGTTGATCGGGTCATAGGGCATAGGGGTTTTACTCTTTATCCCCACACGCATATTGCTCAATGAAAAGGCATGCGAACGAGTTTGCGTTACGGCATGGGCGATAATAGAGTCTCGTTCTGCCTTGGTTACTACCGATTTGATGGCATCGGAGAGAAGAACATCCTGATCCAATGGATTATACCGTGGCGTAATCACCTCATCGGTAAAAGTATAGTACAATGGGAGCGTTACCTGCGCTTTCTCGGGGAAGAAGCGTCCCATCTCAAAATTGGCAGAAAGGTTTAATTGGCGCAAATCTTCCAATCGACGCTGCGAAAGAGTCTGATCCAAAGCTCCAAAACCTGCCGTTTGCATTTGTCCGCGTACAGCCACGGAACCCCAATCGCTCACTTTGAGTTGCATATCGGCATTGGCTGCCCAGCCGCCTTGCTCCAGATAATCGCTCAAGCGCATCTCATTGACCCATATTTCGGCACTTTTAACGGCGTGGGCATCATTGCGCACCCCTATCATTATGGTCTTCACATTGGACAGAGAGGGGTTACCCATCACAGAGATCGTATTCCTCGGGTTGTTGGGATCGGGTTTGGTATATCGCTTGAAGAAATCGGCATCGGCACGTCCTTCGCTCTTGGCTCTATTTCTCTCTCGCTTCAATTCCGTGAGCACCGAAAGGATGATGTCCAATTTGTTTTCATCGGGCCATACGGTGCGACGATCTTGTGCTATATCCGTACTGTACACCCCAAAAGGAGTAAGGCTCAAAGGCACGGAATACTCGTAGTAGTTGTTCTTATAATCACTACCCAAACGGATGAATACCGACAGTTCTCCATTAGCTGTGGAGGTTTCATCACTCACCAATCGTTCGGCATGAGTGAAAAGCTCCAACCGTTTGTAGCGACGGAGGTCAAGCCCCGTATTGCGATAGACGGCACGGGCATCTCCGGGAGCCAATTTGGAGATTTTGAGACTGAGAGACTGCTCATTTTGCTGCGTGGTTTGCGATGCAGACGGATCCAAACTTCTCAATACCCCGGGAGGAAGTACATAGTTTACAGGTCGGCGATCTCCATTCTCCTCTATATTAACGGCACTCACTTCAAGCGTTCCTTTAGAGATGGGCTGCAAAGAAGGGTCGTGCAACTCTCGATCGTATTGCCGCCAATCGCCACGCACCAACTTGAATGTTCCAAAACGAAGGAAGACTTCCTCTTTGAAATCAGTGAGGAAAAGGCGGATAAAGCGAATGCTTTTGAAGTCTGCAATGCTCCCCACCTTGCGGTCGAAATCTCGTACAGGTATCTTAAATTGATACCAATTGACCGTCTCACGCTTACCGTTGGGTAAGGTCACCGAAGCGGGGCGCACGTCCACGATGTAGTTCGTCCCCACTGCCATTTGATCGGGACGAAGAGCCACTTTGTACTGAAAGTACTTTTCGTTTTCGTTGAGTGTATTGTCCTGGTTGATGTCCTCCACGTCCGGTACAATGCGGCTTGCCACACTATATACATCGTTCGTGTCGGTGGCTTCGGCACTATTGCCCTGCACTCCGTTGTAATACTTGTAGCGATCCAATATCGGGGCTTGCTCTTCATCAAATCGGCTGTTGCGGTAGTGCATAAAGTTATCCCCTGCGGGGTCGTTGAGCGGACTCATAGCATCGGAGTTCCAACGCTGCAATAAGTCGGGAGAGACCTTGCTCTTAACTCCGTTCAGATAAGTTACATAGGTGGCATGCAGGCGTTCTTCGTCATCGGTCAATCCGTTGAATCCGACATCTTGCTTGGCTCTCGCCCCGGGTGAATTGTCGAAAGCATACCCCGTTCCCTGACGAATGGGCACCTTTCCCCACACAGTCTCTACGGTTGCCTGCGCATCATCGTTGATGGGCATACCGTTCTCAAAGAATTTCTTCTCATCACGCAGTACCTCTTCATTGATTTCTCCGAGATTTATGTAGAAATCACCTCCCACAGCCGTCGCTTTGTTGTAGACGAAAGGATCCATTAACCAAAACTCCAAATACTCTATATTGGCAGCTTCAAAATCGCTTTGGTCTATTTTGCGCATGATACCGCCCCAATTCCGCTCGGGATTGGCTAAAGTACCATCGGGTTGCAATGCTTGGTCATTAAGGTTATAGGGACCTCGCTCTTGGGGATAGTATGAGAGGTTGAGCGTCTGCAAATAACTGAAGTGAGACTGCGAGAAGTCTCTGTATGGGAAGAGCTCTTGCATATTGATCTCACGCACAAAGTGGTTGCTCTGCAAGTCCAAATTATTGCGGATGTAGGAGGGCGTCAGGGAAGAGTTGGCACGATTGAACATGGGGTCGATATAAAACCATGCCAAACGCGCACGATGCTCGCCATAGCGCACGTTGTTGGAGAGAGAAGCCTCGGGAAAGAGCACATCGGCACCATCGTGAAACGGCGTGGAGGAAAGCATCCACGAATAAGGGTTCATCAGGTCAATGGAGTTCTGCGATGTTTCAAAATCGTCTATATAACTGTATCCTTTGGCATATCTCCCCTCGTAATGCCCGGGTATCAAGTGGGCAAACTCGGCATTTAGACGCAGCTCACTCGGTTGCGTAAGGTTAAGGAACGGTAGTTTGTCTATCACGTTGGTCAGTCCTTGCCAATCGGTGCGATAGTTCAAATTGAGCCCCCAAAGTGTATTGCGCATAGATTCGCTTCCGATCGGTGTCTTCGTGGTAAGCGGCATTTCGCTAAGGTGCATGAAGGTGGCTCCCATCACCCAATCTTTGGAGAAGTGATAGTTCATATCCACGCCCACCATCGTCTTGCGCTGCATATTCATCAATCCTCTGTTTTCAAGCGACACATCCACTCTCGTCCCGCTGTTCAGGATCGATTCGTTCAATATCGTAACCGTTCCCATGGCGTAATTGACGGTATAGTCTACGTTTTCGGTCAGGGTTACCCCTCCTGCCGTAACACGCACCGACCCGGGCGTAACATTGGCGATACCTGCCCCCAGGCTTATCTGTCCGCTCGAAGAGGCTTTGTACTCTCCTCGTAGGATGAATTTATCTCGCTCGGTAACTTGTCGTGCCGCCACAGCCGTGGTGTCGTATATCTCTTGATACACATATTTGTCGGCAATGGCGGGATCTCCGATCTTGCGACGCAAGGTGCCTCCAAAAGGCTCAACGGTGGAGAAGATAATGAGTCCGCGCTGAGGATTTACCGTATAGCCGGGAAGGAAATCGAACACTCCGTCAGGGTGCGCCTCTTTGCGCTTATCCAGGCGATCCATGTCAAGCGTGCGCAGCAGGAGTTGTCCCTTGGTGGGACCCTCGTTCAGATAGGGAATTGCCGTGCCCAAGTTGTCGTCTCGGTAGAGGATGTCGAGGCGGAAACGATCTTCTTGCAAGTCGGAAACGTTTGTCCCCAAGGCGTAGATATTGCGCATCATCAAGTGCCAATAGGGCGAAGAGGGCGTCATGGACGAGCCTTTGAGGAGCTTGAGGTAGAGATTGTCCGTACTGCTATCGCTGCGGTCCGTGCTGAACTCGCCCACTTGATAGACTTTGCCCTGATAGGTGTATTCAAATGCGATGGCAAGCACTTCATCGGCTGCCAATCGTGCATTGAGCGAAATGTAGCCCAAACTTCCGTTGAGTGTGTATTCGCTCTCGGTGAGGCGTCGGGCACTCTCCACTTTTTCATAGTCTCGTCCCCCTTCGTAGAGCCCCAACAACACTTGAGAGACTCGGTCTATTTTGCGGAGATCCGGCAGAGCGATTAGCGAGCTGTAAAGGGAGTTGGCTTTGTTATCGGGGAGGGTCATGCCCGTGGGCGTAACGCCACCTGCGGAGATGCGTGTCGGCTCTCCCAAATCGCTAAAGGCAACGATGTTGCGTGCATCTTCAAAGCGCGTCCGCTTATTCGTCACCCACAGCTCCACTCGATTGATCACAATGCCCGAGGCGACGAAAGGCAGTGTAGCCAATGCCTGATCATAATGGTCGCGGAAGTAATGCCCCAAGAAGAAGTGTCGGCTCTCGTCGTAGTTGGCAGCGGAAAATTCAAACGGCGTGGTTTGCGCTCCTCCCTCGGAACTGATCCGCTTGGTTTCCGCCTCTTGCTGACTGACCACGAGACTCAAATCCAGCTTGCCGAACTGCATCTTGGTGTGCACTCCGAAGAGCGAAGCCCCGCCTTGTATCAGAGAGTTCTTCGGTTGTAGCGACACGTTGCCTGCCTCTATGAGCTTTATAATGTCGTCTTCCTCTCCTTCGTAGGCGAGTTTCAATTTCTTGGAGTCGAAGTCGAAAGTCGTTTCCGTGTTGTAGTTCAGGTTGAAGTTGAGTTTGGTGCCCACCGATGCCTGCACATTGGCTTGTATCTTTTGGTTGAAGTCGAAGAAGGTATGTTGGCGAGCGTTTTGCGGCAGGGAGGGGTTCTCCGTTGCGCTGCTCTTGACGCCCATGAGCACTTCTGCCGAACCTTGAGTGCGGAGCTTCACGCCGCCCGGTCCGAATATCTTCTCTGCCGGACCCAGTTCAAAGCCGAAGTCAAACGGATTGAACTGTTTCTTGCCCATCTCTTTGGCGTCCTCCTCATCCTTTTGTGCGAAGTAACTGTTGCCCTGCTGCTGTTGAATGTACGCCCAATACTGAGCGGGTGTGTAGACGATGGGCGTACCGATGCGTTTGCCATTGAGCGTGGTTATATAGAGGTAGTTGCCCGTGGCGTTGTCGTAGACGAATGTGCTTTTCAGTTGAGACGGAGTGCGCAAATCCATGGGGTGCTTGCGCTGCAAATCCAAGTAACTCTCGGGCGATGTTTTGCGAATGGGATAGCGCAACGAGTCCTGCACAGTGGGAGCAATCGAAGTGTCGGAGAGAAGCGGAGGAATACTCTTTCGCTGCTTTCGGTCGCTCAACAATCCGCTACCCATGGCACCTCCAACGGAGACTAAGAATAGCAAAAGCAATGCGTACCAATGCCGAAAACGAGTGCGATGCGCCATATAAATATCCCTATTCTAATGCAGATTTAGAGCAACTTGAGTGCTTGTTTGACGATTTCCTCGACCGAGAGAGCGGCGTTGGCTTCGAGTAAGCCTCGAACCGCTTTGCGCACGGCTATTTCGGGGAAGCCGAGCATTTTGAGGGCGCGTTGCGCCTCGTCTGCCACCTGACTTTTCCCAACGGTATCTTTGCCCGCAAGGGACGCCCCTCCCCCATCTTCCAAGGTGGCAAGGTCGATTTTTCCTTTCAGATCCACCACTATGCGTTGAGCTGTTTTCAGCCCTATCCCTTTGACATTTTTGAGCAGATCCACCGAGCCGTTTTGGATGATGGCAGCCAAATCTTGCGGTGTATAGGAGGAGAGAATGAGGCGAGCCGTGGAGGGACCGACGCCCGATACGGAGCACAACTTCTCGAAGAAGGCGCGTGCCTCTTCACGCACGAACCCGAATAGAATGTGCGCATCTTCCCGAATGATTTCCGTGATCCAAAGACGTGCTGCCGCCTTGCCCTGAAGGGCTGTATAATCCGTGAGCGTAATCTGCACGTCATAGCCCACTCCCGAGCACTCAATGAGCGCATTGGTGGGCGTTAGTCTATCTATTTTTCCCTCGAGATAAGCAATCATAATAGTATATGCGTGTTGTTATAACAACGTTAATAAGGCGGGGATATTGCCCCCAAACGCTCCACAAAGGTAAATAATCCGCCTAAGAGGCATACCTCGGGAGCATATGTCGTGCTTATTTTGCCTTTTTCGGGGGCATTCGGAAAGCGTGCAACAGAAGGTATATGCGCCTCGGACGAGGCACGCCGCAAGCACCTCAATCTGCCGACGAGCACAACGATTCCCCAAACAATGCGCCTCGGACGAGGGAGCTATTCGTGAGGGATAATGCTTCCCAATGCGAACAAAAATCAATCCGATCACATTGAATAATTGTTGCTCTCGCATACATTTCTACTGTTCAAGTCTTGGTCACTACTAACCAAGTCTTGGTCGGTACCGTTCAAGTCTTGGTCAGTAGCGTTCAAGTAATGAAATAAAGAATAGAACGCATATAAAACAATTTGAGAATGCGTCTACATCAAAAATCGTACGCACACTCCCAACTTTTCATACGCATCCATCCCGTTGGCAATACAAGTAATTCGGGTACGGAAATACTGCACAACATCCCCCGAAAGCGCAGCGGAAAGAGGAAGAACAGCCGACGGAATAGGCTGGGACGAAGCGCACATCCTCCCCCGAAATCATGAACGAGAAAAGGGAAACGCATCGGTAGAAAGAGCGTAATGGACAAATGGCTTACCTTTGCGGTATGTTTACCATCGAGCAGGCACGTGCCTACATCCACGCTTCCATAGCGCATCTTTACGCATCGGACGAA
>JBGZIN010000062.1:0-4806 GCA_041848345.1 Porphyromonas sp.
CTTCCTTTGCAAAGGGACGGAGGGTATCTTTTTTATTTTCATGAATTGAGCGTGTTGCACCATGCCCCGATACAAGGTTGATTTTTGGCACGCAAAAGTTGCTTCGTATGCCCTGAAAAAATCATTTACTCGGGAGCAAAACTTCGTTTCCAATCTTGGAAATATTATTTCAAGCCTTGGAAACAATATTTCTAACCTTGGAAATAATATTTCAAACTTAGAAATAACTTTTTCGTGGCGAGAAAAGAGATTTTGTGACGCGTCTAAAATGATTTTTCATCGCTTGTATTTCATTTTTTTGTACGTTTGCGATGGATTTAACACACAACACACAATGAAAGTTTTTAGAAAAAGGGTGGCAACCGTACTGATATCACTTGCCGCCGGTGCAACGATGACACTCTTTGCACAACAGACTGCGACAGAACTTGTCGAGACATCTGTATTCGCACCCATTCAAACAGAATTGAGTGCCCCTCAAGAGACACCAAGTACTTCCCCTATGAGGAGAGACACATGGATTTCCACCAATGTTTTTGAGTGGTTTTGGGGTCCCAACGTGGGCATAGAGCGAGCTTTGAGCGAGCGATGGAGCTTAATGGGCGAGGGGATTGTCCATTTGTGGTTTATAGATACGCCTAATGTTGCCTTAAAGTCAAACTTGAAATATTATTTTTCAGGGAGTGTGGCACAAGGATGGTATCTTCGAGCCAACGCCACAGCAGGTTATTTTTGGAAAAAAGGTGCCATTGAAAATCGTCCTTTCTATGCCGGAGGAGGAGTGGGAGGCGGTGGTATAGTACCGCTGACCAAGAAGAAAAAATGGTATTTGTCGCTTGATGCCGGGATTAAGTTTGTAGCTCCTTTCGGGCAATCTCGGGATCCGTTGGAAAAATCATTGGACAGTTTTGGCATGGCTTACTATTCAGTGTTTAGTCCTGCTTCCTTGTTCGATCTATCCATAGGCATCGTTTATCGCTTCTAAAGAGGAGCACGGTAGGGTGGGTTAGCGATTTTGATGCTTCGTTGTATGTCGGGTTTCCTCGAAAGGATTCTTATTATGTGTTTCTAATCTTCTGTTTATGAATTTATCATCTCGGGATGGTTTTCAAAAGTTTTACCTCCGTTATACTGTAAAAAGTAGGCTGTGGGCGATTGTTTTGGCTTGTGGCTATGCGTTGGGCTTGGGCGCCTTTACCCTATTCATTGCACAAAATACACCGGCTCCATGGTGGACGCTTATCCCCCCGATCGCCATCATTCCGATGGGAATAGTGCTTTTCTTCCGCCGAGACACCTATTACTACATAGATAGCGAGGCATATATTCTGATGGCAGGCAACGATTATGGACGCAAACCCCACCCCGTGGCTTATCTCACATCTCTCTTGGAAGTACGCTATTTGCCCCATACTCGAGAGGTAAAGATTGCGAAAGGAGATGGGACGGAATACATTAAGATGGTCGATGGAGAGCGATTTGTTGCCGATTTGGAGGAACTTTTTACTCGTATTTACCCCTCCGATGAGGAAAAAGACAAAGATTGTAACTAAGTAAACGATGCGTGTAACTCTGTCTCCCGTGCCCGATCTTCTGCCGCTTTATCGCCCGCCGATGGAGAGTTTGCTCGTTATTACCGACGTTTTTCGGGCTTCGGCAACTATTTTGTCTGCATTATATCATGGTGCTTGCTCGGTGCGTCCCGTAGCTACAGAGGAGGAGGCGAAGCGTTATTTGGGATACGAGGGATGTATCGTGGCTGCCGAGCGGGATGCTCTACGGTGCGATTTCGCCCAATTGGGCAATGATCCCGAAGAATATATGCCCGAAGTTGTACGGGAAAAGGATATAGTACTCACCACCACCAATGGAACACGAGCCATCGATTGGGCTCTTCGGTTGGGGTATAGGCATTTGACCGTGGGGTCGTTTGGCAACTTATCTGCCCTTGTGCGCCATATTTTGGAACGTCATTACCCTGAAGTAATGGTGGTTGCCGCAGGGTGGAAAGGCACCGTATGCGCAGAGGACACACTCTTTGCAGCTGCCCTTTACGAACGCATTGCAGAGCGTTATGCCTCCGATCCTCGCAAATGCACCTCCTCTTTCGGGCAGTGCGAGTCTGTTGAGTGCAACGACGCTCTTCTTTTCCCCTTGGAGAGCTATCGTTTGCATAGAGCCGATTTGTGCTCTTTTGTGCGTAACTTTGAGCATTACAAACGCTTGGAGCGTTTAGGTCGTTTGCGTGCGATCCCCATTTGTTTGGAAGAAGATCGCTATCCCGTACTTCCCTGTTGGATGGCTGATGGTACACTTAGGACAAAAGGAAGCTACTTATAAGGTCGCATCAACCCCATCGCTCGATGACTATTAGTCGAATTTCAAAAAAAACAACTCCCCCATGACCCCTCGGATATTGGTAATTCACAGAGCTTTGGCACCCTATCGGATTGATTTTTTCAACGAACTATATGCTCGTTATCAACCTGATATATATTTTGAATACCCATCTCTTTTGGAGCAAGAGCTCGATACGACTCTTTGGAAAGAGCGTATTCGTTTTCCCTACCGATTGTTACGAAAGGGACCCGACCGGCTTCCCAATTGGCGATCGGAGCTATGGAAAATCTGTTCGAAAGGGCGTTACGACGTTGTTCTCACGAGTGAAATAAATCTTATTACCGCTCTTCTGTGGGGGTATAAAGCATTTGCCTCCCATCCGATGCGGCTCATTTCGATTTGTGACGACAGCTATCCTATGGCGCAAGAACTGATTAACGACAGCTGGAGCCTCAAAAAACAAGTGATAAATTATGGTAATTTGGATGGATTTATCCTCTGTGATCAACGAACCGAACGCTTGTATCGAGACTATTTCCCGAAGAGTAACCGATTTTTCACTCAGCCGATCATTCAAGACGATTGCTTCATTCGGGGACGGTATGCTCGGGTAAAAGAGGAGAGTATGCGCCTTCGGTCACTCTATACGCACCCTTATGGAGCTGCGGCTCGTTTGTTGCTTTTCGTAGGACGATTGGCTACGGAAAAGAATTTGACACGCTTACTTCTCGCCTTTGAGCGTGCTTTCAGCCATTCGCCCGAAGTGCAATTATTGCTCGTGGGGAGCGGTCCCGAGGAGCAACAACTCCGAAAGTATGTGGCGCAAAGCCCCCTCGCTCGACAGATTTTCTTCTGCGGTAAACAAGAAGGCGATGCTTTGTATGCTCATTATGCCGCGGCAGATGCGTTTGTTTTGCCCAGTACTTTGGAGCGATTTGGTGCCGTTGCCAACGAAGCATTGCTTATGGGGTTGCCCCTCGCCGTGAGTGAAAAAGCGGGTATTGCCGCATGGGCACAAAAGGGGGGAGCCATTCGCCTTTTCGATCCTTACGAAGTGGAGGAGATGAGCCAAACGCTGCAACAGTTGATATTCTCGCTACCGCCATGGCAAGCCGAGCGTCCTTCGCTAATGCCGATCTCTTTTCGGGAGAGTATGGAGCAGTTTCATCGCAATTTTCTCCGCGTAATACACTGAAATCCATTCGGTAGCGACGTGCCGAAACCGAGCATTTGAGCGGAACTTTGCTTCCGCTTTTTTTTGTTTTGAAAAGCCTTTGAGGACTGTTTTATTGCGGAGTCTTAATGCTCAAACGTACTACACGCTGATTGAAACGCTTCCAAAAATAGGGGATTTTGTAGAGCATCCTGAAGATCCATGGATAGCGTTTTTGGTTATAATCGCTCATGTAATACTCTTTTTCGATCTTGATTTTTTCATGCCAACATTCCATTTCTTGGCTCTCTAAAAGGGACCATTTGAACTCTACGTCGGGGCTGACTTTGGAAAGTGTATCATGCTTTTTGGAGTGTCCTACCAAAGAGTATGCCAACATATCGAAGAGCACCGTAGCAGAGTCCAATTGTAAACAGAGGGTTTGAAAGAAATCACGCACTCTTTCAGGGGCAAAGTACATCAGCACGCCCTCTATGACAATCAAAATGGGTCGTTGGTGTGTGCGTACCAACTCCATCCATTCCGTCTCGAATAGAGAAGCGGCGATAAAAGTGTTGTGCTCTGTTTCGGGGAGAAGGCGGCGTCGCAAGCGGATCGCTTCCTCTAAGTCCAAATCGTACCAATGGCATACTTTAGGTTGCCCCAAACGCTCATAGCGAGCGTCCAATCCTGCACCTAATTGGATAACGACGGCATCCGGGTGAAGAGAGAGAAAGCGTTCTATTTCGGTATCGATGAGACTTGCTCGGACAACGCATCCTGCCTGAGAGAATTTTGCCTTATTGAATTTTGCAAAGTCATATTCTATTTGTTGCATCATCTCCTCCGCTTTTTCATCTCTGAGCAAGGCATCTGTTCGTTTGTTTTCCACGGCTTTTGCCCATAAGGTGATCAACATGGTCTCGGGTATATCGCTCAGTCTGTTTTCTATCTTTTGCATGGTCGTACCAATCTTTATAAGTGTTTTCTTTATCTCCTACAACAAGTTGCAGCGAGGGGTTACGAGCGCAAAAGTATTCTGTTATTGAGGGAAGGGCAATCCCCACTTATGATGATTTTCACGCTTTACCTACTTTTTTCAGAGCAATGGAAAGCGAGAGTGGCATGAAAACTCCCCTCAAAAAGAAGAAAATGTAGGGTTTACCATGTGCTTTCGTTTGCGTTCATAAGTAATTCGCTGAAAAAGAGAACTATAATGAATGCATTGAAATGCCAATTTGAATGCATACAAATCCGAGTTTATATGCATACAAATGAAAGATTGAATGCATATAAATTCAAATGGGTATGCA
>JBGZIN010000063.1:0-6832 GCA_041848345.1 Porphyromonas sp.
ACACTATTCGCGCCACCATGAGGGTGGCAACTGCCGATCGCCAAGGAAGTGTTAGCTCGCTCGGCAATGAGCGTAATAGAGAAGATATTTTCCGAACTACCGACCGCCAAGGAAGTATTAGCCCGCTCGGCAATGAGCGTAATAGAGAGGATATTTTCCGAACTACCGACCGCCAAAGAAGTGTTAGCCCCCATATACCTCCGAAGTCTAACCTTTTGATAGTGCGGAAAATAATCCACATAGAGGTACCCCCGCCGTCTCTTTTCATGTATGGAAAAAGTCGGAGCCTCCTCTTTTTTTCTATTTCCTTCTGGGTTTCAGTGTCTTATTTAATGCATTCAAACTATATTTTGTATGCGATCAAATTCAACTTTGTATGCATCCAAATTGAGAAATGAATGCATTCATTCTCAAAGGTTATCACATACACGCCCTGAGGAAGTCTCTTGTAGCCTTTCCATATGCCCTTACTACAACGATGAAAATCCTCCACAATTCTTTATCTCCCTCATTAAAAAAGAGGTTTCATCCTACGATTTTTCATCTATTTTGGTGAAATATTTTTCTACAAGGCACACCTATTAAAGACCTTATACCCGACTTTCACACAAGTAGCTCGCTAAAACACTTTTATTCATCCCTCGATTTTTTTTGCAAAGCTACGGAGATATTAAATTGATAGAGGGTAACCCGAACTACCATCTCATTGATACCTCGTACTCTAAAAAGCATCTATCTCCAAAATTCCGGCAAACCCGACCTCTCATTTTAGTTTTATAAATTGATCAGCCAAGGCTCAATCTTGAAAAGTCACTCTTTATATCAAAAAGAATTGCCGGATAAACTTTTATTATCCGGCAATACT
The DNA here is from genome assembly GCA_041848345.1 of Porphyromonas sp. GTDB lineage: Bacteria > Bacteroidota > Bacteroidia > Bacteroidales > Porphyromonadaceae > Porphyromonas. The sequence goes on from JBGZIN010000063.1 coordinate 866, forward strand.
CTTTTAGTCTCAAACAAGCTCAAGCATGTTTCGCCAAGCGATAAATCACTCGAACAACTCGCTCTAAATCCTCCTTTTGAAGAGATGAGCCACTCGGCAAACAGAGTCCATTATCGAACAGTTGTTCACTCACGTTCCCGCCATAAAAAGGTGAAGAGGCAAAAACGGGTTGTAGGTGCATTGGTTTCCAAAGGGGGCGACTCTCTATATTTTCTGTTTCCAATGCTAAACGCAACGCTTCTCGATCAAAGCCTGCTTCTTCCGAGTTGATTACGATACACGTCAGCCAAAAATTTGAGTCGAAATCCGTTGAGGGATTATCCATAACTGATATCCCGGCAACCCCTTCCAACAACTCCTTATACACCCTATGGTTATGGCGTCTTTTGGCAATATGTTCTTCTAAAACAAGCATCTGTCCTCTTCCAATACCGGCACAAACATTACTCAAACGATAGTTGTACCCTATATAGCTATGCTGATAATGGGGAGCAGTGTCTCTTGCCTGCGTTGCGTAGAATAGCACACGCTTTGCCTCCTCTTCACTGGGACACACCAAAGCACCGCCTCCGGAGGTAGTAATCATCTTATTGCCATTGAATGAGAGTGCTCCATATGTACCCAATGTACCACAATAAGCTCCCTTATACGTGGAGCCAATTGCCTCCGCAGCATCCTCTAAAACGGGGATGTTGTACTCTTGGGCAATACACTGTATCTCGTCCATCTTGGCAGGCATACCATACAGGTGTACCGGGACAATTGCCTTGGGTTTTCTACCTGTCTGTGCAATACGATCTTCTATTGCCTCGCGCAAAGCAATGGGATCCATATTCCATGTATCGAGTTCACTATCTACAAAAATGGGAGTCGCCCCTTGATAAACAATCGGGTTGGCAGATGCCGAAAACGTAAAACTCTGACAAAGAACTTCGTCTCCTTGCCCAACGCCCAACATAACCAGCCCCAAATGCAAAGCAGCTGTACCTGAACTAAGAGCAACTACATGTTTATCCTCTCGCTCAAGATAAGCTTTAAGATCTGCCTCGAAGCCATCAACATTGGGACCCAAAGGTACGACCCAATTCGTGTCAAAAGCTTCTTTGATGAATCGCTGTTCCTCGCCTCCCATCTCTGCCAGCGACAGCCATATTCGCTTGTTATCCATCTTTTCTTCTTAATTCTACTGCAATGAGATTGTCGTATTTCGAGAAAATAAGTCCACTTTTGTATTGAAGATGCTTTGAAACCTCTTGCTCTCCTCGCAACCAAGACATATAGCAGGCAGTGCCTTTAGCTCCACCTTCGTGGGAAAATGGATAGCCTCCTCCAAAACGTGCGTTCATCTCCAAAACGTAGTATTTTCCATCTTTGACTAAAACATCGCAATCCAAATTGCCACAATGCCTCAATCCTCTGGAAATTGTGCGCCCAATACATTCCAACTTTTCATTTATAATCGTCTCTGCCTTATCAGTCTCTCCTGCCCTCATACTTAGCTTTTTGCGGACAAATGTCCCCATATAATTGCCCTCAAAATCATTCAAAATATCCATACCATACTCTTCGCCTTGAATCATTTGTTGATAAAGCAGTGCTTCATCAAATGCATCTTGACTGGCAGTAGCAAGAATAGTTCTTTTCAGTTTAAGACGAGAAAGGGCATCTACAAGCGATAATTCCTCTTTATTTTGAGGGAATTCTATTCCAATAGAAGCACTCCCCCAACGAGGTTTTAGCACAATAGGAAATGTGATTTCTCCATTATTCAGAGCAGCATCAAAAGCTTGTTTGGTAGTAAAGGTAAGAGGAGTATCCAAGCCTATTGACTGCAAAAAAATAGCAGTCTTCATTTTATCGAAAGTAAGATCTATTACTCGATCATCGGAGACTAAGAGCCTACACCCCGAATTTTCTATCGCTCTCCTATGAGTTGATAAAATAGGTAACTCTAAATCATTCAGAGAAATAACTGCCTCTATATCGTGTTCTTTTATGATCCGTAAAAGTGAAGGTATATACAATGGGTCATATACTGAAGGCACTGTAATTGCGATATCTGCCTCCACCATTCCCGGAGCTGTTAAGCTCATATCCGCAGCAAAAATCTTATCTCCAGGAAGAAAAGACTCTCTAAAATAGCGCAACAAATAGTTCCGACGACCTACACAAGTAAAAAGGATATTCATTTGAGCAATTGTTTCCAAACTTGATTGTCACACTCCAACATACATTTTTCAAACAGTTCTCTATCAAAGTCAGACTGCAACATTCCATAATAGAGCAAATCAAAATAAACTCCATTTCGATATCCTTCTTCCCGCAGCAACCCTTCTTGAACAAAACCTATTCGTTTGCAAAGCTTCTTCGAGATCTCATTGTCCCAATCAATGAATGTCCATATTTTTCTCAAGCCCCATGCAAAAAAGCCTGTTCCACATTTTAGAGACAAAGCTAAGGAACCCAATCCTCTCCCCTTCAAATTTGGATTCACAAATGTATATGAGCGAGCTTTTCCTTCATTTCGTTCCGTGAATCCATTCATTACAGCTAACTCTCCATCAATCTCTATTACAGTATCTAAACGATTGGGATTGGTTCTATTTTTATCAAACCATTCCCTTGTTTTCTCTATAACAATAGGACGCTCGTAGCGCATTGTTTTCCAAATGCGCTCATCATTCATCCATTCAACTCGCTGAAGGAGATCTCGCTCTTCCAAAAAACGATATACTATCATTATTATTCTTTTCTTTCAATATCCAACGGTATAGATGAAGGAATGACATTGATATCACTTCTCCTCAACACCTTCAAAAACGTCATAAATATAATTTTCAGATCATGTACAAAAGAAAGGTGCTCCACATAGTGTACGTCCATCTCTAAACGAGTTTTCCAACCCAATTTATTGCGCCCGTTAACTTGAGCAAGTCCTGTGATACCCGGTCGTACAGAGTGACGTAAATGTTCACGATCGGTGTAATAAGGCAGATAACGAACTAGCAAAGGACGAGGACCTACAAAAGACATATCTCCTCGAAGCACATTCCATAATTGAGGGAGTTCGTCCAAAGAAGTCTTGCGCACGAAGCTCCCCACCTTGGTCAGCCGATCGGCATCCGGTAAGAGTTTCCCTTCGGCATCTCGCTCATCTGTCATACTCTTAAACTTGTACAATTTGAAAATCTTCTCATCCTTACCCGGTCTTTCCTGTGTAAAGAAAGCCCCTGCTCCTTTATTGGCAAAATGCAACCATATAGTGAGTATCAATAATAGAGGGAACAAGATTAAAAGCCCTATTAAAGACAAACAAAAATCCAATATTCGTTTTATGCAGTTCCTATACATAGTTGGACAAAACTCTACTTATAACAAAGTTAAATATTTATTCCCAAGATTGATATTGTGATAATAGAGCTTTCCAAAGAGCCTTTTGTTCAAAACGATTGGCTATCATCGAACGATTTTTTTCTCTGTTGGCTATATATTGATTCTTTTGTTTCAAGACTTTATTCATCGCTTGCAATAAAGCAGTTTCATCTCTACCGGGGATGATTAAACCATTCTCCCCATCAATGATGATTTCATTGCTTCCATTGATATCCGTAACGATGGAAGGCAAACCCATAGCCCCTGCTTGCAGCACAACGTTGGGGAACCCTTCTCTATAACTCGGTAAAATGAAAGTGTCGGACAAGGCTAACCAAGGGCGCACATCGGTTTGCCATCCCACCTCTACAATATCGGGATTGCTCTTTATTTCCTCCATTGTTTCCGTTTCCAATGGATCCAAGTCGGGTTCATAACGTCCTACCAACAAGAGCTTTGCATGGGGATTTTCGATCTTCCGAAAGGCTGCAATCAATTCATTCAACCCCTTGTCTTTCACCAAACGCCCAACAAAAATGAAAACAAAATCGTCGTCTGTCAATCCGATACTCGCCCTCTGCGCACTTATAAAATCGGGTGTGTACAGTTGAGGGTCAAAAAATGCAAGGTCTATACCATTGACGTTGCCATTACCCACAACGGCAATAGGCTTACGAGTAATACCATGAACTATAAGGTCTTTTTTCACGCCCTCACCCTCAGGTATTATATGTGTGGCACACCAACAAGTAATCCTATCCGTTGCTATGAGAATACGCCTTTTAATACCCGTGGCAGTGGGAAATAAAAGCCCCGTAAATGTATGCACTCGAATGGGAACGCCCGTTATACGTGCGGCAATCATACACAAAAGCCCAGCCTTGGGAGTCATGGAATGAACGATATGAGGACGCTCTTCTCGAAATAAGCGAACGAGCCGTAGAAGTGACCGTACATCTTTCCACAAAGATATTTTTCGCTCCATGGGGACCTCCACTGTGCATACCCCCTCCTCTTCTTCCACTTGCTTCAACTGCTCGACCCCACTCCCGATGGCAACAACTTCGTAGTGATCGGAAAGAAAACGCAACTGCCCTTTGAGCAACCTCAAAGAACCTGCCACCGTAGCAGCTCTAATAATCTTTTTTTTCATGGTCAATAACTTGGTTTGCCTTTTCCTTCAACTCCTGGTCTCCTCTTGTACAACCTCATACACCTGAAGATATTTTTCCAACATCCGGGAAATATCAAACTGAAGAGCCCTTTTCTTTCCCCTTAAACTCATTGTTTGATATAAATCCTCATGCTCACACAAATCTCGAATAGATTTTGCCAAAAAATGTTCATCTCCCTTAGGAAACAATATTCCACCTTCAGCCACTACCTCTGCCAATCCAGGGACATCACTCACTATAATAGGGGTTCCTGTTGCCATACCTTCCACAGCAACCAACCCAAATCCTTCCCAATGAGACGACAAAACCAAGCATGTGGCGGCTTTCATAACTTCGGCTACATCCATTCGTTGTCCTAAAAAGTGGACTCTCTCCGAAAGAGATAGACTCTTGACATAGCTTTTGCACTCCTCCATTGTTTCCCCTATGCCCACTAACAAAAGATGGTAATCATTTGGTAAATGGCATAAGATCCTGATTATGGTTTTATGGTCTTTAGCTGAACGAAAACCTGCAACCATACATATAATTTTACTTCCAATATAGGTAGTTACAATTTCTTCTGAAGGCAAAGCCGAAGAGTATTTTTTTACATCGACTCCGTTACAAATCGTTACTATGCCACCATCTCTTCTGTTTAGATAGGTACGCAATGAGGCTTCTGTTTGGTCTGAAATACAAACAATTCTATGGTAATGACTATACATCCAACAGTCAAAGTATTTATAACACTTGATAGAACGCCGGCGATTGGAAGTGCTATGCTCCGTAGTAACCAATTTTACAGAAAGCCCAAGACTTGCTATAACCGTAAACAATTGGGGTGTATAATTGTGAGTATGAATAATGTCATACCCTTTTATCATCTTTCTTATTTTAAGTATGTGTCTAAGGTCATACACGGACCTACTTTTTGAAGCATAAAGTACTTTTATACCTCGCTCTTTGATTTGCTGTAAAAAAGGAGTTTCTTCGCCATTCAATAACAAAAGATCCACTTTCCGTCCGTCTCTGTTTAAGAGAGGTAATAAATCTACGATCAACTTTTCTGCTCCGCCCGTTTGCAAGGAGGTTATGATATGCAATATCTTCATACTGAAACACGCATAAGATCTTTAATGAACAAGAGCAGCCCTAAAGGGAACATGAATAAAGAAAGGGCTCTCTTAGGCAGCTTCTCGGGGTGATATTTCTTCCATGAATGGCAATAATAACGCCAATAAGAGATTGTATTTTTAGCCTTGAACAAAAAAGGCTTTCTCCCTCTAACCATTGCGGCATATGCCATTGTCGCCGAAACCGGACTTTCTCGAAGTATTTTTTTTATTTTGGCAGATAAACCATCAGGTAAATATTCTCCTACATATATCCCTTTATTTACAAATAAGAAATCGTGGTCTTGGTCTATCTGATACCAAAG
>JBGZIN010000064.1:0-19556 GCA_041848345.1 Porphyromonas sp.
AAATATAGCAGAGGTATTGTCGCTATTGCGCATCTCCATTCTCGTTTGGAGCGTTGTGGTATTTAGAATGCTTTGTAGGTTCCTCTCGGAATGCTTTTCCTATTTACACAGGAGTCGAGTTGCGGTAAATTCTTCCTCTCTTCCCATTGTGAAAGGTAATCCATATCGGAGAGGTGCTCTATGGTGAAATGTAAGAAGGCGCAACAGTTTCCTCTTTCTATATTTAGAGTCAAATATAAGCTACATGAGTTTTGCTTCAACAGCAATTGGAACATGAGAGGGAAAGTTCGTTGGGTTGAATAAAAAGACTATATGAGTCTTTCTCGAAAGGATTTTCCATCCCCATCTCAAAAGACCCATATAGTCGTTGTCCAACGAATTGAAAGAAAAATGTATCGAGGGCTATTGCATCATGGCGTTTTTTTGCAGCGTGGGCTGATCTGTGTGTCTCAATTTATGGCAGGAGCCGTTTTGAAACTCATAGAATTTTCCATCTGCACCTATAACAATGAGTCTGTCTTCGAAAAACTCTTCAGAGGATATGGATTGCAGTCTTCCGTTGAGTAATGTACATTTATAGATGATATACGACTTTGGACTCTTCAGAGCTGTTTCTCTGTAATAAAGTGTTTCGATTGTCTCGCCTTGCGAATTTTTCTCGAGAGAGCGTTTGTAAGGAGTATCGAGTATTTTTATTACCTCCTCTTTGGACATATCCAGATGGACTTTCATAATCTTCTCTTCGAAAACTTTCCACCAATCCATGGCAGCAAGAGCTTTTGGAGCAATGGAAAGACTGAACAGAAGAGCAAGAACGGAAGCTGAAAAGGCTCTTCTCGCCTTCCACTTCGAGGCGAAAAACTTTTTTCCAAAGGTCATAGTCTGAATAAAATTAGATATGTGAGGAACATAATTAGCGACTCAAAGCGACTTATCGCTTTATTTGGATGATTTGAGAGCCTTGAGAAAAATGGACAATGTAGCAACCCACGGGGAGGAAAGACAAATCTATTTGAATGCTTTCTTGTTCGGCGATCGTGGTCGAAAGAATTCTTCCATCGAGAGAACAGAGGTCCACTTTGTCACCCTTTTCCATGCCGGATAGAATTACATACTTTTGGGCAGGATTGGGGAAAACTTGCCATCGTCCTTGGGTGGAGATCGAAGTGTTGTGGGTGGTGCCTGCATAATCGCTCTCCTGGTAATTGGCATCTACCTTTGTTACTCGCCATCCTTTTGCTCGAGCCTTTTCCACATCAGCTTCGGTACAAACATTGTGCTCCGGAATTTCCAATCCTTCGCTGAACACGGCAATAAACGGCGTCTGTCCACTTCCATCATGAGAGGGAAGTGATTCCATCATTGCCGTCATTGCTTCGCTTTTTATTTTGTTGCCAAACACTGTGGCACGCTTGAGATAATTGGAAGAGAAGCGAAGTGCCGAAAGTTCATTGGCATGGACTTGGACATTTTCCAACGAAGTGTTGTTGGCAAGAGACAATTGGGTGAGTCCGCAACCGCTTATGATGAGATCTTTCAACTGTGTTGAATGGCTGAGATCAATTTCTTGGATGCTATTGTTTGCCGCATGCAATACTTCGAGTTGGGGGAGTGTGCTGAGATTAAGTTCTTTTATCCATGTGGCATCACACTTCAAAATTTTCATTTTTCGTGCTTTGGAAAAATCTAAGGAGACGATTTTCGTTTGGCTTACATCCAAGAGTTCCAAATCTTCATGCTGCGAAATATCAACTTTTTTTAAGCTCGGGTTGTTGGCACAACGAAGCGTAACCAAGTGCTTGTTTCCCGATATATTCAGATCGGTGATTTCGCACCCGGATATATCCAAATAGCCCACCTTTCCTTTTATCGTTACTTGTTGCATTTTAAGGACATATTCGTCGCGTTCACTTTTGCGTTGCCAATATTCAGCTCCTTCCACTAAAACATCTGCACCATCTTTTCCCTCGACACGCATGAATATGGAGCTGTTTTGGGCGATTTGAGTTTTGAAAGTAATCACATCTTCTGTATAAATCGGGTTATAGTCATAACCATGATAGGGCTGGCGGGCTTCATTATATACTTTCCATCCTTTTTTTGCAGCTTCACGCACATTGGCGGAAGAACATCTGTTCTTTTCGGAGAAGTTTTGAGGATTTTCGTCTATAACAAACAGCATACCCGAATCATTTTGTGCATATAGGTCGGGGAGGGTGTTTATTAAGGCTGTCATCTTTTCATCGTTTATTTGGTTGCCAAAGATCAGCAAGAAAGAAAGTTTATCACATCCGCTAACGTCTAATTCTGTGAGAGCTGCCGGAGCAACTGCCAAAATGGAAAGCCTTTTGAGATTTTGTACACGGACGGTATGTACCTTGGTGAGTGCCGCTGCGATAATTCTTGCGTTCGGGTTTTTTGAAAAGTCCAGTACCTCCAATTCGGGGTTCTTGTTGGCGTAAAACTCTTCCAATGTAGGACAATGAGAGGCATCGAAAGAGAGCATGTCTACATTCTCTGCGCTGATGACTTTCAATGGAGCCTCTTGAGAACCTTTAATACGCACATTTTGTCGAACCACTCGATATATGCGATTTTCATCAAACCCTCCGGAAGGGTCCTGTACGACACGCACAAAATCCAAACCGTCTATTTGACTGTCGGGAACGTTGGAGCCAAAAATAATTTCTTCCCCGACAGCTTTTTGTAGGACAAGATCTACATAACTTTCCTCTGTTGAGTTTTTCAATCCGAAAGACTCTCTCTTTGCATTTGAGGAGAGTTCAACTGCTTCTCGTTGCTTCCCTTTTTCAAAGAGATGGGCATTGTGCCATGAGGGATATAGAGGGAGTTGCTCGCCCTGAAAGGAACGATTGCCTTGGGCAAAAGCCGAGGTCATTAGAGTGATTAACCCTAAGAGGAATAGTCCGAAAGTAAAGTTTCTTCTCATATTGTTTCTAATTAAAATTCTTTTTCACGTTATATTCAAGGAACGGTTTTTCCTGTATTATCACCTATAAGGGGAGACGGCTGAAGGTCTTTGTTTTCAATCCAATCCACCCTCATTCATATACCTTTGCAAATAAGGAAGCTCTCTCACTCCGAAAGTACAAAAAAAGTATTACACAAAAAAAGACCATCGGGATGAGAAACCCCAATGGTCAGATGTATAGAGAGCGGAAAACGAGACTCGAACTCGCGACCCTAACCTTGGCAAGGTTATGCTCTACCAACTGAGCTATTTCCGCAAAAGAGGCAAATCCATACCACCTACACTGCAAAAGTAGTACTTTTTTTCTTTAGAACAATACTCTGTCCTTGGCTATGAAAGATGCCTCTGAAGAAGTTGTGAAGAAAAAGGAGCAGCCTTTGTCTCAAATCTCTTCACTCATTGTAGAGCAAGCCTGTGGCAACCGCTTGGCGAGTGGTTGCGTCCTTCAGAGCCTCCACAATCTCTAATGCAAAGGCGATGGAGGCAGCCGGTCCCTGTCCCGTGATGATATGTCCATCGCGCACCACGTGTTGAAGTATGGGGGTGGCTCCAAGCATTTTGGGCTCAAATGAAGGGTAGCAGGTTGCTTTACGTCCGTTTAATAAGTTCATGGTGCCCAACACAACCGCAGGCGACGCACAGATGGCGGCGATTAACTTGTTTTCTTGGTTTTGCTCTTTGAGCATTGTTTGCAGGGTGGTGGAGGCATACAGATTGTCCGCACCGGGCAATCCTCCCGGGAGTACCAATGCATCTGCCTTTTGTCCCTCAATTTGGTTTATGGTTACATCGGCAATATAGGGCACTCCGTGAGCTCCGACCACGACACGCTCCGAGGAGACCGATACAGTGATTGTTTCAACCTCGGCACGACGCAAAAGGTCTATGGACGTTACGGCTTCGATTTCTTCAAATCCTTCTGCCAAAAAAACAAAGGCTTTCTTTTTCATATGATTTACTCGATATACTGTTTCGTTTATTTCTTGTGTATGGGTGAGATGGGCATTGGGAACTCGGTGGAGGATATGCGCTCCTCTTGTACTCGCTTATTCAATATCGAAGTGGTAGGTAATTGTTCCCTCCTGATCGGCTGCTCCGGGTTGTGCGTTAAATCTTGTGGCGCGTGCGGCACGAACGGCTGCTTGCACTGTGATTGGGTCTGTGATGTTTGTCCCTTTGAGTCGTTCCGATGCTTCGATAACCCGCCCTTCGTCGTTTACTACGATACGCACCACCACGGTGCCTCGAGTGGGGCGAAATCCGGAGGGACGCACCGGTAAGCCTCCATTGCCACTAATGCTTCGCCCTGCTAAGGAGAAGCCGGATCCGACACTTTTCCCTTGAGCCGCATTCCCTTCGGAACCGTTATTCTCTTGCGCTTTAGAGCCTCCTTTTCCAAAAGCTCCCACCACTTTTCGGTTGATTTCTTCCCGTTTGCGACGCTCTTCTTCTCGCGCCTTTTCAGCTTCTCTTTCTCTCCGCTCCTCTGCACTTTCTTTCGGTTGAGTAACGGGTTTCGGAGAGGGAACCGACATGGTTCGATCGGGTTTGTTTTGTGCTACTAAGGGAGCTTCTTGCGCCTTCTTGGGTGCTGTGGGTCGAGGTGCAACGACAGGAGGTGTTGTTTCCGGAGCAGGGGAGGACGCCAATGCGGCGGAAGCCTCTTCTTGTTGAGAAATTTCTTCCAAAACACCCACGGGAACAAGCGTTATTTCCTTGGTGCGTGGTTGGGCATTACCGGAAAGAGTAAGCCACACAAGCAACACTACTCCGAGGATGTGGAGCGTTACGGTTACGGCTAAGGCTATGAGACGATGGCGTAGCATGGGTCAGTTTTCAGATTGCAATGCTTTGGTGGCAAGCACCAATTTAAGATCTAATTGAGCCGTTATGTTCAAAATCTTCACAATCTCTCTATAAGGCACCTCTTCATCGGCATACAAAGCGATCAGCATATCCGGAGTATCTTCTTTTGTTTGAACAAGCTCTGCGGCAAGCTGATCGATGGTAACCTCTTGTGCCGTGGGCATGGGGGGAGTAGTCATGTAACAGACCCCCATAGCCGTCAGAGTGAGGCGCACCATGGGTGTTTCGCTCGGGGCTGTTGATTGAGAAGAGGGTAGATTGACCTTTATGGCATTGGGCACGACCAAGGTGCTCACCACCATAAAGAAGATGAGCAAGAGGAATATAACATCCGTCATGGATGCCATACTGAACGTCTCGGTAACTTTTGTTTTTCGTTTGAGTGCCATTTCTTTATGCTTGTTGGTGCGGCGTGTGCTCTGCCAATTCGTTGAGAAGATCCATAAACTCGATGCTTCGAGCTTCCAAGAGATTGACTGTTTTGTCTATGTGAGCCACTAAAAAATTGTAGGCAAAGAGCGTTACAATACCCACTATCAACCCTCCGACCGTGGTAACCAAGGCTTCGTAAATTCCGCCTGAAAGAAGCGAAATATCAATGGCACTGCCTGCGTTAGCCATGTCGAAGAAGGCTTGTACCATACCGGTTACCGTGCCGAGAAAACCGATCATGGGAGCTCCTGCGGCAATGGTAGCCAAGAGAGGCATGGATGTTTGCAGCTTACCCACTTCGAGATTGCCGGCATTCTCCACGGCTACGGAAATATCTGCCATGGGGCGTCCCAAACGCATTAACCCTTTGTCGATCATGCGCGCCTCGGGGGTATCTGTGGAAAGACATAAATTATGGGCAGCATCGACCCTGTTGGTGTTGATATAGTCTTTGATCCGTTCCATAAAGGAGGAGTTGGAGCGCAACGCAGCACGGATTTCCAGAAACTTCTTGACAAAAATGTATATGGCTGCCAGAGAAAGAAGCCCCAAGACGATCATTATCCAACCGCCTTTGAGAGTTAGATCCCACACCGATAAAGCAGCGGGAGTTTCTGTTACAGTACCCACGGAGGTGAGTGCATCTTGCATGGTGTCTGCGGAGATACCATCCAACTGTAATAAGGGGAATAGTTTCATATTTTTCGATTAAATGATTAACTGTTGTCTGTACCGACGGATGGTCTCTTCCAATCCCAAGTAGAGTGCATCGGCGATGAGCGCATGTCCGATGGATACCTCCGCCAGCGGTTGCACGTGGGTGGCAAAATAGTTTAGGTTCTCCACATTGAGGTCGTGCCCTGCGTTTACGCCAAGTCCGCAAGAAGCGGCGTGTGCAGCTGCTTTGACAAAGTCGGCGACAGCTTGCTCACGAAGCCCCGAAGCAAAAGCTACGGCATAGGGTTCGGTGTATAGTTCCACTCGGTCACAACCCGCCTCGGCTGCACGGGATATATTGTCACAATCGGTACCTACGAAGATGGAAGTGCGGATTTGTTCCGCTTTGAACAGGGCGATGACTTTCTTGAGAAAGTCGAAATTCTTTGCCACATCCCACCCGGCATTGGAGGTGAGTGCATCGGGCGCATCGGGCACCAAAGTTACCTGAGTGGGACGCACCTCCGAGACGAGGTCTATAAAGGAGGGAGTGGGGTTGCCTTCGATGTTGAATTCTGTTGTAAGGTGACGGTGTAAAGTGCGCACATCGGCATAACGAATGTGGCGTTCATCGGGACGAGGATGTACCGTTATTCCTTGTGCTCCGAAACGTTCGCAATCCAAAGCCACTTGCAACACGTTGGGAATGGAACCGCCGCGAGCATTGCGCAGGGTCGCCACCTTATTTATATTTACACTCAATTGAGTCATGTGTCATTTCTATTTAATCCGAAGGCAAATATAGTGTTTTTTTTGTGGCGATGGCGAGGCGGTGTGAGGGCGTTTATACCGAAAGTTATAGTTTTGTGGCACAAACAAGAGTCGAGTATGGAAACGGAAGATATGATGCACTTCAAACAATTTTCTCTTTGCCAAGAGGGATGTGGCATGCGTATCGGCACCGATGGAGTTCTTTTGGGCGGATGGGCTTTGTCGGATGTCTCCTCCGCTTTCGTTCCACCCGGGCATATCCTTGATGTGGGCACGGGGACAGGCTTGATTGTTTTAATGTTGGCACAACGTTTTCCCGATGCTCGGCTTGTGGGAGTGGAGATCGAAGAGCAGGCGAGTCAAACAGCTCGGAAGAATGCTTTTTCGTCGCCTTTTGCCCATCGTGTTTCCATAGAGCATGCCGATTTTACCGAGTATGCCTCGGGGATTGAGGCGCATTCGGTTGATTTGTTGATCTCCAATCCGCCCTTTTTTGCTTCGGGAGTGGCTACTCGTTCACGGGAAAGAACACAAGCACGCTATACCCATTCTTTAGCTCCGAAAGACCTATTGCATTGGGCGCAGAAACTTCTGACCGATCAAGGTAGATTGGCGATGATTACTCCATTTGAACAGATAGATGCCTTGCGAGTGGCTGCTGCCTCTGTGGGCTTGGTCCCTGATTGTCTGGTTTCTGTGGTTACGGTGGAGGGCAAAGCTCCCAAGCGACTACTGAGCCAATGGGTAAGAAGTGGTCGAGAAACCTCATTTTGTCCGTTGAAAACGCTGTGCATTCGTACCAAAGAGGGGGAATATACAGCCGAATACAGAGCGTTACTCTCTCCGTTTTATCTCTTTTTATGAAAGAGCAGTGCAAAAGGGCGAGATAATCGGTATGTTTTTAACATCCGAAAAAGCCCCTCTCAGAAAAAAAATACTACATTTGCATTCGAGGGACTTTCAGGGCATGATATAAGTAACACTCTGTCTGAAATGCTACTATAAACCAAAACCCGATAGAATAAGACTTGAGAATAAGAATAATGTTAATAGATAAATCGTAAGAATTACTATGAAGAAGTTGATTACTTTATGTGCTGCAGCTTTGGCATTTTCAGGTGCCATGATGGCTCAGCAAACGGTGCAATCCTCTGCACCATTAGTGTTCAAAAGCACAGATGCTTTGCGTGCTTATGGAGACTATAACTGGAAACCCTTAAATCTTGACGGATACAAGACGAAAGACCTCAAGGGTAATGAAATAGACATCAAAGCTCTTCTTGCCGATGGTAAGAAAGTTTTGATCGACTTTTCTGCTACTTGGTGCGGTCCTTGTTGGCTATTGCATCAAAACCATTTGCTTGAGAAGATCTATAAAAATTTCGGTCCGGAAGGAACAAGAAGACAGGATCTCGTAGTTCTTTGGGTTGAAGGCGAAGGAGCTTCTGAATTCAAAATCAAGGATAAAAACAAAGATTGGACTTTGCAGTATGGAGAAGTGGACGAAGTACCCTATCCGGTTATCAGCGATGCAAAGTTGGCACAAAAATTGGCGATCTCTATCAAAGGTTGGCCCACTTTAGTGCTTTTGGCTCCTACGGGTGAGTATATGGATGCCGCTACCATGATCAAAGGGCAGTACACGGACTACGATATGGATGCTTTGGAGCGCGTGTTGAATGATATTCCGTCTCCCAAGTCAGCTCCTTCCGGAGTTGCTGTCAAGAGCATAGAATTTGGTTATTCCGGTGATGCTGTGAAGCTGGATGTTGCCTACCGTTCCATACCTGCTATTAAGTCTTATAAATGGGAGTTTGAGGGTGCAAACATCGCAACCTCTACGGAAAAGACTCCTTCTGTTACTTGGGCAAATCCCGGTACTTACAAAGTGTCTGTTACGGTGGAAAATGAGTTCGGTAGCACAAAAGGAGAAACCAACTTTGTAGTTAAAGACATCAACGCTGCAACGGCGTTCCCCGTAGCTGCAGGTTTTGATGACGCCCTTTTCCCTGCTCACGAATGGCGTAGATTGGATGTGGATGGCGATGGATACACATGGGAAAATATCAAAGCCATGTTGGATCGTTTGGGACTCCAAGTGAATGAAGGTGCGCAGTTGGGTTATCAATCTTCTTGGCACATTGTTTCTTGGACTTTTTATCCCATAGAAGCTCAACAACAAAATGGAGGTATAGGGTTCAATGGTACAAACCACACTCCTGACAACTGGGTACTCTCTCCCGTTTTGAACATTCCTGCCGATGCTGCGAAGCCTACCTTGTTCTATGCTTCCAACGCATTCTTCGGCACTCCGTTTGATACATACAGAGTATTGGTGTCTACAACTTCCACTTCAGATCCGACTGCTTTCACCGAAGAACTCAAGAGTGCAACGACTCCCACGACTAACGGAAAGTGGACTCCCGAGACAATCGACCTTTCCAAATACAAAGGACAACGCATAACAATTGCTTTCGTACACAAATCCAATACCGATAAGGGTAGTGGGGTTACATTGGATAAGCTCAGTATCTCTTTGGATGGAGCCGTAGGTATTTCCAACCTCCCCGAGGCTAAGAATGTGGCTGTTTACCCAACTGTTGCCGGCAACGAGCTTTTCGTTGAGGCTATGGACGGAGCTACCGTGGTATTGTTTGATGTAACGGGTCGCCAAGTAGAGACCGTTCGCATCGAAGGTGGTGCGACACGTATCGATACATCTGCATTGAGCGCAGGCAACTACTTCGTACGTGTTGTGGATGCAGAAGGTGGTATCAAGGTGGTTCCCGTTATTGTGAAACGCTAAAGTATAGGCTTGTCGGCGGCTTGTGTCGCCCACAGGTATCAGATTTCGGATAGGCTTTCCCGATGGGTTCGGGAGAGCCTATTCCGTATTATGGAGAGGAGGTTGGGATATACTTTTATAGTTGCATCCCAATCGTTTTTTTGTTGTCGGGAAGAGGGGACTTTTTTGTATGCATACAAAAGACAAAATGAATGCAATCAAATTCAATTTTGTACGCATTCAATTTTGAGTTTATATGCATACAAATTTTTTCTTGCTCCGTGAGGAATACAAATCCCATAAAAGAAGTATATTTGCGGTGCTGTATCCTTGATTATTTTTGAAGAGGAATATCCCTATTCTCCGAAGTGAATATTCAATTTTTAGTACAACATAAAATAAATAACCCAATGAGAAGATTTACGACTCTTTGCTTGACTCTTTTAGTCGCTTGCGCAGTACTATGGGGGCAAGATAATCCCGTGTACAAAATGTACTCGTGGCGACCTATTTCAAAAGCGCAGTACATTGTCAAAGACCTTAAAGGTAATAAGCATGATGTGCAACAATTACTTCGCCAGGGCAAAAAGGTGCTCATCGACTTTTCTGCCACTTGGTGCGGTCCCTGCTGGCGCATTCACACCGAGCATCAATTGGAAACTTTGTACGAAGAGTTCGGTCCCGAGGGGAAACAATCGCAGGACTTGGTCATCTTGTGGGTAGAAGGTGAAGGAGCTTCCGAGGGAGAGATCAGAGATCCGGGTAGAGATTGGACTCTCATCTCCGGTAGCAATGGTGAAGAGGTGCCTTACCCGATTATCAGCGACAACGGCTTGGCTCCGGCTCTGCGCATTGAAATAGAAGGATGGCCCACAGTGGCGTTCATCAGCCCTGCGGGAGAGTACACAAACATATACAGCAAGGGGTTGTTGAGCAATATGGCAGCCATGAAACAATTGCTGAAGGCGTGTCCTCCTCCTCCCGTTATCAACACACCTCCTTCGGCAGGAGACCTGAAAGCAATCAATTTTGCCTTTACCGATGAGCCGGTTCTTTGGAAGCCCGAGTACCGTTCGGACAGTCCTATCTCCTCTTTTGCTTGGGAGTTTGAGGGTGCCAATGAGCCTACTTCTTCAAAAGAACGCCCCACGGTAACATGGGCAAAACCGGGGACTTATAAGGTTAAATTCACCATTACCAATGCCTATGGTTCCGCTTCAAGCGAAACCGATTTTGTGGTGTATGACGGCAGCACCACCCAGTTCCCGATCAAAGAAACCTTTGAAAATGGCAACTTCCCTCGTAGATGGCGCACGCCGCACAGAGACGCCGATGAGCTTTCTTGGAATAACCTCAAAATGGATTTAGATCGCTTGAATATCCCCAATGACGCCACAAAAGGCTTTGGCTACCAATCGGCATACGCATTGGCTTCCTGGAGTTTTTACCCGACGAAAGCGACACCCAAGCAGGGCGAAGAGAATAGTTTTACTTTTGAAGGGCAACAAATATTCCCCAATAACTGGTTGATTTCACCTCCGATAAACATTCCGGATACAGAAGGCATAGACCCGACTTTGACATTTGCCACGACAAGTTTCTTGAGTGGAACACGGAAGGAGAAATACGAAGTCCGCATCGCCAGAGGTCCCGGCATCCAATCGGAAGATTTCGATTTGCTGCTCAAAGCCCCTTATGCAACCAATGATAAGCGAGAGTGGCTTACGGAAAAAATCAGCCTTTCTCGTTTCAAAGGGCAGCGCATCTCGATTGCTTTTGTTCACAAGGCGCTGAAAAATGGTCCGGGGGTACTCATTGATGATATAGCCATAACGCTCAAACCGGACGTTGCCATTGATGCTCCCGAAGCGAAGAACGTAAAGGTTTATCCCACTGTGGCAGACCAAAAGATTACAGTGGAGTGTGCAGAGGGTGCAACAGTGATGCTGTTAAACCTCTATGGAGGGCAGCATTTCCGTCAAGATGGTGTGCAAGGAATAGTCGAAATAGCAACCGACAACCTCCCCGTTGGCACCTACTTTGTGCGTGTGATGGAGCGAGAAGGGGCTACCAAGGTAGTGCCGATTATCGTACAACGCTGAACGCTGTTTAGCCTAAGCATTTGAAAAAAAGAGGTCTCTCTACCGATAGAAGAGAGACCTCTTTAATTTTGCTTTATGCAACGACGATAGGCAATTTTTTTGTATCTTCGGGTGCGTTTTGGGCACGAGAATACTTATTCCCGATACGCTTTTATGAGGAAGAGCAGCCCTCCTTTAGAAGGAGTGTGCTGAGAGCTTAGCATTAACAGTGGCGTATGACTTTTGGAATAGAAACTTTCATCTTAATCTTTGCAATCATTGTCTTTGTCGGGATCCTCATCGGTAAAGTAGGATCTCGTTTCGGTATTCCCGCCCTCTTGTTGTTTCTCTTTACGGGCATGTTGTTTGGAGAGGATGGATTGGGTATTCAATTTGAAAATGCCAAGTTGGCACAAGACATCGGTATGGTGGCTCTTTCCATTATTCTTTTTACAGGGGGGATGGATACCAAGATGAAGGAAATACGTCCGATACTCTTGCCGGGGATTTGCCTTTCCACGCTGGGAGTTCTTTTAACGACTGTGTTTACGGGGCTATTTATCTACGGAGTGACAAATTACTTATCTCCTTGGGTCGGGGTTGTATTCAGCCTTCCGCTTTCCTTGCTCTTGGCAGCCACTATGTCGAGTACAGACTCCGCATCGGTGTTTGCTCTGCTTCGCTCGCAGAAAGTGCACCTCAAAGAGAACTTAAAACCTATGTTGGAGTTGGAGAGCGGTAGTAATGACCCCATGGCATATATGCTGACCATTGTGCTCATTGAGTATATCAACAACTCCTCTCTCAGCTTCGGAGCTTTTGTATTGCAGTTGGGTGAGCAGTTATTCATCGGAGTGGGAGTAGGCTTGCTGTTGGGCTATCTCTCGGTTTGGATCATCAATCGGATCAATATCTCGAATAGAACACTCTATCCCATCCTCCTGCTTTGTCTTCTCTTCTTTACCTTTACAATATCTTTCTTGTTGGATGGCAATGGCTATCTCGCCGTTTACATAGCAGGTATAATCGTGGGTAATGCTCGTTTGCAGCACAGAAGTACGATCAACTATTTTTTCGATGGCATTACTTGGTTGGTGCAAATTATTCTCTTTTTGATATTGGGTTTATTGGTCAATCCGCACGAAATGCCGGAGGTACTCCTTCTATCCATACTCATAGCGCTGTTTATGATGTTTGTCGGTCGTCCGTTGGCTTGCCACCTATCCCTGCTCCCTTTCCCGAAAATATCGCTCAAAGGCAAGGCTTTTCTCTCATGGGTGGGGTTGCGTGGAGCCGCTCCCATTATTTTTGCCACCTATCCCGTGGTGAATGGTGTCTCTGAAGCAAATCATATATTCAGTATCGTTTTCATTATAACCTTGCTCTCGCTTTTGTTTCAAGGCATGACCATTACTCCGGTGGCTCGCTTTTTCAGGTTGGCAACTCCTGCTCCGCCCGAAGGCAATTTCATGGGTGTCGAGATGCCCGAAGAGATGGGTACCATGATGGAGGAACGCATTGTGGATGCCCATATGTTGTCCGTAGGCGATGAATTGCGCAAACTTCCATTGGACGAGAGCGAATTGGTCATTTTGGTTAAGCGAAAAAATAGATTTATCGTACCTAAAGGTGCACTGAAACTTCATGTGGGAGATATTCTTTTAGTCGTTTCTCAGCATGATTTGCCCGATACTCCTCCCACGACAGCTTCGCTCTTAATCCAACGCATTCGTAAAAATCTAATTCAAAACTCCTGATCTCTCCTCCAACAAGGAGTTTTGACAAAGGGCGAACGTACCACAAAACGCTCTCGTTTTCATGGATTTGTGCTGTCGAACGCTTGTGAAAGCGAAAAAGAAATCGTACCTTTGCTCGCTGTTCGATTGAAATGTAAATCGGACAACAGAGAGTTATTAATTTATTGTTTCACATCTAAAAACAAATCAGATGAGCAATCATCAATTAAGAGTGCCTAATCCGGATTTCGATTGGGATCAGTATGAAAAGGGTAGTACCCTATCCAAAGATGCTCGTGCGGAGCAAGAGCGTTTGTATGAAGAAACGCTCAACAACATCAAAGAAAAAGAAGTGGTAATGGGCACCGTTAAGGAGATTGTGTACAACGACAAGACGCCTCGTGAAGTTCTTGTAGACGTTGGCTACAAATCTCTTGGCAGTATCCCTTATCCTGAGTTTCGTTACAACAAAGAACTCAAGGTGGGAGACCAGGTGGAGGTTTTCGTAATCTCTCCGGAAGGTCCCATGGGGCAGCCTGTTCTTTCTCACTATTTAGCGCGTGCAGAGCGTTCTTGGGAGCGTGTAACCGAAGCGCTTGAGAAAGACGAAGTAATCCTCGGTTATATCAAGAGCCGTACAAAGGGTGGTATGATTGTAGACGTATTCGGCATCGAAGCGTTCCTCCCCGGTTCTCAGATCGACGTACGTCCCATTCGTGACTACGATAGCTTGGTAGACAAGACAATGGAGTTCAAGATCGTGAAAGTAAATCACGAGCAAAAGAACATTGTTGTTTCGCACAAGGTACTTATCGAGGCTGAATTGGAACAACAAAAACGTGACATCATCGGTAAGCTCGAGAAGGGACAAGTACTCGAAGGTGTGGTTAAAAACCTCCTTAACTTCGGTGTATTTGTAGATCTTGGCGGAGTGGACGGTCTTATCCATATTACCGATCTCTCTTGGGAGCGTGTGTCTCACCCCAGTGAAGTGGTTCAATTGGATCAAAAGATCAATGTCGTTATCCTCGATTTCGATGAAGAGAAGACACGTATTGCTTTGGGTCTCAAACAGCTTACTCCCAATCCATGGGATGCATTGGATCCCAACCTCGCACCCGGCGATATTCTCAAGGGTCGTGTGGAATTGATCACCGATTATGGTGCTTTCGTTGAAGTGGCTCCCGGTATCGAAGGGCTTATCCACGTGTCGGAAATGTCTTGGACACAACACCTCCGCAGCGCACAAGACTTCCTTAAGGTGGGCGAAGAGGTAGAAGCTGTGATCCTCACACTCGATCGTGAAGAGCGCAAGATGAGCCTCGGTATGAAGCAACTCAAACCCGATCCATGGGCTGATATTGAAACTCGTTTCCCCGTAGGTTCTCGCCACACTGCCAAAGTGCGTAACTTCACCAACTTCGGTGTGTTTGTGGAAGTGGAAGAGGGTGTAGATGGTCTCATTCACTTGAGCGATCTTTCTTGGACCAAAAAGATCAAACATCCGAGTGAAATCACAGAAATCGGTGCTCCCATCGAAGTGGAAGTACTCGAAATAGACAAGGACAATCGTCGCCTCAGCCTAGGACACAAGCAAACGGGTGAAAATCCTTGGGATGTGTTTGAAACTGTCTTTACCACCGGTTCTATCCATGAGGGTACCATCATTGAGTCTACCGATAAGGGTGCAATCATCGCTCTTCCCTACGGTGTAGAAGGTTTTGCCACTCAGATGCACCTCGTAAAAGAGGATGGTTCTAAAGCACAAATCGATGAGAAGTTGGAATTCAAGGTTCTTGAGTTCAACAAGAACAAACATCGTATCATCGTTTCTCACAGCCGTATTTTTGAAGATAAGCAACGCGATGCTGCTCGTGCCGAAAAAGAACAAAAGAAGCAAACTCGCGATGCCGGTTCTCAGGCTGCAGTGGCTCAAGCTCCTGCCGAGAAGGCAACGTTGGGTGATTTGGGCGAATTGGCAGCTCTTCGCGAACGTCTTGACGATAAGAACTAATCCGATACAAAGTAGAATTTCTTAATAGGAAAGCTCCGCTACCCACAAAAGGTGGCGGGGCTTTTTTCATCTATTTATAGGCTTTTCAGGGGAGTTTCTCTCTGTTTGTGGAGGTGGACGAAAAAGAGTATCTTTGTCTTGCCTCCCCAATGATAATGGGTATGGGAGGAACAGACTTAGAATAAACACATAGCGGATTTGCAAATTTGAGTAAAGCGTAGCGAATTAGCTGAAATAGCGTTCGTTACGCTATATTTTTCTCTTGGCGAAAAGCCAAAGAAAACCACGATACAGCCAAACGGTGCAGAAGTTCAGTTACCACCTCATTACCCCCGTAACGGGTGCAGATTTCTTGCTAAATGGTTCTTTTTCTGCGATTTGCGTAATTCTGCATAGCTGTCGGTAACTCACTATAAACTAATTTTGTAACCAAAAAAAGGAGTGAGTTATGCGAAGTACATTCAAGGTCTTATTTTACGTGAAGAAAGGCAGCGAGAAGCCGAACGGCAACCTGCCTTTGATGTGCCGCCTCACGGTGGACGGAGAGATTAAACAGTTCAGTTGCAAGATGGACGTTCCCCTGCGGTTGTGGGACGTGAAAAACAACCGTGCTTCGGGCAAGAGCGTCGAAGCGCAGAGAATCAACCTCGCGGTGGATAAAATCCGAGTGGAGGTAAACCGCCGCTACCAAGAACTGATGCAGACGGACGGGTATGTTACCGCCGCCAAGCTCAAAGACGCCTATCTCGGTATCGGCGTCAAGCAGGAAACCTTGCTGAAGCTGTTCGAGCAGCACAACGCCGAGTTCGCCAAGAAGGTCGGGCACAGCAGGGCGCAGGGGACATTCACCCGTTATCGGACGGTCTGCAACCACATTCGGGAGTTCCTGCCCCATACCTACAAGCGTGAGGACATTCCGCTAAAGGAACTCAACCTTACATTCATCAACGACTTCGAGTATTTCCTGCGCACGGAGAAGAAATGCCGCACCAATACCGTGTGGGGCTACATGATCGTGCTGAAACACATCGTTTCCATAGCGAGGAACGACGGGCGTCTGCCGTTCAACCCCTTTGCAGGGTACATCAACTCTCCCGAAAGCGTCGATAGGGGCTACCTTACCCAAAAGGAGATACAGACGCTCATGGACGCACCGATGAAGAACACCTACCATGAACTCGTACGGGACTTGTTCGTCTTTTCCGTGTTCACGGGTTTGGCGTACTCGGACGTGAAGAACCTCACCGCCGACCGCCTGCAAACATTCTTCGACGGCAACCTGTGGATAATCACCCGACGGAAGAAAACCAACACCGAATCGAACATCCGTCTTTTGGACGTTCCCAAGCGTATCATCGAGAAATACAAGGGACTTGCAAGGGACGGTCATGTTTTCCCCGTTCCGAGCAACGGCAGTTGCAACAAGATACTCAAAGAGATAGGCAGACAATGCGGTTTCAAGGTGCGCTTGACCTATCATGTTGCCCGCCACACGAACGCCACGACCGTACTTCTGTCGCACGGCGTACCCATCGAAACCGTGAGCCGCCTGTTGGGGCACACGAACATCAAGACCACGCAGATATACGCCAAAATCACCGCCCAGAAGATAAGCCAAGACATGGAAACCTTGTCGCACAAGTTAGAGGAGATGGAGAAGAACATCTGCCGAGCCATTTAGTCACCTTAAAACAGCATACCGATGAAAGAAGAAAGGAACATCATCATGATAGATGAATACGGCAATATCTCCCTACCGACCGACATAGGCGCAACCGCCATGACCGAGTGGGAAATCTGCGAACTGTTCGGGGTTATCACCCCGACGGTTCGGGCAGGGATAAAGGCACTCTGCAAGAGCGGGGTATTGAAAGAGTACGGCATCAAACGCCTTGTCCGTCTATCGGACAGAAGCAGCATAGAGGTTTACGACCTCGAAACGATAGCCGCCCTCGCTTTCCGTGTCGAATCGTTCGGGGCGGCGAGAGTCCGCAAGCTATTATTAGACAGGATTATGAACGGGCGAAAAGAGAAAACGACGGTTATCGTGTCTGTCGTTGCCGACACCGAGCCGAGCCGCCGATGGATGGCGTAACGGTCAGTCGGTCGGGGTATCAGTCCGTAATACAGTCACACGGTCATACATTCATACGGTCATACCGTCGCACGGACAGAAAGGGGCTGTTTCCCGACCGCAGGAAAGCGGAACAGTCATTCCCGTTTACAAAGGCGAAGCAAGCACGGGGCTTTCCGTCGGCTGCAAGGTCGGGCGGCTACGCCGTTAGGGGAACAATCTCCACCCTCATGCTTCGGGTAGATTCTTCCCCTAAACCTTGCATCCGACCGCCCCGAGCAAAGAAGCCTTTGAAAACGGAAACGACCGCCCCGCCGCCCACCATCGACCGAAAGGGAAAAATAATAAGATGGGGTTCGGTATAGTCGGTAAAGTCGGCACAACGAGCGCAGACAGCCAAGTACACAAAGCGGATTCAACCGCCGAGCCGATAAGACACGGGCAGACCGCCGGCACACCGCAGGGTATTTACGGAGAAAATACCGTAGCTTATTAGGGAATTTTCCGAGCCGCAATACTCCATATCGCTGAAAATTCCCCAATAAGGCAAGGGGCAAGCCCCTCTGCACACCCCGTCGGGGACGGCTCTTTGCCGCCCCCGAAGATACAAAGAATCATTGTTTCACAAGCTAAAAAAGAAAGGAATATATATGGGTTTCGTAGTATTGCACATGGAAAAGGCGCACGGTTCCGACAGCGGAACGACCGCCCACATAGAGCGTTTCATCATACCGAAGAACGCAGACCCCACACGCACGCACCTGAACCGAAAACTCGTTGCCTACCCCGACGGGATAAAAGACCGTTCGGCGGCTATCCGGAGAAGACTGGAAGAAGCGGGGCTGACACGCAAAATCGGAAACAACCAAGTACGGGCAATCCGAATCAACGTGTCGGGAACGCACGAGGACATGGAACGCATCGAAAGGGAGGGGCGTTTGGACGAGTGGTGCGCCGACAATATGAAATACTTCGCCGACACGTTCGGAAAGGAGAACATCGTGGCGGCGCACCTGCATCGGGACGAGGAAACGCCCCACATACACGTCACGCTCGTTCCCATCGTCAAGGGAGAGCGCAAGCGCAGGAAAAGGGAGGAGCAGGCGAAGAAGCGATACCGCAAGAAGCCGACCGACACCGTGAGGCTGTGCGCCGACGATATTATGACACGCCTAAGGCTGAAATCCTACCAAGACACCTACGCCGAGGCGATGGCGAAATACGGGCTGCAAAGGGGCATAGACGGCTCGAAAGCACGGCACAAGTCCACGCAGCAGTATTACAATGAAACGAAGAAACTCGCCGACAGCCTCAAAGCGGAGGTGGTGGATTTGCAGCGTCAGAAAGAAACGGCGCAGGAGGAACTAAGACGGACGAAAAAAGAGATACAGACCGAGAAGCTGAAAGGGGCAGCCACGACCGCAGCCGCCAACATCGCCGAGAGTGTCGGTTCTCTTTTCGGCAGTAACAAGGTCAAGACGCCGGAGCGGGAGAACGCCGCCCTGCACAGAGAGGTAGCCACGCACGGGGAAGCCATCGAAGCCCTGCAAACCCGAATACAGACCATGCAGAACGACCATCACCGTGAACGGATGGAGCTGGAAGCCAAGAACTTGTCGGAACTTAGCCGTAAGGAGGCTGCGCATACGGAGGAAACCACGAGGCTCAAAAATCGGATTTTGTGGCAAAACCACATTATCGGCTGTCTCAGTTTCCTGCTGCTCAAAACAAGCGACATCTTCCGCAAGGCGGTACACGGCATTATCCGTCTGGCAAGGGATTATTACAAGCCCCGTTTCGATACGGAGCAAGTATCGGACATCAAGAGTGTCCTTAACCTCTTCGGTGATGATAAGCAGTCTCACCGTGCAGCCGGGGATTTTCTGTATATTACTGCCACGCAGAAAGGCAAACTGGATAACCGGGAGCAAATCAAAGCCAGACGGGAAGTCGATAACGTGGTAGAGGGGCGGTACGACCAACAGCAGAAGAGAGGCTTTTCGATGAGAAGATAAAAGATAGCTTCACGAAAAAATATACTCAAAATACTAAGAGTTTATTGATGTATAGCCAAATGAAAAAAGTAACTTTGCAAAAAATAGATGCAGAAAATGTGAGAAAGAAAATTTTTATTGGAGATGATAGTAT
>JBGZIN010000065.1:0-25489 GCA_041848345.1 Porphyromonas sp.
AGAGAGGAAGAATTTACCGCAACTCGACTCCTGTGTAAATAGGAAAAGCATTCCGAGAGGAACCTACAAAGCATTCTAAATACCACAACGCTCCAAACGAGAATGGAGATGCGCAATAGCGACAATACCTCTGCTATATTTTATATCAATGATAGAGACTTATACCGATAATAATAGAGAGCCGACACTATAAATAAATACGCAAAAAAGCTCGTTCCCTTTCTAAAAAGAGAACGAACCTTCTTGTTCTATTCCTTGCGAGCGATACAGCTCGACTTCTGAAAATCTTACCTTACTGCTGAGGCGTGGTAGGGAGAGAAGGTGTTTCTCCCAGATTGGGCAATTGAGGAGCCGGCTGTTCCTTTGTAGTTTGCTCAATAACTTCCAACACTTGCTTTTCTTCATTGACAGAAGTGTGCAGAAAATGAGTGGAAACAACACTCAAAAGAGCGATGGCTCCTGCCAACCACCATGTCCCTTTTTCCAAAAAATCGGTAGTCTTGCGTACCCCCATAATTTGGTTGCTCGAAGAGAAGCCGGAAGCCAAACCTCCGCCTTTAGAGTTCTGAATAACAACGAGTAATATAAGCAAAACCGCTGCCAACAAAATCAAAATCGTCAGAAATATAAACATTGCTTTTGTGTGTATCTAATTTATTTATTGATCTCTATTAAGCGTTCTAAGAAACGTATCTGATCTGCAAAGTAACTACTTTTTTCCGGATTTTTCTCTTTCATCGAAAGAATTATATTCATCGCCTTGTCAAAACAACGCTGCTCTATGTAGAGTCGAGCCAATGTTTCCGTAAAAATAGGGGCATCGGCTTCCTCTTCCACAACGGTAGAAAAAGTCTGTTCTTGCTCTACCGAAGAGCCGAGTCTTCGATTGGAGAGAGAGAGCTCGCCATCGGATCTTGAAACCTCAGTCTCCGAAGAGATACCATGCTGCGAAAAATAATCTCCGGAAAGAGGAGAAAAATCCGTTGATAACGCCACTGTTCCGGTACCATTCTTCTCTTCCATCTGCTCCAAAAATCGATCTATAGAAGCAAAAGCATCGCTACCGCTGCGCTCTTGTGGTGCCGATGAGAGAGCGCCATACCTCTTTTCCACCATGACATAAAGCTTATTTCTGTCCGCCAAAAAAGGAGCTAAACGCTGCAACTCTGCGAAGTAACGAATATCCTCGACGAGAGCCAAGTTATACAAATACAAGAAGACAAAAGTGTGAGCATAGGGATAGTTGTCCGCCATGTACTTAAGATCTCCCAGCGTGCTTTTGTTCAGCAAGGAGGGGTCTTTGAGATAAGTGGTTAAATCGTCTGCCGTCATCCTTACCAATCTTCTGCCGTAGCATTAAATATCTGTTTGGTTATATCCTCCGTAAGTTGGCGCACAAGATCGTCCTGCACCTCTGAAAAGAGCAATCTGCTCTCAAAGTCCGTATAGGCAGAAAAGGTTTTCTCAAAACTCTTTTTGGGATTGACGCTGTTCTCAAAATGCACAGAAACGGTCATTGTAAAGCGTGTCAATAGGGCGTAGGAATTCTCTTGCACTGCCACCGGAGCCAAATCGTAGCCCACAATAGCCCCCTCAAGCGCATAGTCGCCTGCCTGCTCGACCTCTTCCAAACGAGTCTGTCGTCGAAAAAGATCTCTGAGCGTTTCCGTAAAAGTTTGGCTCAAGGGAGGATAAACCAACGGAGCTTGGTTATTGAACAACCCCACTGAAAAAGTTTTAGTGGTGGCGTAGTCAATGGAAGTCCCCGAAAATTTGTAGGATATACTGCATCCCATTGTCCCCAACAACAGCAAAAAAAGAGTGCCGAAGAGCAATTTTTTATACCAATTATTCCCAACCATATTCTTTCAATTTGCGATGCAAAGTGCGCACCGATATACCCAATTGATCCGCTATCTCCTGCCGAGTGGCATTTCTGTTCCGCTCCATAGCTCTTTTGATCAGAAACCGTTCCCCATCCAAAAGGGTTACGATGGAAGCATCTGCCGACAAATCTTCCATAGCCATCTCTTCGCTGTCCACAATCACCGCCTCATCGGCACTCCGAGTCGCATTGATCGGGGTGGAGGTGATGGGCAAAAGATGGGGCGTAGGCTCTACGGCAGAGCGTTCCGATCCCTTTGAAGCTGTTGCAACCGACGAATAAATCGGCGTCGGAGCCTCCTCCACACGTCCCTTTGACGGCAACAATTCATTCACCTTTGATTTTACTTCGTTGAGCTCTCGACGCAAGTCAAAAAGCACTTGATAGAGGATCTCTCGCTCATTGGCAAAACTATGCGCCCCCTTGGCATCCTCCTCCGAAGAGGCAACCGGTACGGGATGCAAATCTTGTAAACCCTCTTGTTGCAGGTATTTACGTAGCGTAACAGCATCTATAAGACGGGCTTCTTCAAGAACACTCATGCGATCGGTTATGTTGCGCAACTCTCTGATATTACCGGGCCAACGATATGTTTCGAGCATCTCTTTCGCGCCTTCGTCCAATTCCAATGGGGGGATTTGGTACAATCGAGCGAAATCCGAGGCAAAACGACGGAATAGCAACGATATGTCTTCCGGGCGTTTTCTCAGAGGAGGCACCTCGATAGGCACTGTATTCAGTCGATAAAAAAGATCTTCTCTGAAGCGTCCTTTACGAATGGCATCTCCCAAATTGACGTTGGTGGCAGCCACGACACGTACATCTGTCTTCACGGGCTGGCTTGCTCCTACGGGAATAAACTCCCCATTTTCCAAGATGCGCAACAAACGAGCCTGTGTGGCGAGGGGCAGTTCTCCCACCTCATCCAAGAAAATTGTTCCCCCGTTGGCTTCTTCAAAATAGCCTTTACGATCGCCCAAAGCACCCGTAAAAGATCCCTTTCGATGCCCGAAAAGCTCTGAGTCTATGGTTCCCTCAGGAATAGCTCCGCAGTTAATAGCTATATATTTATTGTGCTTGCGACGAGAATACTGGTGTATGATCTGTGGAAAGAACTCTTTTCCCACACCACTCTCTCCCACTACCAAAACAGACATATCGGTAGGAGCGACCTGAGTGGCAGTGCGCAAGGCTTGCACAAACAGAGGTGCATTACCGATAATTCCAAAGCGTTGCTTTATCTGCTGTATATCTACATCCATACTTATTTGCCCTATTATGATCGTGTATTCCGCATTGTCCGATGACTCCTTTTGACCCTATTCTCGTTTTTCAGATTGAGGGAGAAAGCTGTGTTTCTCCGAAGTTCTGGGGAGTATATACCAACAAGTCTTGCCGGCGCACACCTATTTCTATTCGTTTTCCCATCTGAACAGATTCTCCATCTATCTGCGCTACCCCGCTCTCTTTGCGCTCTATCACGATGTTTGCTCCTCGATATGACTCAATGCGTGCGTTCTTTTCGATCGTTTTGGTAAAGAGTTGAAGAGCCACTTGAGCGGCATGAATGGCATCAATCGGACGGATCACTACCAAGTCCAGCAGCCCATCCGAGGGAGAGGCATTGGGAGCAATGTAAGCATTGTTTCCATACTGTTCGATGTTGGCACAAGTTATCAAGAAGGCCTCTCCGCCTATATCGTGCCCATCGACAGAGATCTGATACTCTTGCGGTTTGAAAGAGATATACTCATCAATGGCAGACTTCAGATAAGTCAATAGTCCTCGTGTGGTGGCGTCATCGTAACGCTTGGTCATTTGAGCGTCGAAACCTACACCGAAAGTGCAGAAAAAAGGCAATCCGTTTGCCAATCCCATATCAATTGCATTGACTCGCCCCTCGGTAATGATACGCACCGCCTCGGCATCGTTCATCAAGGGAATGTTTAAGGCACGTGCCAAACCATTGCCACTCCCTCGTGGGATAATCCCCAACTTTACCTCTGTGCCGCTCAAAGCACTGGCAATCTCATTGATCGTGCCATCGCCACCGACTGCAATCACAGAGTCTATACCCAGGCTCATCGCTTCTCGAATAATCTCCGTTGCATGCCCTTCTCCTTTCGTATAGGTAAGGAAAAGCTCCTCGTCTCTATCCTTATAGGCAGAAGCAAGAAGAGAAGGCACTCTGTGCTTG
The DNA here is from genome assembly GCA_041848345.1 of Porphyromonas sp. Lineage (GTDB taxonomy): Bacteria > Bacteroidota > Bacteroidia > Bacteroidales > Porphyromonadaceae > Porphyromonas. The sequence continues at coordinate 4,083 of JBGZIN010000065.1, forward strand.
GAAGCAATGCCCGATATGGGATTTATGATGGCGATAACCTTTTTTTTCATGTCATTTTGGGAAAGCCTACTCACTACTTTTTGTTGTGATGAGCCAAACGCTCTGCCGCCAACGTCTCATACTTTGTGCCGGGACGCCCATAGTTGCAATAGGGATGTATGCTAATCCCTCCTCGAGGTAGGAAATCGCCCGTTATCTCTATGTATTTCGGGTCCATCAATGCTATCAAGTCGTTCATGATGATATTGACACAATCTTCATGAAATGCCCCATGCGAACGAAAGCTGAATAGGTAGAGCTTCAAACTTTTGCTCTCCACCATCTGCACATCGGGGATATAGTCAATGTAAATCGTGGCAAAGTCGGGCTGACTTGTGATGGGACACAAAGCCGTAAACTCGGGACAAACGAAACGCACCCAGTAATCACGCTCGGGATGTTTATTGACAAAAGACTCCAGCACTTCGGGTGCATAATCTTGTTTGTACGATGTTTGCCCCCCAAGGAGGGTCAATTCTTCTCCTCTATCCTGCATAAAATCCATCTTTTTTGAGGCAGAAACCTACCTGCTTATTAAACGACAAAAATAATCATTCGACACCAAATCCCGACACATTGTCAGGCAAAAGATAGAGATAAGTCGAAAAAAAGCATCTCTTCCTAATCTTCACCTTCCATCGCTTGCCTCGATTTTTGGAGAAAAATGCCCCATCTTCATCAACGCAAACGGGAAGCGTAAAAACTGGAACAAAAGAACAAGCAAAACACTATTTACCAACGACTTAAACACATTAAAGAGATACCACAAGACGTCGAATGGCAGCTTTTCGGCGAGGCGATTGTGCAAGCATCGAAGTTTGTATGCATTCAATCTCTATTTTGTATGCATTGAAATGCGAGTTTATATGCATTCATTTTTCAATTTGTATGCATACAAACTTTCCGAGTGAAAGCACTCTTTTTTCAAACGATTTGAACGATTGTTTGCCCGACAACCATTAACTTTACAACCCAATATAGAAGATTGTACATAAATCAATGGCAAAAGATCAATATAAACTTCCCGGAGCGAAGCTCTCTTCTGCGGGGTGCAAGGGATGCGGCAAGCGTCCGCTCAGTTCATTCGATTGGATGGCTGACCTCTCGAGAGACGTACAGGAAAACAGATATATAGAGGTTCAATTCAAAAATACGCGTAAGCTCATATTCACCAATCCTCTCCATTTAGAGTTGCATAAGGACGACCTTGTTGCCGTGGAGGGAGTTCCGGGGTTTGACGTCGGCGTCGTTACCCTCACGGGTACGTTGGCAGCTCTCCGTTACAGGCGTATGAACGAAAGTGCGCGCGAACAAGTGCGACAGATATTCCGGCTTGCCACCCCCAATGATTTGGAGCGATGGGAAGAGGCAAAGCAGCGAGAACACTCAACCATGATCAGAGCTCGACAAATTGCCGAAGAGCTGGGGTTGGAAATGAAGATCGGAGATGTTGAATATCAAGGCGATGGAACCAAGGCGATATTCTACTACATAGCTGACAATCGCGTGGACTTCCGCAAACTGATACGTGTACTGGCAGAGACATTCCATGTGCGCATTGAGATGAAACAGATCGGAGCACGCCAAGAAGCCGGGCGCATCGGGGGCATTGGTCCCTGCGGACGTCCTCTCTGTTGCGCACAATGGATGACCTCGTTCAAGAGCGTAAACACCACAGCAGCTCGTTTTCAGGAACTTACACTCAATCCTGAAAAACTCACAGGGCAATGTGCCAAATTGAAGTGTTGTACCAATTTTGAGGTGAATACCTATCTCGAGGCACAAAAAAAGATGCCTCAGAAGAGCATTCTCCTCTCCACATCGGCAGGGCAATATAAGTTTGTCAAATGGGATTTGCTACGCTTGGAACTTACTTACGCTCCCGAAGGGGGTAGTTTATCCGAAAGCGTTACCCTCCCATTACGCCGAGTGCGTGAGATCATAGATATGAACAGAAGAGGTGAAAAGCCCGAAATGCTCCTTGAGGAAACTCCTACGCAACCCTCTGTCGTAACGGATATATTGGAGGCAAACTCACTTACTCGCTTCGATAACGACAAACGCAAAACACGCAAGAAACGGTCGAACAACAATAAGGCAAAGAATACACAGCCTCAAGCTGCCCCACAAGAAGCTCCCAAAGAGAACGAGACTGCCCCTGTCACAGAAGGCTCGGGGACGAATGAAAGGGGCAATCAACCCAAGAGGAGAAACGGAGGGAAGCATGCGCATCGCCCGCACCCGAAAGCGCAGAACAACACTCCCGACGATACGCCTCAACAAGAGAAAAACCCCCGTCATCAGGGCAGACGAAGCGAGAAAAAGGGGACTGAAAAAACATCCGAACAGTGATTGTGAACGCTCTTGTGAAGAAACAAAAAGTCCATTTTTCGCTCTTCGGTGGATTTGCCTTGCTATTGCTCCTCCTAATGGGATGCAGACCTTCTCAAGAGCTTGCGGTCTCCTACTCACCTATACCCAATGCAGAGTGGGAGAGAGGTGCTTCCGTCGAAATTCCATTTCTCGTTACAGAAGCCGGGCGCACCTACCGCATGGATATTTTGCTTCGGCACAACAATATGTATGATTACAACCACATCGTACTCCAAACCGTACTAACCAATCAGTGGGGGTATAAACGTGTGGATACTCTATCGCTTCCTCTTGCAGTTCGCTCCGGAGTGTGGGCGGGAAAAGGTGTGGCTCTTCGGGAAAACGCGTTCGTTTTTTTACCTCAAATATCCTTTCCCTCAAGCGGTATGTACACCCTTTCCATAACACCCATAACGCCACTTCCCGTACTCAAAGGCATAGAAAACGTCGGCATGGTGTGCCAACCCTTCAAAAATCAAAGCAGCTTTTTAGGTTCAAAATCGTGCTAACAAACAACTTGATCAGAGTAGTTTAACGGTAATACAAGGAAAGAAAGAGTAACTTAGAGGCATAAAAACAACAATATCGTATTAAACCTTATCAAAATTAGGCATCTAAAATCAATAGTATTCGCTTTATAAATATAAAGATCATCCGAGTGGAATTGGCATGAAAAATGCATTGAATGAATGTACAAAAACGAAACAAAATCACTATGATAAAAGGTAAAATACTCCCTCTCTTGGGTTTAGCGGCATTCCTTTTTTGGGGGACAAGCCCTTTGTCCTACGCACAAACCTCTCCCGTGGACAGCATTTCAGAGACCAATGCGCCGCCTCATCGCAGAGAAATCACCTTAGATGAAGCCATTGCCATTGCTCTTGCCGAAAGTGGCTCCGTGCAAATTGGCGATTTGGCAGTTCAAAAACAAAAATATGCGCACAGGGAAGCTCTTGCTCAACTTTTCCCATCCATCACTCTTTCGGGCACATACAGTTATACAATCAAAAAGCAGGTAATGTACTTGGATGGCTTTCCCGGAGCGAGCAATATGCCCGAAGAAATGGTCTCCCAAGGCATAGAAGTGGGGCGTAGCAACAACATACAAGCAGGTGTCAATGTGGCACTACCTTTGATCAATGCGCAACTTTGGAAGAGCATATCCATCAGTAAAGAGAACATGGCGCTCGCATTGGAACAATCCAACACGACGAAAATCAACAAAGTTGCCGAGGTGCGCAAAGCCTTTCTACAAGCACTTTTGGCTCGAGATGCCTACGAAGTGCTTTTGGCAAGCTATCGCAACGCTCAAAACAACCTGCGCATTGTGGAAAACAACTACAAACAAGGATTGGTGGCTCAGTATGATCTCCTGCGCAGTGAGGTGCAAGTGAAGAACTTGGAACCCAACCTCTCACAAGCCCGAGACGCTGCCAATATGGCAAGTTCTTCTCTGCTTGTGCTCATGGGGCTTTCGACAGAGACGCCCATTTATCCCAAGGGGTCGCTCCAAGATTATGCACCCGATATTATGAACGAATACATCTCCATAGAGAACAGTTCGCTTGCCAACAACCCCACTCTGCGTGAGATGGAGCATCAGAAAAGCCTTCTCCATTCTTCTCTGGAGCTGTCAAAGGCAGCTTTCCTGCCCACACTCTCCGTTTCGGGAATGTATAACTTCGCCTTTTCGAGCAATAAAATGGATTTGAACAACAGTCGTCTTTGGACTCCATTCTCGGCAATCAACTTCAATCTTTCCGTTCCTCTTTTCACCGGAGGCAAACGATTCTACAATGTACAGCAACAGAAAGTCGCCTTACTCCAATTTGAACTCACCCGCAGAGACACCGAACGCCAACTTTCTCTCGCTCAAAAAGAGGCAAAAGAGAGAATACGCAGAGCCGCACAAGCATACAAAGTGAGCAACGATGCCATCACTTTGGCAGAAAAAGGCTATGCGATAGCCACCAAACGCTTTGAAACAGGCGAGGGAACTCTATTGGAAGTCAATGATGCCAATGTGGCACTGCTGCAAGCTCGCCTAAACTACCACCAAGCAATGTATGACTTCATGGTAGCACAGGCAGACATTGATAAGCTAGAGGGAAAAGGGCTTCCGGAAAAACGCTAACCCCCACCGAAAAGAAAGATAACAAAGACATTGAAAATAACGAACAACTCTATGAATAAATCAATCACAACGTTTCGTTTCTTCGCCCTCTCTGCCATGGCGATTAGCATTCTCCTAACCTCCTGCAATGGAGGCTCTACCGGTAAAGAACAAACAACCGCAGAGGACTCTGCACGGGTAGTTGTGGAAACATCCACTGCCGCCTATGAAAAAATCCGACAAACGGAACTATTCTCTGCAACCATCGAGGCGAAAACCACCAACAACATTGCTCCTCAAATGGCAGGACGCATCAAAAGCATATCCGTAGAGGTAGGGACATTTGTCCGCAAAGGACAAGTTTTGGCTGTGATGGACAATAGCCAACTCAACCAAGCACGAGTGCAAATGAATGATGCCAAAATAGCTTTTGAACGCACAGACGAGTTGTTCAAAGTGGGCGGTATATCGCAAGCGCAGTGGGAAGCGCGTCGCAGTGCACTCTCCATTGCAGAGACCAATTTCCAAAACATCCAAGAGAATACCATCCTGCGCAGCCCTATCAACGGGGTCGTTACGGCACGCAATTACGACAACGGAGATATGACCAGTCCTACAATACCCATTTTCGTTGTACAGGAAATCAATCCGGTACAACTGCGCTTCAATGTTCCCGAGCGTTTATACAGCAAAGTCGTAAAGGGAATGCCCGCCTCTCTTACGGTAGATGCATTGGGTGAAGAGGTTTTCGATGGGAAAGTATCGCTCATTTACCCCACAATAAACGCCACAACCCATACTTTCCCCGTAGAAGTTGAGGTAAACAACGGTAAAAACATCCTCCGCCCCGGCATGTTTGCTCGTGCTTCTCTCGACTTTGGAGAGCAACAGAAGTTGCTTGTTTCGGATCGTGCCGTGGTGAAACAAAGTGGAAGCGGTGAGTATTATGCCTTCACCCTCGATGGCGACAAAGCCGTGCGCCGTAACCTAAAAATCGGTACAAGAATAAACGACAAAGTCGAAATTCTCGAAGGACTCAAAGAAGGCGACGTGGTAATAACCGAAGGCGCACAAACGTTGCGCAACGGAGTACGTGTGAGAGTCGTAAACAAATAAATGGGAACAATCCCGCTTAAAGCAACAACAAGATGAGTATATACAGTACAGCGGTCAAGAAACCCATCACAACGATATTGATATTCGTTGCCGTGGTTATCTTGGGGCTTTTCTCACTACAAAAGCTCCCTATCGACCTATATCCCAATATCGAATTCGGGCGGATTATTGTTTTCACCTCCTATCCGGGGGCGGGTCCCACGGACGTGGAGGCAAACGTTACCAATCCCATCGAAAATGTATTGAACGGCATTGCCAACCAAAAGCACATCACCAGCGAAAGCCGTGAGAATGTATCCATCGTAACAGTCGAGTTCAACGAGGGTACGGATATGGACGTAGCCACCAATGATATACGAGACAAACTCGGATTACTCACCGAGTCGCTGCCCGATGGCTCGCGAGACCCGATGCTTTTTAAGTTTAGTGCTGACGATATTCCCATCCAAATCCTTGTTGCCACAGCCGAAGAAAGCACTACGGGACTGGACAAGATACTGGAGGAAAAAGTGGTCAATCCCATCGGACGTATCGAAGGAGTGGGCAGTGTGTCTGCCTCCGGTACGATCAAGAGACAGATACAAGTCTATTGCGATCCTGCCGCTCTCGAAGCCTATGGGCTATCCATCCCGCAAATCAGTGCCATAATCCGAGCCGAAAACAGCAATATCCCTGCCGGACAAATTACCATAGGCAACCAAACCAATTCCATCCGAGTGCAGGGCGAGTTTACAGAGCCTCGCGAATTGGAAAGCATCGTGGTAGCCAGCAGAGGTGGACAGAATATCTATTTGCGCGACGTGGCACGTGTGGAAGATACCGTAGCCGAGCAAATGCAAGAGGCATACAACAATGGAAATCGCAGTGCTCTGATCATCATCAACAAGCAAAGCGGAGCCAATTCCGTGGAAATATCCAACAAAATCACGGAGTTAATCCCTCAACTTGAAAAGACATTGCCCAGCGATGTCAAGCTATCATCAGTGATGAACACTTCGGATTCCATTGAGAATACTATCTCAAGCCTTACGGAGACGATTTTCATCACTTTCGTAGTGGTTATCCTCGTTGTATTACTTTTCTTGGGGCGTTGGCGAGCCACTTTCATCATAGTACTAACCATTCCCATCTCTTTGATTGGATCGTTTATTTACTTAATGCTGACGGGCAATACGCTGAATATCATCTCCATGAGTTCTTTGTCCATAGCCATCGGTATGGTTGTAGACGATGCCATTGTCGTTTTGGAAAACATCACCACCCACATAGAGCGAGGGAGCTACCCCAAACAGGCAGCCGTACATGCCACCAATGAAGTTGCCATATCGGTAATAGCTTCCACCCTCACCATGTTGGCTGTATTTTTGCCCCTTACCATGCTCGGGGGTATGACGGGGATTATGTTCCAACAGTTGGGATGGATTGTGAGCATCATTATGATCATCTCCACCATCGGAGCCTTAACACTCACCCCTTCTCTCTGTGCACACATGCTGCGCCGCAAACAAAAGAATGCGCAAAAGCAACCCAATAAGGCTCAAAGATGGATCGAAGCCTCTCTTTCATGGACAGAAAGAGTATATGCCCAATCACTGAAATGGGCATTGGGGCATAGGTCTCTGACCATTATTTTTTCCATTCTCATTTTTATCGGCTCCATAGCCCTCGGCTCCACCATCAAAACGGAGTTCATGCCACCCAACGACAACTCTTCGATGACAGTGCGCATAGACCTTCCTTTAGGTACAAGCATCGACTTGGCACGTGCGAAAGGATTGGAGATTTCTCGGCAATGGCAAGAAAAATATCCTGAGATCATAAACTGCAATCTTACGGTAGGGATAGCCGATGCCAGCAATGCTTTTGCCACTCTTTCCGGTAGTGGGAATAATGTTCTTCGCTACAATATCGGGTTTAGCAAGCCGGGAGAGCGAACGCGAAGCATCTTTACAATCGCAGATTTAATGCGAGAAGACCTCACCAATACGGCCGGTATAAATACCTATGTGGTAACACCCGGAGGACAACAAGTGGGTGGGCAAACAACCGTTGCCGTGGAAATCTACGGCTATGACTTTGAAAAAACCAATCAAACAGCAGCTCAGATACAAGAAGCATTACGCAAACGCTCTTCTTGTTCGGAAGTCAATAATGACCGAAGTGAAGATATGCCCGAGTATCGCATGGAGTTCGACCGCCAAAGATTGGCGGAGCATGGATTAAACATCTCCACCGCAGCGGCTATTTTGAACAACAGTGTTATGGGCAATCTCGCCTCGCACTATCGAGAAGATGGCAATGAATATGAAATTCGTGTGCGCTTAGCCCCCGAGCACAGACGTTCGTTGGAAGACATGAGTAACATTCTGCTCTATACTCCCACGGGGACTTCCGTTCGTTTGGGCGACTTGGGGGAGATAAAAGAGTACTTCACTCCGCCTACCATAAAGCGTAAAGACCGAGAACGCGTTGTAACTCTATCCATGGTGGCTGCCGATGGTGTACCCCTGTCCGATTTGGTAAAAGATGCCAACGAAGTGCTTCAAAAAACCGAAATGCCCGCAGGTGTAACTTACAAAATATCGGGGACTTACGAACAGCAACAGGAGGCTTTTGCTGATTTGACCACGCTCCTACTCCTCATTCTAATCCTGGTGTATATCGTAATGGCAGCACAATTCGAAAGCATGGCAGACCCATTCGTCATCATGTTCTCCGTACCCTTTGCCTTTACGGGAGTTATCTTGGGCTTGGCTCTGACCCGTGTTCCACTCAGTATCATCGCATTCATTGGAGCAATTATGTTGGTCGGCATTGTGGTGAAAAACGGTATTGTACTCATCGACTATGCCCGTCTGGGACGAGAACGAGGTTTAAGCGTGCGCCGTGCTTTGCTGACGTCGGGAAAATCACGTCTGCGCCCTGTTCTCATGACCACATTGACCACTGTATTGGGTATGGTGCCCATGGCAATTGGTATCGGTGAAGGAAGCGAAACATGGCAACCCATGGGAGTTACGGTAGCATTCGGGCTGACCATATCAACCGGTGTAACGCTCATTCTAATCCCAACCATCTACGCCTCCCTCTTGGGAAGACGCGTCCTACGTGCTCGAAAGAAACTCCAAAAACAGAGAAGTTAAAAAAACATTGACCTCAAAAGAGAGAGAATTATGGAACCTCAAAAAATTGTTTTTATCAGCTTCAACCAAGCTCTCCATGGATTGATTATTAAGACGTTGAGTACGCTCAACTTGAAAGGATATACCCAATGGGAGGAGATCACGGGTGCAGGCTCCTCCACGGGCGTTCCGCACTTAGGCTCTCATGCTTGGCCCACATTGAATGGAGCGTTGCTTGTGGCTTGCTCGGAAGAGCGTGCTCATCGACTGTTGGATGCCTTGGCAAAAATAGACGAGGAGAATGCACTGCAAGGATTGCGCGCCTTTATGTGGAGCGTTGAGCGCAGTGTATAGCCTTATTCCTCGGTAACAATTATTTCTTAATAAGCAAAAGGGCTACACTCCACTTCGGAGCGTAGCCTTTTTTTCTTGGATCGAGAAGCCCATCGCTGCCTACAAAAGCCTCGACCCAAGGCGATAAAACAGGAAACAACAACGATCTATTCTACAATTCATGGCGAACAAATAATTGAAATACAAGAAGCGAGAAAGAATGGGGCTTACAAGAGTTTTCAAATCCATATGCATCTCCATATTGGAAACAAAGTGAACAGCTCACGTGCTTTGTCGAAAAGGGCTGCTCGATTTGTATGCATTCAATCTCTAAAATGTATGCGTACAAAATTGATTTTGTATGCATACAAATTGCCCATTGTATGCATTCAAATTTTTCCCCATTTCGCATCCAATTTTCATTCCTCCCCTTGCGCCTTTCACAAGATCCCTATCACAATCGCTTTTTATCGCATTTATTTCACACTGTAAAGAATAGACGCAATGAGAAAAACAGCTCTAAACAAATCCCCGAAAAAGAGAGCGATTAAAGCGCATACGGAACCTCAAACAAGGCTTATTCATAGATATACAGAACAAAGTGATGCAAACGGACTTCGACAAGCTACTGTTTGGGTTGAGAACAGCATTACGATTTCAGTCCAAGAATGGTCAAAACAGGCTTGATTATCCCTATTGCGTATTCGATTTTTGTCTTATATTTGCGAACAGATTGGCAGGGTTTTATTCCCCAAAAAGAGTATGTGGAAGAGAATTATAAAGAGTATCGCCATCCCTATTTTCTTAGGATTGATGTTGCTGTTCAGCGTGGGCTTCAGAACGATTGAGGTCTGCTGTGAATGCATTTGCGCACAAATTGCTCCCGAGGGTTGTCCCATGGAGCAACTCTCTTCGGACTCCTTTGCCGGTTCGCTTCTGAACAAAGTGCTCCCCCATCACACCTCCTCCTCTGCAGAGGGCTGTGCTTGCAGTGGAGAAAATGCTTGTTCCGACTGCGCCCCCGAGGTGGAAGTACTACATTTGGACAGCTACGTTCTGCCCGAAGACCACTCCGATATTGCCGATCTATCGTGGCTGCCTCTTTCGGATATTGAAGTGTTGTACGCTTCCCTTCAGCCACAACAAAAACTCTCCATCCTAAGAAAAACCAACGATCCGCCTTTGGAGTCTGAGGGGCGTGGCATTTTGGCACGCTGCTGTGTTCTAAGAATTTGATTTTCCTAAACTTACCGAAGAGTATTCCTCTTGGGTAGGGCACTTTGTCGATTTCGAGAAAACAATGCTTTTCTCGTCCCCTTTTCGGTGGAGTAATCACAAACAAATTAGGTATTAAATCACTTTTAGAACAGATTATGCAACATACAATTCGGGGATTTATTCTATTACTTACATCCCTATTATTCATTCCTTTTGTACTCAAGGGGCAAGACACATCTTCAATAAAAGGTGTTGTCGTGGATGAAGATGGCGCCCCACTACCCTCTGCCAATGTATATTGGTTGGGCACATTTACCCACACCACAACCAACGAAACGGGTGCTTTCACCCTGCCTCGCTCTGAAAAAAGCGACAAACTCGTTATCAGCTCCATGGGTTTTGTCTCAGACACCATTCCTGTAACGGCAACAACGGCATCTTTAAGCGTACAACTTCGCTCTGTGGAAATGAACGAAGTGGAAGTTGTGGCGTTTCAACGGGGACGTACTCGCTCTAAACTCTCCGTAGGCAATCAAGAAAAAATCAATATGGGAGAATTGCTACGGGCGGCATGTTGCAGCTTGGGCGAAAGTTTTACCACCAACCCCTCGGTAGATGTCTCCACGACGGATGCAGCAACGGGTTCCAAACAGATCAAGCTATTGGGATTGAGCGGAAAATATGTTCAAATGCAAACAGAAAACATCCCCAACTTCCGTGGTATATCTTCGCCCTTTGCCCTCGGCTATATTCCCGGCACATGGATCGAAAGCATCCAAGTGTCCAAAGGGGCTGCCTCTGTGAAAAACGGATTTGAGTCCATGACGGGACAAATCAACGTAGAATATAGAAAGCCGAATACCGACAGATATTTGGACGGCAATGTATATATCGATCACGGACTGCGTGCAGAGGGGAATTTCATCGGCAACTTCCTCTTAGGCGATCGCTGGAGCACCGCCCTATTAACGCATATAGAAGACCGATCGCTGCCGCATGACTCCAACCATGACTCGTTTGTAGATATGCCATTGCAAAGGCAGTACAACGTGATGAACCGATGGACCTATAAAGCAGACCACACCATGGTACAAACGGGGTTGCTTTACCTCTACGAAAACAGACGATCCGGGCAACTGGGACACAGTCAGCAACCCATTGCCAATCCCTATTTAATCGGTATTAAGAACCATCGAGCAGAAGCCTTTGCCAAGATAGCCCATGCCTTCGATGACGACAACGGTAGCAACATTGCCCTCATATTGGACGCCGGGAAGCAAAACATGGATGCGCACTATGGCTTGAAAACCCTGGCAGTAGATCAAAACAACCTCTATGCCTCGCTGATTTTTGAAACACAGTGGCAGCACAAACATGCCCTCTCTACGGGACTAAGCTGGCAATACGACTTGTGGCATCAAGCAGAACAAATCCAACCGCTACCTAATCTCGACCCTCTCAAAAGTCGTTTTTACGAGTCCGTGCCCGGGGCTTATGCACAATATACCTACACTCCGAACGAACATTTTACGCTAATGGGTGGCGTACGTGCGGATTACAGCAACCTACACGGACTCTTTTTCACACCTCGCCTGCACGTTCGTTACAGCCCGGCGGAGTACACCACTCTTCGACTCTCTGTGGGAAAAGGGTACCGCACACACCGCATTCTCACCGAGAACTACCACTTGCTGGCATCCGGTAGAAAGTTTGTCATAAACTCGGGAGCCGATCAATTACAAGAGAGTTCGTGGAACTATGGCATCAGCAACAGCTGGGAAATCCCCCTATGGGATGAGAAAAAATTAGACCTCAACTTCGAGTATTACTACACTCGTTTCGACAACAGATTGGTGATCGATTTGGACAAAAATGCACATGAAGTTCATTTCTCACCTTTGAATGACGGTCAATCGTTCTCCCACACTTTCCAAGTAGATGCTGCCTACAAAATAGTGAAGGACTTGGATCTGACGGCTGCATTCCGCTATACCGATGTGCGCACCACAACAAACGGAGTACTCCAACAAGAACCTCTAACCTCATTGTTCAAAGGATTGCTTTCCCTCTCATACAAAACACCACTCCGCCGCTGGCAAGGCGATGTAACCCTCTCGCTCAACGGGCATGGACGCATGCCTTCACCCGCTCGCTTGGCTGCCGGCTCTCCATCTTGGGAGGAGCACTTCCCCACCTACCCTATGCTGAGTGCACAAATCACACGCTTCTTCCCCAACTGGTCCATCTATCTGGGAGCAGAAAACATGACCAACTTCAAACAACCAACGCCCATAATCGGTGCGCAAAATCCGTGGGGACCCGACTTCGATGCCACCATGGTGTGGGGACCAACCGAGGGAATTATGGTTTACATGGGCATTCGCTTCAACATATTCGATAACTAATCCAACTTCATTACATAGACAACAAACATTCAAACCTCAATAAAACAATATGAAAACAACCATCGTATCTATTCTGCTAACGTTCTTGTGCAGCTCTGCACTATTTGCCAAAAACATCGTGAAAATATACGTCGCTCCAACGCCTCGGATGCACTGTACTACTTGCGAAGATAAAATCCGCAAAGCTCTACAATTTGAGCGTGGCATGAAAGACATGGAGTTCGACATCGAAAACAATGTGCTCCTCTTAGTCTTCGATCAAGACAAAACTTCATTGGAAAAATTAGCTGAAAAGATGAAGAAAATCGGCTACGAGATCCGTATCGTGGACACGCCCAATGGCATAGATGAAAGCGAAGCTCCCGACAGTGGCTGCGGACACAAGGCCAAATCCACCTGTCTGTCTCTCGGCAAGAAAAGCTAACCTACCCCGGTATCTTGTCTCTCAGCCGACTATTCGATGAAGAATAGATCGTATTTACAATGCGGGGAGAAGAATGACAATACCCCTCTTTGTATGCAGAGCCATCCCACAGATAGCCTGCACACGAGGAGGGGTTTCGCCTGTTCTTTTGCATAGTTGGCTCTTTTTTAGTACCTTTGTTGCTAAGAGTAAAATAGTTGCACGTTATGAGCCAAAAAAGAATTCTATATATATCTCAAGAGATAACTCCCTATTTGGATGAAACTCCTATGGGGATTTTTTCGAGATGGTTGCCTCAACGCATTCAAGAGAATGGTAGCGATGTACGTATTTTCATGCCTCGTTATGGACTCATCAATGAACGTCGTCATCAATTGCACGAAGTTATTCGCTTGTCGGGTATCAACATTATTGTAAACGACACCGACTATCCGCTCATCATCAAGGTGGCATCCGTGCCTCAGTCGCGTATACAAGTTTACTTCATTGACAATGATGAGTTTTTCAAGCGCAAATCCCTTTTCGGCATAGAAGAGAAATATGGCAATGATACTGCCGACAGATCTATTTTCTTTGTACACGGCGTCTTTGAAGCCATCAAAAAACTACGTTGGATACCCGATGTAATCCATTGCGTGGGCTGGTTTGGAGCTTTGGCACCTGCCTATTTGCGCACCATCTACAAGGATGATCCTTGCTTCAACAAAGCGAAGATTGTGTACTCTCCATTCGAGCAAGAAGAAGAGGGAGAGTTGGATGAAAAGTTAATGGACGCATTGCGATTTGATGGGATAGACAATGATCTCGTAACCCCCATGGGAGGAGCTTGTACCCCCGAAGCATTGCGTCGGATGGCTGTGGCACACTGCGATGGCATCATCATGCCGGAAACGCCCTCACAAACCAATCTATTGGAATATGCCCAACAATGCGGCAAACCCATACTCGAGTATCCCGGCGATTTGAAAGAGAATGTCCAAAAGTTCCAAGACTTCTACGACTCTCTCTTAGACTAACCCCTTGACTCCTCCATTGTCGTTGCTATTTTTATCGGAGTGTTTCGCGTTGTCAGTCCATTCATACATTAAGAAAGCCGTTGCGTATGAGCACAGAGAGCAGACACTCACCCTTTTCACCAAAAACCACAAAGATGAAAACAACCTTTTTCAAATCCGTCCTGACGCTTTTCTGTATAGGGGCGACGTTGTTGCTTCCTTCATGCAACGATGATGTTTCTCGAATAGGGTTATCACTCCCCTCCGATCAGCATATACAAACCAAGGCTGATACACTTCTTCTTTCGGCAAAGACCATTCCCATCGATTCCATATACAGTAGGTCTACCTACACCTTATTGGGGCATTTGAGCGATCCATTCTTTGGTAACTTCCGCTCTTCTTACATTACTCGCTTGCAACATGCCCCCGGGTTTCAGCTCAAATATACTCCGATAAACGGTACGATAGACTCCGCTGCCGTGGAGGTCAGCTACGCTTCATGGGTAGGCGACTCTACCGCTTGGGGCAAAGTTGCCGTATATGAGATCAAGCAACCGTTGCCCAACAGTCGTTATTCTCAAGATCTGACCCCATATATTTCCGATGCTCAATTGCTGGGAACGCAAACCTACCGTGCCGGTAATGCAACGGGAAACCGCACCATTACGATACCGATTGACAAAGAATTGGGTGAACGTTTCTACAATGCTTCCAAAAACACGCCTTTGAGTTTTGAAACACAGCAGAACTTTGAAGAACAACTCCTGCGCGGGCTTTACGTTCGTTCCACAACAGGCTCCGGATGCATGCTCAGTGTTTACAACACTACTTTGGTACTGTACTATACCTATCGCTATGAGGGTAAAAACGATGCCGGTAGGGATACGGTCATGAATCTGGTGAATACGGCTCGCTTTACCAACACCAATCAACTCTATCTGCTGCAACAGTTTGAAAGCAGCAACATAGATCAGCTATTGACTCCCAACAACGAGTATGCTTATATCAAATCGCCACAAGGTGTAGCCCTGCAACTAACTCTTTCAGCGGAGGATATGCAAAAAACTTTTGGCGATAACCTCGGAGATCCTTCTCGTACACGCATGATCAATGCAGCACAATTGACATTGCCGGTAAATGTTCCATCGGACGAGCAAACAGTACTCAATCCACCTGCCTATACGTTGCTCATCCCCAAAGATTCGGTAGCGACATTTTTCCAAAATGGATACACGGAATTGACCTACCCCGATGTGGCGTATCTTTCCTCTCAATACAACATCAACCAAAGAGCATATGCATTCAACAACATTAGTCGCCTCATCACCAAACACATTGGTTTGCATAGTGAGGTAGATGCGGCTTCGGGTACATTCAAACTCAAAAAACCATTGGAATTGGTCGTGCTTCCCATCCGAAGAGAAACGCTAAGCGGATCCACGCTCACGGCAAATATTATGAACTATGTCTTTCCATCGGGAGCTCGTATCCAACTGAACAATGGCAATATTAAGATTGGAATAGTCAGCTCTTCGTACAAAGCTCATCAAAAATAAGCCGAAACAAAAGCACAAAAAGATCGTACCAAATTCCCCATCAATATAAGTAATGAACCCAATAAAAGACGCAAAAATCAGACTCACAGTGATGAACTTCTTGCAGTTTTTCATGTGGGGGGCATGGCTCATCTCAATGGGGCGTTACTTCGGTAATGTATTGCATTTCGACGGAGCACAAATCGGCAATCTTTTTGCAACGGGGGGAATAGCCTCCATTGTGATGCCCGCTTTGATGGGCATTATAGCAGACAGGTGGGTGAATGCCGAGCGATTATTGGGTATATGCCACGCTCTTTCGGCGGTGCTGCTTATCACGCTGGGGTCACTTGCTCCCGGTACTCCTTACAGTACTGTTTTCGGAGTGGTTCTTGTGCTCAACTTCTTTTATATGCCTACTTTATCGTTAAGTTATACTGTTTCATACAGCATACTTAATAGCGTGGGAGAGGATGTTGTAAAGGCTTTTCCTGCCATACGTGTATGGGGTACAGTGGGCTTTATCCTTGCCATGTGGCTTGTTAATCTCTTGGGATTTATGGATAGTCCCTATCAATTTTTCTTGGGAGCGGGCGTTGCTCTTTGTCTATCACTTTATAGTTTCACCTTGCCTAAGGTGCCACATGGATTGGGAAAGGGACAAAGAAAAGGTTTTCTCTCCTCTTTGGGTTTGGATGCCTTGGTGTTGCTCAAGGACAAACGCATGGCAGTCTTTTTCCTATTCTCAATACTGCTCGGGGCAGCTCTTCAGATCACGAATGCTTATGGTAATCTGTTCCTTGATGGTTTTAGAGAAAATCCTGATTTCGAGAACAGCTTTGCCGTACAATACCCCAACATATTACTATCACTATCACAAATATCGGAGACGCTCTTCATTCTCGCCATCCCCTTTTTCCTTAAACGTTTTGGCATAAAGAACGTTATGCTGCTGAGTTTCTTCGCTTGGTTTTTGCGTTTTGCTCTTTTCAGTATTGGCGATCCCGGCTTCCCCGGTATCATTGCTCTACTCTTCTCGATGATTGTCTATGGAATGGCATTCGATTTCTTCAACATATCCGGCTCCATGTTTGTCGATTCGGAAGCTCCTTCCTCCCTACGTGCCAGTGTACAGGGGCTTTTCATCTTGGCAACAAATGGATTGGGTGCTGTGTTGGGCTCCTCTTTGAGTGGATTAGTGGTGCTGAATTTCACTACGGAAGCGGGGATTGAATGGAATACCATCTGGGCTGTTTTTGCAGGCTATGCCCTCGTAACAGGCATACTTTTTCTTCTTTTATTCCGATACAAAAAGAGACCCGAAAAGGGTCTGAAACAGGCATAAAGGAGAGAAACGTTCATCTTCAAAAAGAGCTTTTTTCATCGTGGCAGGCTCCAAAAACGATTTATATTTTGTACATTTGCCAACGAGTAAAAACAACATTACAAATAATTGATATGTCTAAGTTTATACAAGAATTTAAGGAATTTGCCATAAAGGGCAACGTGATAGATATGGCTGTCGGTTTGATCATCGGTGCAGCCTTTGGGAAAATTGTTTCTTCTCTCGTGGCAGATATAATCATGCCGCCTATTACAATGCTCACAGGAGCAAGCAATGTGGAGGGCATCAAATGGGTGCTTCGTGAGGCTGTCATGCAAGGAGAAGAGGTTATACAGCCCGAAGTGGTGATGAATATCGGTGGCTTCTTGCAAACAGTGATTGATTTTGTCATTATAGCTTTTGTTATCTTCCTTATGATTAAAGGAATAATGAAGCTCAAACGTCAAAAAGCGGAAGAGCCCGTTGTGGAAGCTCCGGCAGAACCCTCTGAAGAAGTTAAACTCTTGAGCGACATAAAGGAATTGCTCAAAAAACAGACCAATTCATAAGGAAGCAGACCTTACTGCACCTTTGGGTTACCAAAAACAAACACTACCCTTTCAGAAATGAGAGGGTAGTTTTTTTGTGGATATTTCTATTCTTGGTTGAGGTATCGGGGTCATAAAAAGATATCGGTTGCTCCGCGTTCCTTCCCGATAATCTCTTTTTGGAGCCATCGTTCTTGACGAGAAGAGAAAATAATGAGACTATCCTCTGTCTTATCCATGATCTCATCTGCCAAGATTTTCAATTCACGCAATTTGGCATCGCTGATCTCCCCTTCAAATACCGAATTTTGGATCCAGTTCAGATACTTTCGGCATAGTTTCAGCATCTTACTCACCCTTTTTTCTCCAATGTCATATACTAAGATAATATACATTACCAATACATCTTAAAAGGTTGATACTCTTCTATATTGAGCAAATCTTTCGCCAATTTGTAGCATTCGAGTTTTACCAATTGCTTGTAGCTTACAGATCGATTGAGGCGTCTGTGCTTGATGGTCTCCTGCAATCGCTCTTCAAAGGCTTGAACAAAGAGCTTCTTACCCGAAGCGTTGAGAACACAACGGTTGAGCTGTTTATCAAAATGTTTTTCCTGAATAATGCGTTTATTCAGCACCTTAAATATGGTTCTATCCACCAATATGGGCTTAAAAACCTCTGCAATATCCAAGCAGAGCGAATAGCGTCTTTCTCCCGGAGTGTGCAGGAAACTGATTGTCGGATTGAGTTGCGTTTGGTGAATACTCTTCAAACAGAGCGTATAACACATCATATTACCGAATGAGATGAGCGCATTAACCTCATTTTGAGGTGGCTGCTTGGTGCGCATTCCCATTTCAAAGAGATCAATTATCGTATCGAAAGCATCGTAATATATCTGCCGAATATTACCCTCTATACCCATCAAACCCTCTATGGAAATAGCAGTTTCAATGCATGATGAGTACTTATCAACAAGTTCTATTTGTGGCGATAGATCTTTTCCTCTATGGTTATAATAAGTCAAATTTTTCTGCATATTGAACGCTGCTCCGGCGATAAACTTTTGGGCTAATAGCAATCGTCTCTTTTTGCTCTTGTATGCAGCAGCTTGAGCCAACAGCATTTTTCCCGAAAGAAGCCCATCACGTGGCATAAAAGAACCGGTATAATTTTCGTAGTAATCGAAAAAGTGGACAACCACCCCTTGCTGTCCCAAGAAATTGTACAAGCTGCTGTTAGCCCTCAGTGAGCCGAAAATGTATAATTCATCAATATCCTCTATGGGTAGAAAACGGGCATTGCCCATCTCTTTTTTTCCATCACTTCCCTCTTCTATGGGGGTAAATTTCAGCGTATTATCCCTTCTCTCCAATTCTCCGGGATTGAATAAATAGTAACTTTTTCTCATACTTCTTCTCCGGAATAGCAAAAATCACAATAACTACAACTGCGACAATAACTTTTCTCTTCAAGCCGGGGACACTCTTCGCTCGATATTATTTGGGCAATGGCACACTCCATTTGCCTAATCTCTGCTCTATCTGCCTCGTCCAACTCCACCTTTTCAATTTTTCTAAGCGTGGGATATTCCAAAATGCCCGATACACCCGTTATTCCATTCCGTTCAAAAACATAGATGTAGTACTTGAGTTGCCACTCATGCGCTCGTTCTATTTTGTTGGATCTTTTAATCTCGTGTATCACCTTTCCTTTGGGATCATAAAAATCCACCTTGATACCATCAATCGCTATTTCTTCATACTGCGCAGCACGTTGAGGATAACTACTCAAATGGATCAGTTTTCCATCGTATACCAAATCCGATAAGTGCTCAAAATATATGTGGTGCGCAAACAGCCACAGCTTGCGAAGACAAACCTGATAATAATTAAAATGTGTTCCCGTAATCGTCATGATAAAGGCATTTTTGTATTGCAAACAAAAAAATACAAGTCGGCAGACAAACCCTACCTTCGTCAAGGAAGTTTTTCACCTGCCTTGCGCAAGGCAAATATACAAAAAACAAACAAAAATAGGGGTGTAAATGGTAAATAAAGCCAAACAACACCCTACCTCAATCGACACTTTAGCAAGAAGCGACAGAGATAGACTCAATCAATCGTCATTGCTCCGCCGATTTTCCCTGCAAATGAACGACTACATACTCGCTCTGCGTACCCAAACGAAACTTTCCACCCCAAATGCCCATGCCCGAACTTACATAATAATGCGTTTTACCTCGACGATGATAACCGTGCGCTTTTTCATACATTCGGTCCACAATTAGGTTTATGGGAAAGACTTGTCCCCGATGCGTATGCCCCGAGAGTTGAAAATCTATGCCGTTTTCTTCCGCCTCATGGAGATTGTAGGGTTGATGATCCAGTAATATCTTTGGCTTTTCAGGGTCAAGAGATGCCGTCAATTCGGATAAATTTTTACGATGAGAATTGCTCTTATCGTCCCGTCCGATAATGTATATACCTTCCACCTCCGCTACGCTGTCTTGCAAAAGTGTTATCCCCGTTTGAGCAAGAAAACGACGTTCTTGCCCCTCTCCGCCCATATATTCATGGTTGCCCAAACAGGCATACACGCCCAAAGGAGCTTGCAATCGTTGCAACTCTTGCGCCACGCCATCTTCCAATAGAGGTCGTGTGTCTCCATCCACAATATCGCCGGCAATGAGTATCAAATCCGGTTTTTCTGCATTGATCCAATTCACCCATTGCGCCAATTCCTCTTTTTCAATGGTGTAGCCCAAGTGCAAATCGGATAGCCCCACTATTTTGAGCGGAGGAGTTGTTTTCTCTATGGCTATGCTCAATGCGATACGTTCCTTATCTCTGTATTTTGCGTGTCCATAAGTAAAAATGCCGATCAACAATGCCGCTACGAACAAGGTTCCTTTCCAACTGTGTTTGAGGTATGGACGAGCAGAGGGTATCCATAGGCGCACGGGCTCCAAGAGTAAAGATAGCAATACGAAGTAGAGCAATACAAAAATCCAAGCCGTGCCGAGCGTGTAGGTTAAGTCCATTAACCCAAGAGGCAACGAGTCTCCCATCAGACGTAAAAGCAGGGAGGATGGGATGGCAACCCACACCAAAAGAGTGATAATTCGGTAAGGTCGGGAAAAGGGCAACAATGTATAGATGCGAAAGCAACTATAAATCAAGGCAATGAGGACGATGACGAGTGAGGAGATGATGGCTATGGGCATAATCTGTGCATTAACTTTTTTCTTTTCGGGAGAACGTCCGAAGGGGTAATTTTGTTCATGCCATCGAGGCATTTACCTACGCTTGACAATGGAGTTGGAAAGCATTATTGCCTCGCCTTACAACAAAGGAAAATAGTATTACCACGCTCCCTTTCCTCGACCGCCCCATCCGTCCCTAAAATTTTCACGAAACAATTAGGTACGCAATATCTTCTCCAAAGCTCTTCCCTTAGCCAATTCGTCCACCAATTTGTCCAAATAGCGCACATTGCGCGTAAGCGTATCTTCGATCTCCTCAATGCGGTACCCGCAAATGCATCCCGTGATCAGATGTGCATTGGGATGAAGTGTGGCACGCTGAAAAAAGGTATCCAACGAAATCTGCTCTTCAATCCAAAGCCCAACTTGCCGAGGCGAAAAGCCGGTAAGCCACTCTATCACTTGCAGCAGTTCCTCTTCCGTCCGTCCCTTTTTCGTAACTTTGGCAACATAGTGAGGATACACAGCAGCAAAGGTCATCGCTGCCCATCGGTTGTTGGTTTTCTTGTCCATATCTCTTTTCCTCGACACTTTTTCAACGCTTTTCGGAAGCACTTTTTCGCCCTTTCAAAGATAGAAAAAGATTGTATGCAT
>JBGZIN010000066.1:0-46723 GCA_041848345.1 Porphyromonas sp.
GCGACAATGGCTATTAAAGTCTACAAAGACCGCTCTCCTTTTCGAATTCCCATCCTGCTGAGATCTCTACTCGACTTTATCTATCCTCGATATTGTGCCGGATGTAGGCAAAGGCTTTCCATCAATGAATGGGGAGTGTGTCCTTCTTGTTTTCTTACGTTTCCTCGATTTAACGAAACGATCAACCAAGCCTGTGTACGTATTCAAGCTGTACGCTACCCTATAGATGGATTTTTGGGAGGCTATTGTTTTGAACAACTCAACCACGTGCAAACCTTAATCCATAATGTAAAATACCATCGGCACAAAGAGGCTGCGTGGGCTGTTGGGAAAAATTTAGCTCAGGAATTGGGTATTACAAGCGATAAATACGATCTAATCGTACCCGTACCCATCACTCTTCGGAGAGAAATTAAGCGAGGATACAATCAAAGCTTTATCTTCGCCCAGGGAGTAAGTATGGCAAGCGGGATACCTGTTGCCGAACATGGACTTCAACGCCAACTACATACAGCCAGTCAAACCAAACGAAAACGTCGGGAGCGACAGAAAGCGATGGAAGGTATTTTTCAATTAGGCAAAGACTTTATTCCTCCCGGCAGCCGCATTTTGCTCCTCGATGATGTGCTAACAACAGGTAGTACTCTAACTGCGGCAGCCAATGCTTTAGCCGAAACTCTCCCTCGGAAAATGGTTCTCATGACCATATCTGTTGCCATCTAACTTGCTCCTTGCCCAAGCTTTTCAAGGAAAAGCTCCTCAAAGAGAAATATCATTCACCCTCTGGCAAAGCGACTCTTTGAAAGCTCAAATACCAATCGAAAACAAAACAAATCTGCAACGAGGACTTTTCCTAATCGGAGACCGTGCAACAGTCTTATGATGGGGGAAAGGGCTTCTTGTCGTTTGGAGAGCAACGATTTTGCTTTTAGGTCAGATCTTTTTACGATGAACAAGCACATTTGTATGGGTTCAAAAAATGAGGTACAAGCGACGAAAAATCATTTTAGATGCTTGAGAAAATCTCTTTTTGCGTAGCGAAAAAGTCATTTCTAAGCTTGAAATATTATTTCCAAGGTTAGAAATATTGTTTCCAAGCCTTGAAATAATATTTCCAAGATTGGAAATGAAGTTTTACTCCCGAGCAAATGATTTTTTCAGGGCGTACAAGAGAACTTTTGCGCGCAACAAACAGATTTTGTATTGGGACATACGAGACACCGAGCAACGCTCTCAATAGATAGCAAAACCTACGAGACACAATGGTATATCTCTCCATATCGGAGCAACGCTCTCTATAAACAGCAAAACCTACCCCGCTTTTTCAAATATCAATAGCGGAGCTGTCGTTACCTCAAAAAGAGTGTTATTGCTGATTTTAAGATGATTGAAAAATGGTTCGAAGGGCTTCTTCTGTATTACTGCAACCATGTATGCGAATACGGAAACGAGACGGATCAATCAAAGAAGCGTTACCCGATGGGATAACAATGTCTGTAAAACCTATTCGCTCGGCTTCTGCAATGCGTTGCTCTATGCGACTGACAGCTCGCAACTCTCCGGACAAACCAATCTCTCCTGAGAAGCACATGCTCCCGGGAATGGCACGATCCAAAACGGAAGACAACACAGCCACCAAAACCGAAAGATCTACCGCAGGGTCGCTGATGCGTATTCCTCCCGCTATATTCAGAAAAACATCCTGCTTGATTAGCTTAAATCCGGCACGTTTTTCCAAAACAGCCAAGAGCATGTTCATCCTTCGAAGATCAAACCCGGTGGCAGAACGCTGAGGATTGGCGTAAATAGCCGAGCTCACAAGAGCTTGTGTTTCTATCAAGAGAGGACGTACTCCCTCTAAAGCCACTGCTACCGATCGTCCACTCAACCCCTCCATGTTTTGCGAAATAAGTAACTCTGACGGGTTGTCTATAACCTTCAAGCCATCGCTTCGCATCTCATAAATACCTAATTCGTTGGTACTCCCAAAGCGATTTTTAGATCCTCTCAAAATACGGAACAAGAAATGTTTATCGCCCTCGAACTGTAAGACCGTATCCACTGTATGCTCCAATACCTTGGGTCCGGCAATACTCCCTTCCTTATTGATATGTCCAATGACGATTACAGCCGTTCTATTCACTTTGGCATAACGCAATAATAGATTGGCACTCTCTCGTATTTGAGTGGGACTCCCCGGAGAACTGTCCGTCAGTTGCGTGTATGTAGTTTGAATGGAGTCTATCACCAAAAGATTGGGCTGTAAGGCTTGCGCCTTCTCTAAAATATCTTCCAAAGAAGTGGCACAATAGATCAGTACCTCACTATTCTTTCCTCCTAAGCGATCGGCTCGCATCTTGAGTTGATGCTCGCTCTCTTCCCCCGAAACATAAAGGGTTTTTATGTTGGGAACGCGAAGCACCGTCTGCAAAATGAGTGTCGATTTACCTATCCCGGGTTCTCCTCCCAACAAAGTAAAAGAGCCTCGCACCAAACCTCCTCCTAAAACACGATTAAACTCGCCATCGTGAAGATCTAAACGCTCCTCCTCCTGAGTAATAAGAGTATGCAAGGGAGTAGGTTGATTGCGCACGGAAGAACCCACTATACGGGCTACGGCATCAGCAGATTTAGAAGCCGAAGAAGAAGGATAAACAGTTTCCTCTTGTAATGTATTCCATTCGTGGCAAGAAGAACACTGTCCCTGCCACTTAGCGTAGGAAACCCCACACGATATGCACGTGTATACTTTTTTTTCCTTAGCCATTTATACTCTCAGCAAAGGACATGTGGAACAACGAAGCAATCCACCTTGCTTGGAAATTTCATGATAAGGAACGGTCTCAACTTGCATTCCCCATTCATTGGATAAGAAAGAGTTCAAACGCGTAAAACGCTCTTCCGTAATAACAACATCTGAGCTCAACGAAACAAAGTTAGTCGCCAAAGCCTGTGCCTCTTGATCTGTTACTTTGAAAAGATGGGCTACACCGAATATACTCTCTATGAGTCGGTATTCTTCTTGATCAACAAAAGCATTGGGGTAAACAACCGCTCGCCCGAAAGAAATAGGTTGAAAAGCACAATCCAAATGCAATACCGATCGAGATGGATCTTGATCATGTTTCTTCAACTTTAAGGGTATTACCTTCTTATCAGGGAAGTAGGAGGTAAAAAAGTCTATTGCCGCCTTATTCGTACGAGCTGTTTTGTAACGATCAAAATCATCTGCTTCACAAGAGCCAATAAAGAGATAGTCTCCATAAAGAAGTACATCTCCACCCTCCACATGCAATTCTTCGGGAAGATAAACCAATGAGGAAGATGGTATTGAAGAAAATATCGACGCAAAAGCCTCTGTTTCTCGTTTCCGATCCTGGATCATATTGGCGACAAAAACCTTATCATCAATGACAAAAGCAACATCTCGAGCAAATATCTGATTGTAATCCGGCAACAGGTGAGGACGCAATACTTTCACATCATGCTTAATTAGCACATGCAAAAGGGCATTCATTTCCCTTTTTATATCCTCTTCCTTGGGATATATTCCCTGCAAAACAGATTGATAGCTCGTAGCATCGTATGTTTCATACAAAGAAGGAGCCGGACCCAATGAATCCGGAAGTCCCAAAACTACTGCTCTTAATGTACCTGTCTCGGTTCTTACATTCGGAGTTAAGGTTTCCATAAAAAAATCATATCAAAAGAAAAGCCACCCTATACGAACAGAAAAGTTCTTTTAGAGTGGCTTACCTATGTTACTCACAATCTTATCTTGAGAATGCGCCTCTGTTTATCTTTACTAACTATCTCTATGATAAGTACCCCCATAGGCAACGATGTACGACTAATATAAAGAGGACCTTCTCCCGAAGTCATATTTTTATAGCATACTCGTCCTGTGATATCATAAATAACAACGCTTTGCTCATCAAATGGCAAATTGACAATTAGTTCGGATGGAGTTACTCGCACAGCATTATCTTGAGGTATTTCGTCGGTCATTGCATATTCCATCGTCGTCGAGTTCAATACAAAAGAACACTCCTCTGCTCCTTGCGCTTTGAAAGCAACAAAAGAGAATAAAAACATCCCTACGATAAAAACTCTGCAAAAAGAAATGGTAGAAGTATTGAGTTCTTTCATAACATTATAGCCTTTACGCAGCACAAATATACGGAAAAGATTTTGAGAATAGATGCAAAAGCACCACAAAACAACGAGATTCATTTATAAATGATCAATACGATCAAGTATAGAAAAAGGGGGTGATTTGGATAAAATCACCCCCTCTAAAAATTCTATCGAATAAATATTATTCTGCAGCCGTCATCACAACGATACGGTTCCATTCATTAACTTCATACAATTGTTCTGTAGACCCCTTATAGTCAATAACAATCATATCTTCAGAGATACCGTATTTCTCTGCGAGCAACTTGGCAACAGCCTTAGCTCTCTTTTCAGAGAGAGACATATTGAATTCGCTCGTTCCGGTCTTCTCATCTGCGTAACCAACAAGATAAATCTTGCTGTTATTGTTCTTCGCATATTGAGCAGTGTTGTAGATATTGATGTACTGATTTTGATCAACCTTTGCACTACCGATACGGAAGTAAACAACATTGCGAACTGCAGTCTTGGTAACTGTCTCAGGAGCAACTTCCGGACACTCAGGACAAGATACCGGGCGCTTGCTCAACTCTGCATTTTCTGCACGAAGGTTGTTGATTTGACCATTGAGATCATTAACCAATCCCCAATCCATGGGAACAATTTCTGTCCACTCAGGCTTGCCAAGATTAAATCCTAAACCGGCAGTAGCGAATGCCATCAAATCTGCACCGTTATTCGCTACACGAGAGCCTGCAAAACCTATTTTTGCGGCAACCATTTGGGCTTCAATATTCAAATCTACACGACGACCGAGACGGAATTTGAAAATCAACCCTGCGTTAGCCGTGAAAGAGGGATCATGCTTTGAATACTGATCTGCAACAACTCCGTTAGCATCTGTGGTATGATACTTATAAGCACCCCCAACTCCCACGAAAGGCACAAAATGGAATACTCGTTTAGGATTGTATTTCGCAAAATAGTTTACTACATCAAACAAGAACTCATATTGAAGTGTTCCGAATAAGTTGTTATAAGCTACGGGAGCCGTAGCGGGAGCAACCGCATTTTCGAAACCTTTCATATTCCAAGCTGTCAATTGAAGACGTGTTGCAAACCAAGGTTCATGCCACTTACCCACAGCAATTGTAGGTACAGGATAAATGCGATCCATCAAAGCTGCAGCGTTGTTGGCTTCACCGAAAGGAAGCATGCCCACACCACCTTGCACATCTATAAACCAATGGTCACAACCTTTATCGCGGTTAAAAATCGTCTTATGTCCAGACTTTTGAGTCGTCTCCTGAGCTTGTGCTCCAAAAGAAAGAGCGCAACTTCCCATGAGAGCAAGCATTAATACTTTTGCTTTCATATTGATTTTTCTCATTTTCAAAGTTAGTACTATAATTACTTAGAGCGTACAATAACAACACGATTCCAAGCGCGCGTATCAAACTGCTCTGTTTCTCCCTGCCATTCTACAGAGACCATATCAGAAGGAACGCCAAACTTATTTACAAGAGCTTCTGCCACAGCTTTAGCACGACGCTCAGAAAGCTGCATATTGTAGTTTGCATCTCCGGTAACATCGGCAAAACCGATCACAGCAACAGCCTTGTTGTCGTTCTTCACATAGTTAGCAATATCTTGCAACACAATGTGTTGATCTTTGCTGATTGTTGCACTATTGAATTTGAAAACGATAGCCTTATCTCCTAAAATGTTTTCCGTAACAGCTTGTGTCTCGGTAGAAACCTCAGGACACTCAGGACAAGAAACCGGGCGCTTGCTCAACTCGGCATTTTCAGAGCGCAAACGGTTGATTTGACCATTAAGATCGTTGATCAAATCCATATCCATGGGAGTTACGGTTTCCCAAGCAACTCGACCGAGGTTAAAGTTAAGACCTGCAGTTACAATTCCTGTCAAGCCATTGTAAGCTTGCTTTGAGTAAGGCTCTGTTACAGCTTTGTAATCGAGTTCTTGCTTAACAAGATTCAAGTTTGAATACATAGCCTGACCTTCGAGCACAAGATCCAATCGCTTAGCCAAACGGAAGCTCATCATCAACCCGGCATTGGCAGTGGCAGAATGACGATAAGGCGCGTCGAATTTAGCTATGTTAGAAACACTCGAAAGGTCAAAATCATTGTAATACTTGAAGCCGTATCCAAGACCTACCCAAGGAATAAGATGGAATACTCGTTTTGAGTTATACTTCGAAAAATAATTTACAACATCAAACATAAAATCGAAGTGAGCCCCGGCTGTGGCAGTGTTCAACTTTTGAACGGTTCCGGCTGCATCCTTGTAAAACACAGGTGTGGGACCTCCGAACAATTGCAAACGAGTTGCAAAATAAGGGTTATGCCACTTACCCACAGAAAGAGTAGGCATAACATAAAGACGCTTTACGATATCTTGGCTCTCATTTTCTCCCAAGAACTGAGCATTAACACCTCCTTGAAGGGTCAAAAACCAATGCCCGGAAGAGCGGTCAAACGCCGTTTTACGAGCAGGAAGGGTCTTTGCCTCAGGTGTCGTAGTTTGTTGAGCACTTGCTGAGAGTGCTGTAGCTCCCATCAAAGAGAGCAATAAGTACTTTACCTTCATCATTTTACTATTCATTGTTAGCGGTTACTATTACTTGTTGAATTCTCAATTCACACTACAATCACTGCGCAAAGATAACATATTCTTTAGAATAAGCAACTAAATATAAAAAAACGGCAAGAAAAAGGTCGTTTGGACAAGAATTTCGACTCGGACGACAGACCTCATTTTCGCTCAAAAGCGAAACGAACGTGCAAAAAAAACGGCGTTTATACCTCTACCGTCTTTCACAAAATCACACAAAAAAAGCTACAAAACAAGTCCCGCAGGAAGAAAAGACGAGACATCATGCCCAAAAAGGAGCAGTTCACGTACTGTACCACTTGTTATATGGGCATATTGTTGTGCCGTGAAAAGCAACACTGTATCTATTCCCAAATGAGCATTCACATCCGCTAAATGCCTTTCATATTCATAATCCAGAAGAGAACGAACCCCTCTCAACAGAACAGTTGCCCCAATCTCACGAAGCAAATCTACTGTCAATCCCGTATAGGAAACCACCCGCACCCGCTCATTGCCTTGGTACAAACGAGTTATCTGTTGCAAACGCTCTTGCGCCGTGAAATAGGTTTTCTTGTTCGGATTCACTCCTATGGCCACAACAACACTGTCAAATAGAGCAAGCCCTCTGGAAACAATATCGGCATGCCCCACTGTAAAAGGGTCAAAGGTCCCGGCAAAAACGGCTGTTTTTTGTCCCATAAACGAGGTGAACATTTATTCTTCAAGGAGCAAATTTCCTATAATGAAATCTTGTCTCTCGGGGGTATTCTTCCCCATGTAAAAATCCAATAAATGCTTGTAAGTGTCTTCTTTGCGTAAGGTTACTTGCTTGAGTTTGATATTTTCCTCTGAAATCAATCCCTTAAACTCATCCGCCGAAATTTCACCCAAGCCCTTAAAGCGAGTCAATTCTGCCTTCCTTCCCAATTTGGACAAAGCCTCATCACGCTCCTGATCTGTATAGCAGTAGTACGTGTAATCTTCGGTGTGTTTTTTCTCTTTTTTCTTGCGAGCTTGAATTTCTGAAAGGGGAAGGGTTACTCTGTACAGCGGAGTCTCCAAAACAAAAACATGCCCCTTGCGCACTAAGTCCGGGAAAAACTGAAGAAAGAAAGTAAGCATCAATAAACGAATATGCATCCCATCATCATCAGCATCGGTAGCTATGATAACGCGATTGTAGCGCAATCCTTCCATGCCATCCTCTATATTCAATGCTGCCTGCAAAAGATTGAACTCTTCATTTTCATAAACTATCTTCTTGGTCAAACCGAAACAGTTCAATGGTTTTCCTCTTAGACTGAATACGGCTTGGTATTTGGGGTCTCGACTAGTGGTTATCGACCCACTTGCCGAATTTCCTTCGGTTATAAAAATAGTTGTCTTCTCCGGTTCTTTTGCCTTTATGTCATTAAAGTGAATACTACAGTCCCGAAGCTTTTTATTATGTAAACTTGCCTTTTTAGCTCGCTCGCGCGCCAATTTGGCAACTCCACTCATTGCCTTGCGCTCACGTTCGCTGTCCTGGATTTTTTTCAACAAGACCTCCGATGTCGCTCCGTGGATATGTAGAAAATCATCCAGTCTGTCTTTCAAGAAATCGCCCACATAACGCTGAATACTAACACCCTTAAGCACGTCTCCATCGTATGCTGGTTCGTCAGGAACCATATCTCTCGAACCTAACTTGGTTTTGGTTTGACTTTCAAATGTAGGCTCAACCACCTTTATACTAATGGCGGCAGCCATTCCGGAGCGAATGTCTGTGTAATCAAAATTTTTTGAAAAAAACTCCTTTATAACTCGAGCAACCGACTCTCGGAATGCACTCAAATGCGTGCCTCCTTGAGTTGTGTTCTGCCCATTGACAAAGCTGTAAAACTCCTCCCCGTATTGATTGATGTGAGTGATGGCAACCTCTATGTCCTCTCCCTGAAGATGAATAATGGGATACAAAGGGTCCCCTGCCAAATCCTCTGCAAGGAGATCTTTCAGTCCGTTTTTACTTTGATATTTCTTGCCATTGTATATTATCGTAAGCCCGGCGTTCAAGAAAGTGTAATTCCGAACCATTGCCACTACAATGTCATTTCTGTATGCATAGTTGCGAAACAATTTCGCATCGGGTACAAAAGTAATGAGTGTGCCGGTGGGCTCTTCCGAAGCCTCTACCTCTGTTTCCTCTTGCATTTTGGCAAAAGAATAGGAGATTTTTTTGGTCGAGCCATCCCTATGAGACTGCACTATAAATTCTTTTGAAAGGGCATTGACAGCCTTCAACCCCACACCGTTAAGCCCCACCGATTTCTTGAAAGCATGAGAATCTATCTTTGCCCCCGTGTTCATCTTGGCAACTGCATCATTCAGTTTACCCAAAGGGATGCCACGACCATAGTCCCGCACAGAGACCTTTCCCTCTTCTATGGTTACTTCTATGGTCTTCCCCTGCCCCATAACGAACTCGTCTATGGAGTTGTCCATCACCTCTTTCAAGAGCACATAGATACCATCATCCGCCACACTTCCATCACCCAGTTTACCAATATACATACCGGGACGACGACGAATATGCTCATCCCAAGAAAGTGTGGTAAAGTCGGTTTCGCTGTATCCCACTTTTGAGGTATCCAACTCCATAGAAAATTATAATTGCTTTATGTAAGCTCTGCGAGTTTTGTGGTGCACACGCTCAAAATAGTTCCATTGCATTTGCACAGCCATATTGGTCTCCAGCTCAGGATTGCTCTCTGCATACACTACCCCACTCTTCTTAAAAATGGGGATCAGATCATTGAACAAAAGAGCATTCACTCCCTTATTGGTATACTCGGGCAAAACACCTACCAAATAGAGGTCTACCACCTTCACTCTTCCTTTCAAAGCCTTCAACAAGTGCAAAAAACCGAATGGGAATAATTTGCCATCTGCCTGCTTTAAGGCATTGCTCAAACTGGGGAGAGCAACTGCAAAACCAACAACTTTGTTGTCCTCTATGCGTTCGATAACTGTAACGAAGTCCAACCGCAAGAGAGGAATGTACATCTTGGCGTAATAATCTATTTGGGCAGGACTCAACTCTGAAAAACCATAAAGATGGGCATAAGCCTTATTGAGTGTCTCAAAAATGGGACCTATATAGGAGGGCAATTCTTTTCTCGAATTGAACTTAACGACCCTCAGCCCATACTTTTCCTTTACAATTTCTGCTATACGAAGGTGCTTCTCGGGAATAGACTCGGGCATTTGTATTTTGAACTCTTTCCAATCCTGATCTTTGATAAAGCCCAAGCGTTCCATCTGCTTAGGGTAGTAAGCGTAATTATAATTCGTGGCAAGCGTCCCCAGCTGATCGAAGCCTTCCACCAACATACCTTGACGATCCAAATCGGTGAAACCCATCGGACCTTGCAGCATATCCATGTTGCGACTCCGTGCCCAATTCTCTACCGCGGAAAACAAAGCATCCACAACTTCATTATCATTTATGAAATCGACAAAGCCAAAGCGTGCGTTGTTTTGATTCCAGGTTTCATTGGCTCTATGGTTAATAATCCCGGCAATACGCCCCACGAGCTTTTTGTCTCGATATGCCAAGAAGTATACCGTTTCGCAGAATTCAAAAGCAGGGTTCTTTTCCTTGTCCAAAGTGTTCAATTCATCATCAAGCAACAAAGGAATGTGATACGGATTTTTCTTGTATAAATCGTTTCCGAATGCAACAAACCGCTTGAGGTCTGCTCTGTTCTGTACTACTTGTACTTCTACTGCCATAATATTTCAAGTGAAATTATTTCACGCTTTTTTTTCCACCACAGCTTGGACAACATTGAGAGCATAGTCTCCAAAATGTTCATACTCGTCAATGATGTCAAGATAGTACACAGACTCCTGATAAGGGTATACATGATTGTCCAAATCTTGCATATTTTTCGCCTTCAAGAGATCGCGTTTGTGGTCTATTTCATTTTCTATATTGTATGCTTTGTGAGCCGCTTCGGCTGATGGATTAGGCATCTCAAGAACCTCTATCATGTACTGTGCCGAACGAACAACAATGTCATGCAAAAGAAGAAGTTGCTCTTCCAACTGAGGGCTGAAAGTGCATCCGTTCATCCCCTGCTTTTTCAAGGTACGCGCTATATTGAAACTGGTATCTCCCAAGCTCTCGATCTCCGTTGCCACACGCATCAAGGCACGAACCTCTTCTTTCGTTTCACTACTCAAATCGCCATCCGAAAGTTTGTTCAAGTAATTGACGATTTCAACCTCTATACGATCGCATATATTTTCAAACTTCTCAATTCGATTGAATACCTGTTCAAACTCCTCTTTACTTTTCGTTTGAATAAGAGCTTTGTCCATCTCCAACATTTCCAAAGTACGACGCCCATAGGAGGCAATCTCCTTGTGAACCTGAGGAAGAGAAAGCTCGCTGGTAGAAAGCATGCGAGAGGATATAAAACGCAAGTGCGTCTCCGGTTCTTCCGTTGAAAGTTGCGTCTTTTTCGGGCGTATCACACGTTCACATATGTAAACGTACAATCGCACAAACCAAATCATCACGGAAACGTTTGCCACATTGAAAAGGGTGTGAAATAATGCCAAGCCTACCGATATGGCACCCGCCATGCCCAACAATTTCGTCTGTACAGCTTGCAATGCCGCATCCGTCACTGCTGTTCCGGAAGAGGCAAGGGCTACTTGCTCCGGAGAATAGGTGCGAGAAAGTTCGCCAATGTAACCAAAAAGTTCACGAGGATCATATCCACCCTTAGCACTCACCTCTGCAACGAAATTGGTAAACGGATAAAATAAACACAATATCCAGGCGACTCCCAACATATTGAAGAGAAAGTGTGAAAATGCTGTACGCTTAGCTGTGATATTGGCATTCAGTGCAGCGAGGTTGGCAGTTATGGTAGTACCTATATTTTCTCCTAATATCATTGCTGTTGCCATCTCGAAAGGGATCCACCCCTTGGAACACATGATCAACGTAATGGCAACGGTAGCACTGGACGATTGCACAACGACTGTCATCACCGCTCCTATGAAGAGGAATATCAATACGGAAGCAAATCCCAATCCCGTATATTTCTGCAAGAAAGCCAACGCCTCCGGATTACTCTGTAAATCGGGCATGGCATCTTTCAGGAACTGAAGTCCCAAGAAAAGGAGCGAGAAGCCGATAACAAATTCCCCCCAAGAATTCCACTTATTACGTTTTGAAAAAATAAGAGGGATGGCAAAAGCGAAAAGAGGGATGGCAAAGGCACTAATATCTATCTTGAACCCGAGGAGTGAAATAATCCAAGCAGTAACCGTGGTACCTATATTGGCACCCATGATTACACTGATTGATTGAGCCAAATTGAGCAGTCCTGCATTAACAAAACTCACTGTCATCAAAGTCGTCGCCGAAGAAGACTGCACGAGAGCTGTTACCAACAAGCCCGTAAACACGCCCAAGAAACGATTGGAGGTCATCGCCGAAAGCACGGTGCGCATCCTATCGCCCGCAACTTTTTGCAGCCCTTCGCTCATGATTTTCATTCCATAAAGGAAAAGTCCCAAGGCGCCAATTAGCTTAATCAAATCAAAAATTCCGTACTCCATCTGTCTGTCAATCTTTATTCTTTCCTTATTTTTGACGACAAATATAGTCGAAAATGCTCAAAAAATCTATGAACAGCATATTGGTGCGCTGCACAAACCTTGACAGAGAGGAGCTGGTTCCTCAAGGTATATCCCTTTTGAACTTGGCAAAGCAATACGAACAAGAGCTTGGATTTAGGGCCATAAATTGCCGAGTGAATAATAACACAGTCAGTCTTTTGGAAAGAGTATATGAACCTGCCACACTGCACTTTGTAGACATCTCCGACGAAAGTGGCATGCGCACCTACATACGCACGCTCAGTTTCATTGTCAGCAAGGCTGTGTTCGATGTGCTTCCGGGAAGCAAATTTTTCGTTGAACACTCCTTAGCCAACGGATATTACTGTTCGATTAAACGCAACACTCCGATTACGGATGAGGATTTGGAACATCTTCTTGAGAGGATCAACCAACTGATCCAAGCAGATTTGCCCTTTATCCCTCGCACCATCTCTTCAGAAAAAGCGATTGAGCTGTTTCGTTCCATTGGAGAGAGTGACAAATCGGATCTGATCGAAACGGCACAACTCCCCTATACCACATATTGGGAACTTGATGGCTATCCCGACACCTACTACGGCTCCTTAGCCCCCTCCACAGGATACATATACCTATACGGATTGGAGAGACATTTAGATGGGTTTCTTCTGCGTATTCCCAACCGCAACGCCCCCCATTTTTTAGCACCCATCACCACGCAACCCAAAATGCGCCATGTAATACAAGAGCAAGAACACTTGTTGGGGATGCTTGAGTTGGAGCATATCGGCAGCCTGAATAAAGCCATAAAAAGAGACGAAATCGCCGATATTATCCACATATCGGAGGCCATGCAGGAAAAAGGAATTGCAAAAATAGCACAAGAGATTGCCCATCGATACACCCAAGGCGTGCGAATAATACTCATATCGGGTCCTTCCTCTTCGGGAAAAACAACCTTTACCAAGCGGCTTTGCACCCAACTGCGCACCTGCTATCTCAAGCCTCATATGCTTTCGATGGACGATTATTTCGTGGATCGAGAAAAAACTCCTTTGGATGAAAAGGGAGAATACGACTTCGAGTCCCTCTACGCATTGGATCTTGAGTTGTTCAATAAAGATTTGGCTGCTCTTTTGGCAGGAAAAGAGGTAGAAATACCCACCTTTGATTTCAAAACAGGGCACAGAGTCTACACCGGGCACAGCCTCACGCTGAAGGAAGGCGATGTCTTGCTCATAGAGGGGATACACGCCCTAAACTCAAATCTTCTGCCTACATTTCCCCAAGAAGCTCTTTTTAGAGTCTATGTCAGTGCGCTCACAACCATCGGATTGGACGCCCATAACCGTGTACCAACAACGGACAATCGTCTCTTACGCCGCATGGTACGCGACTATCGTTACCGAGGCTACTCTGCGATAGAAACGCTTAAACGCTGGAGTTCTGTGCGCAAAGGGGAGGACAAATGGGTATTTCCCTTCCAAGAGAATGCAGATGCCATGTTCAACAGTGCCATGGTGTATGAATTGGCAGCCCTCAGGAGCTTTGCCGAGCCGCTGCTTTGGGAAGTGCCGCCCATGGTACCCGAATACAGCGAAGCGCAACGCTTGCTCCGCTTTCTCCGTATGATTAACTACATCCAAATAGACAAATTGCCCGGCACCTCTCTACTACGGGAGTTTTTGGGCGGAAGTACATTCAGATACTAAATTGGACAATGATGAAACAATTTAACGACTTTGGGGGATTGGTATACAGTACAGACCCTGATTTTTCGCCCGAAATACCGAGAGAAGAGGTCGAAACCCGTGCTCCCGAACAACAGCCATTACGCATCCGTTATGAACGTGCCGGACGAGGGGGTAAGGAAGCCACCGTCATCAATGGCTTTATCGGTTCCGAAGCTGACCTTAAAGGTTTGGCAACTCGACTCAAACAAGCCTTGGGCTGTGGCGGAAGTGCAAAAGATGGGATGATTATATTGCAAGGAGACAAACGCTCCCAACTCCTTCCTTTACTGCACAAGATGGGCTATAAAAACAGTAAATAAGCCATATCCATAGACTGCAACAGAATTGACTGAATACAATCATGCGCAACAAACTCCTGATTATCACAGCCATATTAGGCTGTATTTCACTTATCGGATTGGGATTTTTTTTCACATACACCCACTTTTTTCTCTTGAATGAACCCGAAATAAAGCCTCGCTTTCTCGCCGATATTCCTTTTGACAAGGAGGAATGTATAGAGGACTTTGAGGATGTGCACTCAATAGTGTGCGATCATTTTCCATTCTTCTCCGAAAAAAGCATTTCTCCGGAGGGGCTATACTTAAGTTTCGCTGAAAGAGTGCGCAACGTCGGTTCCACATTTGAATACTACGATTTGTTGGCAGAATATTTTGCCACCCTCAGAGTCGGACATGCCTCTCTGTTGGGCATAAACAACTATACCGCCATGACGGTACCCCGACTCATTGAGAATGAACTTTGGATCGACGAAATTTCTCCCTACCTCCTTACACAAGGATTTCAAAAGGGGGATAAAATAGTCCGAATAGACCATACCTCCGCCCAAGAATGGCTGATGCGACAAGGCAAAAAGAGCTATGCCTCCACCGATGAAAGCCGAAAGAATATGGCTGCCTCTTGGGTTTTCAGAAGTCCGCAAGACTCCATCCGTCACTACACTGTGGTACGAGGTAGAGACACGATGGAATACACACTCTCTCTGTCCCGTTTCGGGCAAATCGAAACACCTGAAGAAACCCTTTTTGATACAAGAGTAATCAATGACAGTGTAGCTTATATCGCCATCAACGGTATGATGAAAGAGCCTTTTGAACGCTTTCAAAAAGAGTATCTCACGCTATGCGAAAAGCCCTATTTAATTATCGACGTGCGGAAAAACGGAGGGGGAGACAGCGAAATAGGGAGAAAATTATGCAGCTACTTCGTCAGCGCACCCCATCCACACTGCTTGCGACACAACCAA
Organism: Porphyromonas sp.; assembly: GCA_041848345.1. Classification (GTDB taxonomy): domain Bacteria; phylum Bacteroidota; class Bacteroidia; order Bacteroidales; family Porphyromonadaceae; genus Porphyromonas. The sequence continues at coordinate 15,376 of JBGZIN010000066.1, forward strand.
TTGATAGAGCCTCATCCTCAAGGATACAAGGGACAAGTATTCATACTCATCGGCAACTACACATTTTCTGCTGCTGAAAGTTTTGTATTAGATATGAAAGAGGGCACAAATGCCATCCTTGTAGGCGAAGAGACCGGAGGCGATAGCGGCAACGGACCTCGCACATTCGTCTCTCGGCGGGGTACCTACTTCTGTATTCCCACCCGACCGTTTGCCTATTCTTTGCTGGGATTTCCCCTTGAAGGCAAAGGCATTCCTCCCCACTATTACATACGTGAAACAGCTGATGATTTCCTGAAAGGAGTGGATACGGTTCTACAATATACACTTCATCAACTCATCGAAAAAAAGGAATACTAAATTTAGAGTATAATTCTCATTTCCAATATCTTACATTTTCACACCTCGTTGGTTCATTTTTGATCGCATTCAAATGTTCATTTGTATGCATATAAATCCGATTTTGTACGCATACAAATTTGAGTTTGGATGCATACAAAATGATCGGGCTGTGCGTAGTATCGAAAAAAACATCTATCTTTGCGGTCAATGTGTACAGAGATGCACAGAACTGATAAGTAAAAGAGTTTTATAATTCAATCGTAAAAAATGGCAACTAAGATTAGATTGCAGCGTCACGGTCACAAAGGCTATGCCTTCTACAAGATCGTAATCGCAGACAGCAGGGCTCCACGAGATGGACGATTTATTGAAAGGATAGGTTCTTATAACCCGAACACAAATCCTGCTTCAGTAGATTTGAATTTCGAAAGAGCTCTTTATTGGTTAGGCGTGGGTGCCATACCTACCGACACAGTGCGCAGCCTTCTCTCTCGTGAAGGGGTGCTTCTGAAAAAACACCTCAACGAAGGAGTAAAGAAAGGTGCTTTCGACCAAGCAACGGCAGACAGCCGTTTTGAAGCGTGGCGCAAGGGCAAAATGGACAAGCTGAACGAAGTAGTTGCATCTCGCGATGCAAAGAAACGTGAAGAGGCTAAGAACCGTCTTGCAGCAGAACAAGAAATTAACAAGGCTAAAGCTGCTGAATTGGCAGAGAAACGTGCCGCCGAAGCTAAAGCCAAAGCGGAAGCAGAAGCTGCCGAAAATGCAGAAGAAACAGTAGAAGCAACTGTTGAAGAGGCTGCAGAAACAGCAGAGGCTGAAGCTCCTCAAGCGGAGTAATAGTCTGTTGCTGCGGTGCCGGCAGAGGTCGTTTTTCAGAGAAAAACTCTCATCTGACTGCACGAAAAGCCAATAACAAAGGTCGCTATCTTTTCTTTATTGGGAAGAGATGGCGACTTTTCTTTCTCTTTGAAAGACGATCATTCGTTTTCAAACGATCTCTCCAAGAGGTTCATTCTCCATTTTCATCAGCATAAGCAAAGTACAGCGTAAGTCTATGATTATTCTCCCTCATCCTTCCGCCACGCAAGAGCATTACCATCTACACAACCACTCTTCGGGATTGACCATTGCCTATTTTCCCGACAAAAATGCCATAACCTATGCAGGCTATATCGTTCGTGTGGGAGCCAAAAACGATCCCCAACGCTACTTCGGGATGGCACATTTGGTAGAACACATGATGTTCAAAGGCACCTCGCTGCGCTCCTCAAAGCAAATCATTCAAAGAGCCGAGGAAGTGGGGGCAGATATCAATGCCTATACTACCAAAGAAGAGACCTTTGTTTATGCTGCTTTCAAGGAACAATACCTGCACCGCATGCTGCATCTGCTCTCCGATGTTGTGCTGCACAGCCGCATCCCGGAAGAGGAGCTTGAGCGAGAAAAATCGGTAATCATCGAAGAAATAAACAGTTACAAAGACACTCCTGCCGAGCAAATTTTCGACGAATTTGAGGACATTCTCTTCAGGGGATCTCCGTTGGGGCACAACATTCTGGGTACAATCCCCGCAGTCGAGCGCATTTCATCGTCGGCAGCACGCAAATTTATCCGCCAATACTATCGCCCCGAGAATATGATTCTTTGCTTGAGAGGACAAGTGAACATCGAACAAGTATTGGCTTTTTGCGATGCTTATTTTCCTTCGTCATGCGACTTTCCACCCACTCAAGAGGCGCACACCCTCACTCATCTTGTGGGTGAAAAGCCGAAAATATCCCGTATGGCACATCGCTTTGACACCTATCAATCCCACTGTGTTTTAGGTGGATATGCTTTTTCCATGCACCAAGAGGAGCGTTTGGCTACCACACTGCTCAATAATATATTAGGGGGTCCGGGCATGAATTCTCGGCTTAATATGAGTTTGAGAGAGGAAAGAGGCTATGTTTATTCCGTAGACAGCAACTATACGCCCTACTCCAATTCCGGCATATTTACCATCTATTTCGGCTGTGCCCACAAAGACAGAGAAGCCGCTCAACGCCTTGTTTTCGAGGAATTGGATCGTCTTTGCAATGATCCCATTGGTGCTCGAGAACTCGCTGCCGCCCAACGACAAATCATGGGACAGCTTGCCATTGCCGCAGACAACCGAGAAACCGCTTTCCTCTCCATGGGCAAAAGTCTTCTTTTCTATCGAAAATACGATTCTCTTGCCACCATAGAAGAGCGCATCAAGTCCGTAACAGCCACTATGTTACAAGATACGGCGTGCAAGTTATTCGCTCCTGAAAATCTTCTTACTCTACTCTACTACTGAACGACCGATTTCGCTATCAGTGTAATGCTATATTAAAAGAATAAAGAAAAAGAACGTTATGTCTTAGCGGACTGTATGGCTGAACTTTATTGAGTTGATGATAACCAACAAGTGAGTTATCTACCGAAGATTATCACCCCCCCAGAAGTAAAAGTACAATGAATAGGATATTAGCACTATACCTCTTTTTGCTATTGTGTGGCACGGCTTCCGCACAACAAATAGTGGAATGGGGCGATTTACAGACTGTAACGGATAACGCACGCCGTACGGTCTATTATAAAAAAGGCAATAAACAGCCATTGCAGGGAGAATATCGTATCATACGAGGGCTTGACGAGGAGCACGTTAAACTTTCCGACGGCATAATAAGCGGCAATTATCGCCGCTATCGTGATGGGGTACTGCGTGAATCGGGTGTATATACCCAAGGCAAGCGTAACAGCACATTCACGGAGTACTATCAAGACGGCGTTACTCCCCGAAAGAAAACACCCTTGCAGCAAGGCAAAATAGAGGGAACAGTAAGAACCTATTTTCGTAACGGCAAGATAGAAACCGAAAAAGAGTATAGGCAGAGTGTGGAGAACGGACGGGAACGCCGTTTTGACAGCAAGACGGGTGAACAGATTTTTGAATCCCATTATATAGACGGCAAAAAAGAGGGTGAGGAGTGGGAAATCTTTGAGGATGGGCGAACGCTTCGCAGCAGGACTACACGACACTACCGTAACGGAAAACTTGATGGCTCTTATCGTATGGAATCTACACAAGAGGGCAAGCCCTATATAACCATCGAGGGACAATATACCGACGACAAAAAATTGGGACGATGGAAACAGTACAATGCTGCCGATAACACAACCCGTGAATGGGATGAATGATTTTCTTACTCCACAAATTGATTGTACAAAATGGGCACCGATAGCTCGCACTTTCAAAGGCATTATACCCACAAATAAAAGAGTTATTTGACAGCATAGCAATGCAAAACGCTGAAAATCTGCATGGTTACCAAATCGTCACCTGCATTTCTCAAATATCGATTGCTAAAAAATAATTCCTCAATCGATTAAGCCTAATCGACAAAAAGCTAAAATAGAAATTTCATCTCCCCTTCTCGCCCATTCCTCCTACGGATGGCAAAGTGCACAACGTCGAAGAGTTTTTTTTGACAATGCTGCAACAAATAAAAAAATCAATCGTCTAAGTAAGTGTAGGCTTCCTTGACTACCCTCTCTACGAAGCGGGGCAAAGGAAACATTATATGGATTATTAGTGTTGGAATAGTGATGATTAGATTTTTGATTTTCACCCTTGTGGGACTAATCGGTATAGGGCAATGCAGCGCACAGAAGGGAGCAACACCCCAACTCGCCGCATTGTTTGCTGAGTGTGCTCAAATAAAAGGGATAGAGATAATGCATTTGGACTCCCCCCAATTAGAGTCCCTATTCAAAGGAGTTCCCTTTTCTGCCCATCGTTCGATGGTCAAAGACTCCTCAAATGCAAGAAATGAGGAAAAGAACGATGGCAAATCTGAAATACAAGGAAGCGTGTCCATTATTACAATAAATGCTCTTGACACTTTTCCTTCTGCCCATCAAGAGAAACTAAAGACTCTTTTCAATACGCACTCTTTTGCCGATTGCGAGCTGATTACATTGGCACAAGAAGCGGGTGAATCGGTGCGCATCTATGCACACAAGGATGCAAACAGCGACGAGAAGACACTCTACATCATTTCGATGGCCAATAAAGAATACACAGCCATCTGCCTGAAAGGTGTTTTTGCCGTAAAAAGCCATGTGCAAATGGTTCCCGATGCTCAACAGCAGTAACTAAAATATGGATGCTACCACATTCAACAGCACTTATTTGCCCTTGCGAAAGGTGATCCTTTCGGTGTGCGTAGCATTACTTTCCGATCAAGAAATGGCAGCCGATACGACGCAAGACATATTTCTAAAGCTCTGGGAACAAAGATCTTCGCTGGACGAAATCGTTTCTCCGCAAGCATATGTGATACGCCTGGCACGCAATCGCTGTTTAGATAAACTCAAAAGTGCCTCCGAAAGGCTTCGAGAGACGGGAGAAAAGGCAGACTGGGCACTGCAAAACAGGATTGATTTCTCTGCCAATCCCCATGAAGAACTCATTGGGAAGAGTGTAGAAAAAAGAATTGAAGAGTGGATGAACAGTCTCAAAGAGCCACAAAAAAGCATCTTTCGACTGAGGCATTATGAAATGCTTTCCAATGAAGAGACTGCTCAACAGTTGGGACTTCAGGAGTCCACCGTACGAAGCAGCCTGTCAAGGCTTAGAAAAGAGGTTCGCAACCTGTTTGATGCTGAGCAATAGAGCTACTATATCAACTGAAGATAATGATGACAAAAGAGAAACTACCCCACCTATTGGATAAGTTTTATGCCGGAGCCTCCACACCCGATGAGGAGTTGCTACTCTATCTGACTCTATTGGATGAGCCGGCCGATAGTATCTATCAGGCAGACCTACGAGTGGTGGAGACCCTTTTTGCCGAGGCGCATCAGCTGCACTCCAAAGCAATCGCCCTTTCCCCATTGAAAAAAGCGGGCAATAGAGCGTATATGTTTAAGAAATATGCCGTAGCGGCTGCCTTGCCACTCCTACTCACTTTGGGAGCTATGGGCATATATCGCTCCCTCTCCGAGGAACGATCGTTCAGAAACGATACATACATTGCTCAAGAAGAAGTGGATCGCCACGCACAGAGAGCCTTTTCTCTGCTCAATGACTGCCTTGAGAGTGGATATAGTAGTTGTGCCAAAGCACAATCCGCTTTGAACGATGCCTCTTATTTCATCGAGACTTCGTATCAACAATTAGATCCCGTCATGGAGCGCACTCCTTATGGTTGGGAAACTTTACCATTACATTATCCGACAAATTGACTTTGAATTGATTAGATCATTATGAATAGTCCGCGCATTCTACTCATCTCTTTACTGACAATTTTGCTAAGCAGCCTTTTTTCTTCCCCTACAAAGGCGCAAAATAAGGAGATCGACTTCGACCGCTTAATGCAAACAGAGGGCATTACCGTTGTATATTTATCTCCCTCCATGCTGTCCCACTCTACACTCCGATTGGTAGGCAGTAAAGATGGTGCTTCGCCGTCTTTGCAGGGGTTGATCCAATCGGTTAGTTCCGTTTATATCTTCACGGCTTCCGATTCGCAGAACATAAGCCTTATTCGCTCCACATTCGCCCCTATTTTGAAGCCTTCACAAAAACAGTATGAACAGTTATTCTTCGTAAAAGAGGGGCAACGCACCATGCGTTTTGTGGCAAAGATGAAGGGAAACGAAGCCCACGATCTCTATCTTTTGGTCGATGAGCCTGAGGAATATGTCGCTATTTCCTTTATCGGGCAATTCACTCGGAAACAAATCGAGGCAGCTATGCAACCTGCCGAAAGTCCCAACCGTAGCGGACAAGGGAAGAAAATAAAACGCAATAATTAAGCAAATTGTTGGAAGAAGCAAGGCTCCACAAACCATTCTCCACCCTCCAAAGGATGGGAGTAAAAGGCCTGCTTTAGACCCAATATATCAACCCATCTTTTTTCATTCATCATTTAGTTAGTTTCTTTTTTCCAAAAAGGGAGTTGCCGCAAAGACAACTCCCCTTTTTGTTTTTAACTAACCACCCCTTAATCCCACGATAAATACTCTCTCGAATAAGGGGCTGAATTTGTTGTTTTAATTCCTTCTTCCCAAAAAGCGCAAGAGATACAGGAAGAGGTTGATAAAATCCAAGTACAACTGCAACGACCCCATAAGGGCAAACTTACGCATTGTTTCGCCATCCCAAACGCCATCGTACTCACGGAGCATATTCTTGATCTTGTTGGTATCAACCGCCGTAAGTATCGTGAATATAAGCACTCCGACGATGGAGATGATCCATTCCAAACCGGAAGACTTCAAAAAGAAATTCACCACAGAGGCGATAATCAATCCGATTAGAGCCATCAGCAAATAACGGCTCCAAGAAGAAAGATCTTTCTTTATGAAAGTACCGATCAACGCCATTGCCACAAAAGTACCTGCGGTAATGAAGAAAGTACTCACGATCGAAGAAGCCGTGTAGGCGGCAAATATGAAACTCAGAGTAACTCCATTGAGTACCGAATAGAGAGCCATACAGAAACTTGCCGCAGCAAAAGAGATTTTATGAAGGCGAGCCGAGAGGAAAAATACCAAACCCAACTCACCAAAAATCAATGCATAAAAGAGCAATGAGTTGGAAGCGATGGCATAGAAAAGCGGAGTGAAAGCGACCAAATAGGCAGTCAGTCCTGTCAATCCCAAAGCAGCAGCCATCCACACAAATACATTGCGAAACAGTTTTCCCACCTCTTCTGTGGAAACCACATATTGAGGACGCGTTGCATCTACTTCATAAGCCTCATAGGTAGGCGAATTTTGATTGTCTTTGTTCCAATAATTGTCCATACATTCTTATTTTTTTCTTTGTTTATTCATAACATACCAACCCTACAATTGGTTTTATTGGGGGTCTTTTTTCCGCCCTGACAAATCCTGTAATCCATAAAATTCAAAGGCTTGTTGGCTGTAAGCGAGCCAAGCGGATTACTCTGACAACTCCTAATAATCTATGATTTTCAACCTTATTCCACGGTAACCGATTTAGCCAAATTGCGCGGTTGATCTACATCCTTACCTTTATTTATGGCAATATAATAAGAGAGTAATTGTAAGGGCACGACAGAGAGCAGCGGATCCAACTCCGGCAGCGTACGGGGTATTTTTATCGTATAGTCCGTGATCTTGGCAATCTCTTCATCCCCTTCGGTAGCAATAGCCAAAACACGTCCTTTGCGCGCTTTAATCTCTTGAATGTTGCTAATCACCTTGTCATAAATCTCATCTTTTGTGGCAATCACCACCACGGGCATTTCCTCATCTATAAGAGCAATTGGTCCGTGCTTCATTTCCGCAGCCGGGTAACCCTCGGCATGGATATAGGAGATTTCCTTCAATTTGAGTGCACCCTCCAATGCAACAGGATAGTTCAACCCTCGCCCCAAGTAGATAAAATTATGTGCGTAGGTAAAGATTTGCGACATTTCTCGTATGCGCTCGCTTTGCTCAAATATCGTAGCTATTTTATCCGGTATGGTGGTTAGTTCCCGTACCAAAGCTCTATACTTATCATCGGCAATAGTGCCTCTTTCCTTTGCCAAACAGAGAGCCAACATGACCAATACCGTAAGCTGACCGGTAAATGCCTTGGTGGAAGCAACCCCAATTTCGGGACCAACGTGAATATATGTACCCGTGTCCGTGGCACGAGCTATTGAAGAACCGATGGCATTGCAAATGCCATAAATGCAGGCTCCTTGCTCTTTTGCCAACTTGATGGCTGCCAACGTATCGGCAGTTTCACCCGACTGAGAGATGGCAATTACGAGATCATCTTTTTGAATTACCGGGTTTCTGTATCGAAACTCTGAGGAGTATTCTACCTCCACCGGCATTCGTGCCAAGCCTTCAATCAGTTGTTTTCCGATAAGCCCTGCATGCCAAGAGGTGCCACAACCGAGGATAATGACCCGACGTGCCTGCATCAACTTAGCCCTATGATCAAGCATCGAAGAGAGCAATATCTGCTGCATTTCGCTATTGACACGCCCTTTCATGCAATCTTGCAGGCATCGAGGTTGGTCGAATATCTCTTTCAACATGAAGTGTGGGAAGCCCTCTTTCTCAATCATACCGATGTCGAAAGTAACTTCCTGCGGATCATGTTGCACTATTTTCCGATCAATGGTCTCTATGCGAGGCGCTCTGCCGGGAATTAATTCAACCACCTCCTCCTCTTCTATGAAGATGATGTTGCGTGTATGCTCCACAATGGGCGATGCATCGGAAGCGATGAAATACTCGGCGTTATCCTCACCAACCCCCACCACCAAGGGACTGCTCTTGCGCGCTGCGATAAGACGCTCGGGCACTGTTTTGTCAATAAGGGCAATGGCATAGGCTCCGATTACGTTTTGCAACGCTTTCTGAATGGCTTCAAACAGGGGTAATTGAAATGTTTTCTTGGTATATTCGATGAGTTGTACCAAAACTTCCGTGTCCGTATCACTCACGAATGTGTAGCCCTTCTCGATCAAGTCGTTCTTAATCTCTCGATAGTTTTCAATAATCCCATTGTGCACCATTGCTAACTCTTCGGTAGCCGAATAATGAGGGTGTGCATTGCGCTCGCAGGGCTCTCCGTGCGTTGCCCACCGTGTGTGCGCTATACCCAATGCTCCGCTTAGATCAGCACTTGCCGAACGTTCCTCCAAATTGGCTACTTTTCCCTTTTCTTTATATACGTTCAAGGCTCCGCTACTGCTCAACAAAGCAATGCCGGCACTATCATAACCTCTATATTCCAAACGCTTCAGCCCTGCGATGAGCAAGGGATAAGCCTCTTGATATCCGATATATCCTACAATTCCACACATATGGTTTTATGTTTCAACATGTATTATTGGGTAGTTCTACTTTATTGCGTCTATTATTCTCTATCGTGTAAAGGTATCTCTTTTCTGCGATATGAAAAAATGCACGGCGATGCATACCACCATCCGAATGCTTTCCCCCTCTCAAGGGACTCCCAACACCGCCCGACAATCCTTTTTCCGTGGAACAAAAAAGGATAAAAATTCAGTGTAGTAATACCACGTAACAAGCTGAAAACAAGTGAATAAGAAGAGAAAAAGTATTCTATGCGACAATGAAAAGAAAAAGAACTTGCATAGGCGATCCGATTTGAATGCATTGAATGGGCAATTTGTATGCATATAAAATCAAATTTGTATGCATTCATTTTTCAGTTTGTATGCATACAAAATAGAAGGGCTTTGCAATGGCTATTCAGTACGCCTCTGAAAAGCCGATTTTCGAGATTGGGACGAGAACTTTTTCGCCTACACTCACAACCCCTTTCCCCGCGGGGGTAATTAGTTGTAGGTATGCCGATTTATTGTTTAAGTGCTTGGGCTTATGTACCTTTGTGATATAGTAATAAAAACAATAACCCTATGAATAAGAATCATAAATATACGGCAGATACGCTCATGAGCGACCTTATCTGCGGCCACTACGACCTGCTGCTCGTTATCACACGTTTTGGCATTCCTCTCGGGTTCGGAGAGCAATCCATCAGAGAGGTATGCGACAAAAACAATGTGCACACACCCACTCTTTTGGCTGTAATCAATGCCGTGGCGTTTCACATCTCCTCGCTCAAAACAGAGGAGTTGGAGACCCTATCCCCTCTGACTCTCATTGATTATCTCAAGCGTTCGCACCACTATTTCTTAGACTATCGATTGCCTCTTTTGCGCGAGCAACTGCACAAAGCCATTGACGGAGGACCTCGGGAGATTGTACTCCTTATCAATCGTTTTTTCGATGAATATGTGGAAGAAGTGCACAAACATATGGGTTATGAAGACAAGACGGTTTTCCCCTACGTGAGTAAATTGGTGGAAAAACCCTCCGATGCCGGCAACTACAACATAGATATTTTCAGCAAAAGACACGATAAAATCGAGGCTAAAATCAGTGAGCTGAAAAACATCCTCATCAAATACTATCCCGATGGAAGCGGATATGAACTTACAGCTGTTTTGCACGAGATTTTTGCCACAGAGGAAGATCTGGCAACCCATAACTTCATTGAGGACAACCTCTTTGTACCCCTCATCCGCAAGATGGAAAAGAACAATGCTTAGGCTCTTGAAGAATTCATCTACTTGTACCTAAAGCACTAAGGAAAAGATTTTGACGAATAAAAAAGCTCATGTTACAGAGTGTATACAAGCTATTGATTATAGAGCCCAATCCCTTCATCGGACTGGGTGTGGAGGCTGTTATTAAGAGGAACAATCGGTTTCGTGCACAGCTAACCAATACTGTAGATATGGAGAGTTTGATGACAACGATCAATTTCTTCTCTCCCGACATTATCCTTGCCAACCCGGTTATTTTCGGATTTCATGCCGAGACACAAGGAAAAGCAATGCACAGAAGTAAATTGGTGGCTCTATGTGCCGGAGGGATGTACACCCATCATTTGAGCGGATATGATGCCGCACTGAATATAGAAGAAAACCCCGAAACTTTTGTACAACAGCTACTTTCCATCGTTGCCCAACCGGAAGAAGAGGATTTGGAGAGCGAAGACGAACGCCTTCTCTCCCCCCGCGAAAAGGATGTAGTGGCATTCGTTGCCAAAGGACTCACGAACAAAGAAATCGCCTCTAAGCTATCCATCTCGATACATACCGTAATCACCCACCGACGCAATATCGCCAAAAAGCTAAAAATACACAGTCCGAGTGGGCTTACGATCTATGCCATTGTGAATAAACTTGTGAATATAGACGAAATACAAACGTAAGAAGCCCAACAGCTCCTTGCTCTATTTTACAACGAAAAGGGTCTTATTGTTTTGACAATAAAACCCTTTTTTGCTCTACTTCCATACACCTTTTACATAGATGACATTACCTAATAACAATCAAAACTTATTGTAAAAAAAAATGAATTATATTTGTAGAGAGATTGAGCCCTTACCCAACTAAATAGGAATTGGAAAGAAAATATCTTTTCACCCCTCTATCGCTGCCTTTTGGTGGTTCTAAATGAATTGCATCAGGCTCGGCAGAATGAAGAAAAACGAAAGGGCAAAAAAAGCTCAAAGAAGAATAATAGAAGAATAATAGAAGAATAATAGAAGAATAATAGAAGAAATAACCTATCTACAAATCTATGAAGAAAGTAATTACACTTATCAGCTGCCTGCTATCAGGATTGGGGGTTGCCACAGCACAAGAAACCACTGCCCTGCCTTTACACCCCGAAGTTGGAGCAACGTGGCACTACAAAGAGATTGCAGAGAGTAAAGGCTTTGGCGATTATCCCTACGATCGCTATGGTTTTGTAAAAGTTACTATTGAAAAAGACACGCTTTTTGAGGGGTATAAGGTACAAAAGGTGCGCTTCAGCAGACATGACACCGATGCAATGACACCCTCTTCCGAGCAAATCCGCTACTGGCATTACGCCGGCGGAAAGGCTTATGAGCTAAGAAAAGACGAAAGTACGGGGCAAAAACCGAAACTTCTCCTACGCTATGACCTGGATGCAAAGGAAGGAGATACTCTGTTGAGTGTGAACGATGAGCAGGGAGAACGCTCCATCACGGTAGTAAAAAGAGAAGTTGTGGATATTTCCGGGCAAAAACTAATCCGCCAAATTTACAAGTTTCATTACGGAAAAACATTCCCATCGAGAGAAGCCACAGTACTGCAACTGGTCGGGTTGTATGCAGAAAATCCGGATAAAGACAATATCAGCATGGACGACATTGTGGACTTTGAGCTGCACAATTCGATAATGAAAAAGCACGTTACAGACCCTTATTATCCCACAAGTTTTCGTTGCTACTCCGATGGGACTGTTTCCTACAAAGTATCTTCGGAAGAATGCGATTGGGTAACGCCACCTTATCCTCAGCCCGGATCTGTACTCCCCGACAAAGGTGCTGTTTGGTACTACGACAACCCTTCCTCAATCGGCTATACAAAGGCGACCGTTACCAACGTTGAAGCTGTTCCCCACACACGCTACGCCAGCACCAGAACAGTACGCTACGAAGTTTTTGAACAATCGGCACTCCAACCCGATAGTGTCTTTGAGAGAAAATTCCACACAGAAACCTTGGGCTTGGCTCAATTGGGAAATATAGACGTACTGCACCTCGGTTGGGAGAAAGAGGGCGAGCATATCCTCAATTACAAGAAAGCTATCAAAGACAAAGATACAGGTGAGGAGCGCACATTGACGTTCGACGTTACCCTCAAGTCTTCGCAAAGCATCGAATTAAATGGCACTACACTCCGCCAACAAGTGTATCGATTCCGTTTGGATGATAAGAAGACAGAAGCCAAAGAATGGGAAGCAACCATTCTCGGGCAAGTGGGTATCCTACCCAATCCCGGCAATGCCATGTATCAAGAACTGCAAAAGATGGCAGAGGGCGATACCACACTCCAAGAATTGCTTAGCTACTATACAAGAGGAGCTTTACGCTGCTTTGAAAATGGTAAATGGAGTTACAAAAGCCCCGGTATCGAAGAGTGCCAAAAAGCAACCTCCACACTCAAACCGACTGAAACCAAGAGTACTCTATCGGTGTCTTATCAAAACGAGATGTTGCATTGGCACGGTGTATCTCTGAAAAGCATCACCTTGTACAATGCAGAGGGAAGTATTGTTCTTCAACACAATATGGAAGGAGCGACGCAATCCTTATCGGCTCCACAATTACCCAAAGGCACCTATATATACTTAGGTATCGACCTCCGAGGACTTCGCCATGCGGGTAAAGTGATTGTACCGTAAAAATCGGAATCGTACGAAGGTCCGTGTAAAGTAATTCCTCGCTCCAAAAGACCGAGAACATCCCGCACAGAATAAGCAAAAGAGCCGTTACTTCCCCATCGAAGTAATGGCTCTTCTTTTCATACGAGCAGTAAACAGATATTTCTCTTCCAACCTACCAGTTCCATTGAGGAGAGAAGGATAAATACAGTTCCAAAGCATGGCTCAAACTGCTCGACTGCGGCAAAGGCTGTAAGTGATACCACGCTTGAGCTTGTAAGCCCAAAGAAATAGAACGATTGTTCACAAAAGCATATTTTCCCCTCAGGGCAAGGAAAGAAGTATGCTCCGCATCTTTTGTATAAGGACCTTCCCATAAAACTCTACTATTCACAAAAGGTCCACCCATCGGAGCCACAAAATTATGTCCTCGCCAATAGTCCAAATGGGTCGAAAAGCGAGGTGATTGGTAACCCACACTTGCATAAAAGCCCTTTCCCAAAGGATTATTCGGCTCTGCAGTGCGCATGGAAGAGAGCAGAAAATAGGTTTCCAACACAAATGTTTTTTCCCGAAAAGTGGGAAAAGGAGTGATTGCCTGCTTCACCCCCAACGATAAAGCGGCATAAGTATGCACCGTATCGGAACGCAACCAATTGATTTCTCCACCTCGATGGGTGGCCATGGCTTGCAGATTTGCCTCCATACAATAGGATGAATGGAGCAAAATGGGCATGGATGCAGTAAGCCCTGCGGTGAATGCCTCCTGGTGTCGATCGGCTCTGAAGATGAAACTCTGCCAATCAATCCAAGCCTCTCCTCGCAAGAAAGGATACTCTATTTTGAGCTGCACACCCTGCTCGGGATCAGCCGTGTAGCGTAATTCCGGATTATACAGCGGTGCTATCAAATCATGATTTTGCCCTTTATCCAACGCTCCCATCCGCAACAAAAAGTGTTTATTGGGTGCCAATGAGAGCCCGAAAAGAGGAATGACACGCCCTACCTTTTGCCGCTCCGACTGCTCTGTCCAATGTGGAAGCTCTGCAAACCAAGTTCCTTTCGGATAAACCTCGGCACCCCAATAGCCCATGGCATATCCTCCTGCCTCAATACGTGCCGTACCAATGGGAAAAGATTTTTCATAGGCTGCCTTTGCCATCAACTTGTATCCGGGCAACGTATATCCTGTTCCATAAGGAGCGGAATACTCGTTGTTTCTAAAGAAAGTTTCCCCATCCAACACCACACTCCAACCTTTCGATGCGTCCTGTCCCCAAAGGAAATAAGTGTATGAGAATAAGAAGAACAGAAAAAGAATGCGTTTCATGAGCGGATAAAAAAGTAAATTAAAGAACTTGCTTCGTGTGTCTTGAACATTGTCCTCAGTGTTCCCCAAACAGCAATGGGAAGAGCCTTGAGTAGTGCGACAAATGGAGTTGTTCCCTTTCGCTGCTCTGAAAGAAGAGCTATGTAGTAAACATCCAACCACATCGGACGAACAGCTTTCAGACGGAAGCCATACCGCTCTGCCAGGGAAACTATATTGTCAGGCGAAAAATGCCACAAGTGGCGAGGTACGTCCCATGCCGCCCAATCCATTTTATAGACACGAGCATCCCAACTTGTGGGATTGGGGAGTGCCAACACCAACAAACCATTGGGTTTGATCAATCGAGTGATTGTGTTGAAATGTTCCTCCAAAGTGTCGATATGCTCCAATACATGCCAAAGCGTGATAAGATCAAACGATTTCTCCTCCAAGGGGGCATTCAACAGCGCGGTGTATGGAGAAAGTCCATGCTTCTCAAATGCCAAAGAACGTGCATCTGCATCTTGCTCTATGGTCGTTACACGGCAACCATGCTGCTGCATATAATGGGCAAAATAGCCCGTTCCACAACCAATATCCAAGAGGTTCATCCTCTCCTCTCTCTTTTCTTGAGAGGGGAGATACTTCAACACCCATCTTCTTTTGAGCATAAGCATCCATCTGCGTGCATAGTGGTACAACCGATCGAACTGCGTTTTGTGCGTATCGCTGTGTGAGATGTACTCCTTGCTCTTATAATACCGCCCCAAAGCTGCCCCTCGTGGGGCGTTAGCTGTGCGAATAAACCCGCAATGCGGACATCGATCCAAAGCAAAACTTTCTTGAGAAACCAAGCGATCCATAACAACACCGATAGGCTCGGATCCATCTCTCTGACATATGGGACAATACATAAAGAAACGTTGATTATAGATTAGGTATTCGAGGCTTTCTCTTTTTGTTTCGCTTCCGTCCAAAGCGATTCCATCTCTTCAAGGGTCAGTTGCTTTATATCCTTTCCCTTAGCTGAAGCTTCCGACTCAATGTATCCAAAACGACTGATGAATTTTTTATTGGTTTGCTCCAAGGCATTGTCCGGATTGACTTTATACAAGCGTGCCGCATTTATCACAGCAAAAAGAAGATCACCGAACTCTGCCTCTATGGCAATCGGGTCTTTGCCTTCTATTGCTTGCTGTACTTCACACAGTTCCTCTCGGACCTTGTGCCACACATCGGAAGGTTCCTCCCAATCAAAACCAACCGCCCGAGCTTTGTCTTGTATCCGATAAGCCTTTACAATGGAAGGAAGCGAGGTAGGAACTCCCGAAAGTACCGTTTTGTTGCCATCTTTTTCCTTTTGTTTGATCTGCTCCCACTGCTGCGCAACAGCATTGGCAGAGTCTGCTGCCGTAGAGCCGTAAACATGAGGATGGCGAAAGATTAGTTTGTTGCAAAGAGTATTGCACACGTCGGCAATGTCATAAATTCCCTGCTCTTGAGCTATACGTGCATAGAAAAGAATGTGCAACAATACATCGCCCAATTCTTTTTTCGTGTTGAAATGATCTTTTTCAAGGAGAGCTTCCGAGAGTTCATACACCTCCTCTATGGTATTGGCACGCAGCGATTCGTTGGTTTGTTCCCGATCCCATGGGCACTCTTTCCGTAGCGTGTCCAAGACATCGAGCAATCGAGCAAAAGCCTCGACTTTGTCTGTTTTGGCATTCATCTGATAGAAACGATTATGGTTGGTATTGATACAAAAAAAGAGGCTGCTTTCGTTGTCACCAAGCAAAAACAGCCTCTTATAATCTATTGATATTATTCTGCTACCGGTGCGGGAGTTGAAGCGGAGGCAGCCACTACGGGAGCGGACTTTCCATTCATACGTTCCTTAAATTCCTTAAGAGCATCGGTCAGATAAGTACGGTACTTCTCAACATCGAGATCGTGTTGATACGAAGGTCCCACGGGCACTCCATTGTGATCAAGAGGAATGTAGAAAGGTTGGGCATTAGCTCCAAACTTGCTTCTTTGAAGGTAACTCCACTTATCACCAATGGTACGCAATTTGGTACGTTTCTGAGTGTTTCCGATAGTCTCTTCCACCTCTATTACTTCGGGCAAAGGAGTCTTATCATCCACCATCAATGTGATAAGCACATAATCCTCCTCAAGGAGTGATTTGATTTGCGGATTGATCCAAACGGAGTTTTCCATCTCACGGCAGTTTACACAGCCAAAACCTGAGAAGTCTACCAAAACGGGCTTATTGTGTGCCTTTGCATAACGCATGCCCTCTTCATAATTGTCGAACTTGGCATGTACTTCTCCATCGTATAGGTTGAAGTCTTGCGTAGAAAGCGGAGGAGAGAAAGCACTCACCGCTTTGAGAGGAGCTCCCCACAAACCGGGCACCATGTACACTGCAAAAGAGAGAGAGATGAGAGCCAAGAAGAAGCGACCCACCCCAATCTTCTCTACCGGAGTATCGTGCGGAAAGTTAATCTTGCCCAAGAGATACAACCCAAGGCAGGTGAAGATAACGATCCACAAAGCAAGGAAGGTCTCTCTATCCAAGATGCCCCATCCATACGCCAAATCGGCAATAGAAAGGAACTTGAGAGCAAGCGCCAACTCCAAGAAAGCCATTACCACTTTCACCGAGTTGAGCCACCCGCCGCTCTTGGGCATATTTTGCAACATATTGGGGAAGATGGCAAAGAGAGAGAAAGGAAGAGCCAAAGCTATGGCAAAGCCGAGCATCCCGATGGCAGGACCCAAAATATCACCCATGGAAGCTGCTTGCACGAGCAAGGTACCAATGATGGGACCTGTACAAGAGAAAGAAACCAACACGAGTGTAAAAGCCATGAAGAAGAGGCTTAACACCCCTGTTGTAGAGTCGGATTTGCTGTCCAATTTGTTCGTCCACTTTGCCGGAAGTACCAATTCGAACGCTCCGAAAAATGATATGGCAAAGAGTACCAAGACGGCAAAGAAAATCAAATTGAACACAGCATTGGTAGCCAAGTTGTTCAGCATACTTGCTCCAAAGATGAGTGTTACCGACAAACCTAACACAAGGTAGATAACGACAATGCCCAATCCATATATTATGGCATCCTTGATAGCTTTCTTACGATCTTTGGTTCTCTTCAAAAAGAAGCTCACCGTCATCGGGATCATAGGCCACACACAAGGTGTAATGAGGGCAACAAGACCTCCGAGGAAACCGAAAAGAAGGAGTTCAAGAAGGGAAGAATCCGTTTGTGTCAAAGTCTTATCTCCATAAGCCTTAAGCGTATCCACCACGGGAGTCCACAGCATATCTGCCGATATTTCCGCTCTCGAGGTTTCGGTCGTTGGCGCCCCTTCTTGCGTTTCTGCCATTGCCAAAGAGTCTGTGGCAGCCACCTCTTCCGTTTTATCGGCTTCTTCCACTACCGAAGTATCGGCTGCGGTGGATTTGAGATCGCTACGTTTGAATGTAAACTCCTCTGTTGCAGGAGGCAAACAAGCCTGATCATCGCAAGCCTGTGCAGTTACACCCAACTCCACATAGAATTTCTCCGGGTCTGTAACTACTATCTTCTGTACAAATGAAACCTTCTTTTCAAAGAAACGAAGGGTCATTTCAAACTGCTTATCATACTCTTCGTGAGGTTTACTCGTGGCAACGAATCCGCCTACTTTCTTTGCCCCCTCTAACTTGTAGAAAGTAAACTCCGTAGAGTTGGGACCATCTGCGGGCATGTTCTGATCGTAAAGATGCCAACCGTCTTTGATTTTGGCAGTTACAATGATTTTCTTTTCAGCGGTTCCCTTATCCTCAAGTGTCGCTTTCCACGAAAGAACATCGAGGTGCATTTGCGCCTTCAATCCGCTCACACTGCCCAAGAGCAGGGAGAAAAGAAGGGAAAAGAACCCTAATCGGTACATAGTTCTCTTGTTCATTACGGTCTTTTTATTGGTTTTATAGAGCTTAAATTAAATGACTTATTGGTTTCGGACTCTTCTTTTGCCTCTATTTTCGCCCGCTCGCCTGCAGTCAAGCGACCTTTTACCTGTTTGTAAATATGGCAGGGAACCTCCACTTTGAAATGGTGTCTATGCCCCGTTATCGGATGTAAGAAAAGCATTTCACTCTGCGCCATTGCCAAGGCTTTCGTTGCTTGCAGCACACAGCCCTTATTTTTCTCTCCCATAATGGGGTTTCCCTGTTCACTCAGCTGACTGCGTATGCCGTTATAACGCCCATGTAGAGTAAGGCGAAGCAAAGTACGCCACTGCCCTCTTTCCATTACCTGATAGGAGACACGCGAACGCCGAGGAGCCTCCGCCTGCCTCTTACTATTTGATTTTCCGCCCGCTTTCGTAGGAGAAGAATTGGCGCCCTCTGCAAAAGCAAGAGACAACTCGCCCTCTTCATCGACAAAAACACCCTCCACCAGAGCAATGAAAGTTTGGGACAAAATATACTTTTTCCAGTTTTCCAACACCTCCTGCTGCACATCTCTGTTACGCGCAAAGAGGATCAAACCGGGTGTTTCTCGATCCAATCGGTTCAACAAGAAGATTTTTTCCATGCTGTCACCCGACTTATAATAATCTGCCACTATGCGAAAGGCTGTTCTTTTCTCGCCTTCTCTTGTAGAGATCGTATGCAACCCTGCCTCCTTTTGCACAAGCACAAAGTAGTCATCTTCCCAAAGCAGTTTAACCTCGGGTGTGGAAATCGGGGGCAAAAAGCCTACATTAAAAACCTCAATCGTATCCCCTGCGGAAACGATAAAGGGTGGAGAGGTACATACTTCTCCATTCACACGCACACAACGATCTCGAAGATATTGTTTGTGAGACGTACGGCTGCTATCGGGGAGAAAGATCCGCATAGCCTCCAAAACGGAGATGGATTCTTCGCACCGCCACTTAGCCACCAATTGACGCTTTTTTCGTCCTAAAGATTTATTTCTCATTTCGTCTCTTTATATCCTTTGAAAAGGCAATCATTATGTTACTATACAGCATAAACAGGCAAGCAATGCCCGCAAAGATAGCCCAAGTAGCACTTTCAAAAAGGAGGGCTAATGCACTCGCCAACCAAAGCATCCCCGAGAAGTGGCCCATGCGAATAAGTCTGTTTAGTCGCAGAGAACTCTGCCCGGGTCGATACAAAACTACCGCAGCCATATACCCCAATGCCCCTGCCAAGAGACAATAACGCCCCCAAGGCAGCTCAAACACCACCAACATAAGAAGTGCCACCAGCAACAAAAGGGTACTTATCACGTAAAGTATATTGTGTAGTTTGGGAGACATAATATCACGAAATCAATCGGGGTTGACAGGCTGTAATGTGGAGCTATCTACAAGAATAAAAACAACCTCTTCCGGCTTTTTGAAGTTAAACTTTGTACGAGCAATATGCTCCAACTCATCTCTATCGACAAGATTCCAGTTAAGCTGCACGCTATCTCTACGAAATTTCTGTTTGGATTGCGAGAGCTGCTTTTCAAGCTGACTCACCCTTCGAGCATATTTTCTATGAACGAAAAGGCTGTTATCGCCCAGCAAAAGCGAGTAGAGGATCAGTACAACGCCAATGCCAATAATAACCCTTGAGGGGTGTTCACGGCTGTAAGCTCTAAAGTCCTTATAGAGACTTTTGAGTTTTTCCTGCCACTGTTTCAAAGTTTTCCCCCCATTCATCATAGCTTTCATCCTCTCTCGGCGAGGTTATTTGGCAGGCAAAAATAATTCTTTCCCCTTAGATAGGTGTCGAAGAGTGCAGATATTAAGTTTTTTTATTCTCTTCTTTTTTTGCGGCATTCATCCGAGGCAGCCCTCTCGCTTACCCGGATTAGAGTACAATTAGAAAGGAGTAACAACAAGTCTAAAAACATTCAAAATATAATATCCCGAGCCACACCTCCGAAGTAGTGTTTAGAAGAGAAAGAGGCAATGATTAGGATCCTCCTATTACTCTCATTGACAGACAATAACGAAACAATCAAGAAGAGCTACTCAATTGGATGCAATCAATTGAAAATTTGGTCGCATTCAATTTGAAAAAAGAACGCATTCAAAATCCGAATTGAATGCATTCAATTTTTCCCAATAATTGCATCCCTCGTCTACCCCTCTTCTCTTAACTTTTCTGCCTCGGATACCCCAAAAAGAAAATTTGCTCTAAAAAATCAGTCAAACAACCACCGCATTCCAAGGGAGAGCGATTCGAGAATAGTACTATTCCCCCTTCGTTGGGATGGTGAGGAACGCAGATAGAACGACGTAAAAAAGAGGGTTACGACTTTTTCCGTTGCAGCTTGGCAAGCAATGTTTTGTAACGTTTGCGCTCTTTTTCGTAACCTAAAAAACCTGCCAATTCGACCAACTGAACGAGCAATTCTTCATTGTCGGGGTGCTCCGTCTGCAATCGGCTCAATATATCGTATGCCTTTTCCTGATTGTTAATATCGATATAAGTCAGCCCCAACTCCATGGAAAGCTCCAAATGACGGAAGTAATCCTTATGAGCCTCGGTGAGCAAAGAGAGAGCTTCTTCGTATTGTCCCGCCTGACGGAGCACTTTGGCTTTGCGTGCCCATGCTTTGGGATTGCGTGGAGTGAGGGCAAGAGCTTTTTCGTAAGAACGAAGTGCCGCCTGTGTACCTCCGATCTCTTCCAGGCATTGATCTCCCATTTCAATATATTCTTCGGCAAAAGTAGAGAGTGTGGACTGCATTTGCTGATCTGCGCCTGTGCTTTTTTTGAGCGTTTGCAATAGGCGTTCCACTTGGTAAAGTTTGCCGATGAAGAGACGACGAAAGCGGGGCACATCCAGCATATTCTTGGTTTGAATGGCATCGGAAAGAGCATTTATGGCATCCGTCAGTTTACCTTCATTAAGAGCTTGGATCGATTGGAGGTAGAGCGACAAGGCTTTGCTTTCCTGCAATGTTTCCTGAAAAACTTCCTCATTACCTGCTTGTCGGTAGTATTCCACCACCTCCCGACGAGTGATTATATCGTATTTGCGAAAAGGTCGGGTAAGTGTCATCCCTTCCAACGAACGGCAGCGACTAAGTGCCACATATGCCTGTCCTGCGGCAAAGGTTCCATTGCAAAAATCAATGGTTACGTGCTCAAAGGTTAATCCCTGGCTTTTGTGTATGGTTATCGCCCATGCCAATTTGAGGGGGATTTGGGTAAATCGTCCGATCGTCTCCTCTTCGATGGAATTGCTCTCAGGGTTAAGAACGTAGCGTTTATTCTCCCACGTGAAGCGCGAAACGAGACATATAGCTCCGTTTTCAAGCTGAACGGCGGCATTTCCACTCTCTTCATCGAACTCCAAAAACTGTCCCAACGAGCCATTTACCCATTGATGTTGAGGATCATTGGCAACAAACATAACCTGCGCACCCTCTTTCAGTACCAAAGTCTCTTCCGTGGGCAGAGAACCCTCGGGAAAGTCATCCTGCACCACCCCTCGAAACGAGTATTCCACTCCCGATAACTTTTCCAAATGCTCTTCATTTATTCTTTTGGCTCGGTCTCGGCGAGTGGTTATGGTGATATTAAAATCGTCTTCAATAGCAGCAACCATCTTTGCTCCTTCCGCTGCGACCGTGTGCTTGTTGAGCATTTTCACCTCTTCATCGGAGGCTTGCCCCGTGCGTATTTGGTCTAAAATATATACAAAGTCCTTATCCTTCTGTCGATATACCTTGGTAAGCTCCACGATGATCGGTTTGTTGGCGATGAAAGCGTTGGCTCCATAGAAATAGTTATTGTGGTAAAACTTACTTAAAATCTCGGCATCTTGCTGTGTTACAACGGGTTCCAGCTGAAACAAGTCCCCCACAAAAAGGATTTGTATGCCGCCAAAAGGAAGATATTGATGCCCTCTGATCTGTCGCAGGAGATGGTCAATGGCATCGATTACATCGGCACGCACCATGGAAACTTCGTCAATGATGATGAGTTCCAAACTGCGGATAAGGGAGCGCTGTTCCTTACGGATCTTTTTCAATGTCTCTTTGACGATCTTATCGCCCGGTGGGAGGGGACCGAAAGGGAGCTTGAAAAAGGAATGAATGGTCTGCCCGCCGGCGTTTAATGCAGAGATACCCGTAGGGGCAAGTACCACGTGTTTTTTCTTGAGTGATCGGCTTACGTATTTGAGCAGCGTGCTTTTCCCCGTTCCCGCCTTTCCTGTCAAAAATATGCTACGCTCCGTCTCTTGAATCAAGCGAAGCAAATAGACCATCTCAATATTTTCGGGGTCGGGTATGACAATGGGCGACGGATGAGACATGAATAATGCGCAGCTAACAAATCATTGGAGGTATTGGGTAGGATCTGCGATCCCCATCTTGGCAAAAGCCTCTTTGCGTTCTTGACAAGTGGCACACACACCGCACTGCTGCGCTCCGCCTGCATAACAACTCCACGTATGGGCATAGTCTACTCCCAATCGGCTCCCAATGGCAACGATTTCGTCCTTTTTAAGAGTGGTGTAAGGGGCACATAGGCGCACTCTGTTGCTTGTGCCCTCCTCGATGCTCTTTATCATCGGCTCGATGAAAGAGGCTCGACAATCGGGATACAGGGCATGGTCTCCGAAATGATTGGCTATGAACAGCCGATCCAAGCCTCGGCTCTCTGCAAGTCCTGCGGCAATGCTCAACATTATACCGTTGCGAAAGGGCACGATGGTTGCCTTCATGTTTTCGGCATCGTATGCACCTTGAGGAATGGTTCCTCCGCTCAGAAGTAAATCGCTACGGAAATAACGCCCCATGAAATCCAAGGGAATGATAATGTGCGGTATCGACAAACGACGGCAATGCTCCCGGGCACAAGGAATTTCCGAAGCGTTGTGCTTGGAACCGTAGTCGAAAGTGAGTGCCAAGGCTATCTCTTCACAGTAGTCATACAATAGGGTGGTACTGTCAAGACCTCCCGAAAGAACGATCAATCCATTCCGATTACCGACGTGTAGATTTTCCTGCTCCATATCATATAGAGATAAAAACGACTCAGAGTAGAAGAGGAAAGAACTCTAAAAGGCTCCTCCTCATCCTCTCTGAGTGTGTTCGTTTACAATGCAATGTATTTCCGTTTAGTAAGCACGAGCAAAAAGCACCCTGCGCTGAGATGGCTTGCCGGTAACCATGCAAACCCCGGGAGTAGTGTCTCCCTCCAGAGGGATACAGCGAATGGTAGCCTTGGTTTCCTCCTTAATGCGCGCCTCTGTCTCGGGAGTTCCATCCCAGTGGGCAAGGATAAATCCACCCTTTTCGATCTCTGTTTTGAACTCCTCATAACTTTCGACTGTGCGCGTATTCGCCTCGCGATAGTCGAGGGCCTTCTTATAGATATTCTGCTGAATTTCTTGCAACAAAAGCTCTATACGATCGCAAATTCCCGCCATCGGAAGGGTTTCTTTGGTCAAAGTGTCTCGGCGAGCTACCTCTACGGTGCCTTGCTCAAGGTCACGCGCGCCGATTGCCAAACGTACGGGTACACCTTTCAACTCGTACTCGGCGAATTTCCAGCCCGGTTTTTTATTGGTATTATCGTCAAATTTAATGCTGATGCCCCGCTTGCGACACTCTTCGAGAATGGGTATAACCTTCTCTCGAATATCATTGAGATTTTCATCCGTTTTGTAGATGGGTACAACTACAACTTGCAAAGGAGCCAACGATGGAGGTAACACCAATCCGTTGTCATCGGAGTGCGACATGATCAAAGCCCCCATGAGACGAGTAGAGACGCCCAATGAAGTAGCCCAAACATACTCACGTCTGCCCTCTTTGTTGAGGAATTGTACATCGAAAGCCTTGGCGAAATTCTGCCCCAAGAAGTGCGAAGTGCCCGATTGTAATGCTTTTCCATCTTGCATAAGAGCCTCAATCGTATAGGTATCGATGGCTCCGGCAAAGCGTTCCGTCTCACTTTTCACACCGCAAATCACGGGTACGGCAAGGACTTTTTCGGCAAAATCGGCATAAACGCCGAGCATTTTACGTGCTTCCTCCACAGCTTCCTCCTCGGTTGCATGGGCTGTATGCCCCTCTTGCCAAAGAAATTCTGCCGTGCGAAGGAACAAACGAGTGCGCATTTCCCAACGCACCACATTTGCCCATTGGTTGCACAGTATGGGCAGGTCTCGATAGCTTTGGATCCAGTCCTTATAAGTACTCCAAATGATGGTTTCCGAAGTGGGGCGTACAATCAACTCTTCCTCCAACTTAGCCTCGGGGTCTACAATTACGCCACTTCCGTCGGGTGCGTTTTTCAGTCTGTAATGCGTTACCACAGCACATTCTTTGGCAAAGCCCTCCACATGATCTGCCTCGCGACTGAGGTAACTTTTAGGGATAAACAACGGGAAGTAGGCGTTTACGTGCCCCGTATCTTTGAAGCGACGGTCCAATTCCTGTTGCATTTTTTCCCAAATAGCGTAACCATAAGGTTTGATAACCATACAGCCACGCACGGCAGAATTTTCTGCCAAATCTGCCTTGGTTACCAAATCTTGATACCATTGCGAGTAACTTTCACTCCGAGGGGTGAGTTCCTTAATCTCTTTAGCCATAAATGTACCAATTCGTTTTTTATCGACTTAATTATATCCCACAAAGTTAGTGCAAAAGAAGAAAAGTCGGTAGTCTTCTCCCCATAATGCTGTCAAGAAAAATCGATATTGAGTTCTTCCAAAGGCGAATTACTTCGCTGCAATCACCTTGTTTTCGATCGAACGGAAGGTATTTTCCGAAGAGTAAATTCCGATGAGCCATGCCGACAACTGCTTATCACGAAAAAACACTTGGAAAGAGAAGAAAAATTTGTATGCATACAAACCGAAAAATGAATGCATACAAAACTGATTTTGTATGCATTGAAAATGGAATTTGAATGCGATCAAATTTTCTGCCCGTCCGTCATCGCTCAATAAGTTGCTCCGAGAGGAAAATAAAAGAAGAGGGATAAAGTCTGTTTTACAAAGCTAATAGCGTGTGCTTGAGCCTCCTCCGCCACTTGAGCCACCTCCCCAGGAACCGCCTGAATATCCACCACCGCCTCTGCCACCGCCGAAGCCTCCTCTACCCGAACTGCTCGACAAAATATGGAGTATATAAAAAAGCGTAACGAGGAAGGATAGCGGCTGATAACGATACTTGACCTGCTCCACGCTACCGCAGTGGGCACAGCGAAATGATGCCACTCGCTCCGAAGCCAAAACTCCATGGGCATAGCCACTTCGTCGAGGTGCCGTGTGCGGCTGAAATTGCCCCTTTGCACCACAATGACGACAGACTACTTTGGGCAATAATCTGCCACGCATGAGCCAATAAAAAAGCCCCCAAATGGGAAGAAACCAAATGAAAAAGATCAGATTTACCCAAGTGGCTTGATCCATCAATTCCTTCGCTCTCATGTGAGAATACCAATCACTACGCTTTCTGAGTGCGATAAGGGAGAAAAGGACGTAGAGAAAATAGCCCACTCCCAGCATACCCCACAAGGGCAAAATCCTTTGCCATGGGATATTCATCAGACGTAATTCAGAGCTTGGATGGGTTTTCTGTGCTCCCAAATGGGGCAATTCCGAAGTTCCCTCCAATACTTTAGCCACTTCGGCAACACCGACATAAAGCCCCTCTCCGATCTTCCCCTCTTTCAAATGGGGTACCATAAGAGTTGTCTGTATCTCTTTGCAGAGAGCATCGGGGAGAAACGGTTCCAAGCCATAGCCTGTTTCAAAAACAATCTCTCTACCCTCCACCAACTGCAATACAAGAAGTCCGTCATCCTGCCCCTTGCGTCCTAATTGCCAATGAGCAAAAAGCTCTGTGGCAAAAACACGTGCCGTGCCATAAGTCTCCGTGTCAATATCGGAAAGAACCACTACTGCCACCTCCACGCCCTTGGTTTGGCGCAACGTTTGCAAGAGTCGATTGATTTTTTGCTCCTCATCGGTGGAAAGGTAGTCATCGGGGTCGCTGACAAAAAGTGTGGCATCTTGCAACTGCACGTTCGGCACCTCCTCCACTTTATACGCCTTTTGTCCTACTGTTTCATAGAGCGAACAGCCCATGAAAAGCAGCAAAAAAAGAAGAAAACGCCCTCTATTCATAGCACGCCGTGCGCTTGGTTAGAACTCCACCTTGGGTGCAGATTGCGCAGCTTCGTCCGCCTCAAAATAGGCTCTTTTCTCAAAACCGAAAGGTGTTGCCAGCACACTATTGGGGAAAGTGCGAATGAATTTGTTGTATGTGGCAGCAGTTTCGTTAAAACGTTTGCGTTCAACGGCAATGCGGTTTTCCGTTCCCTCCAACTGCGTCATCAACGTAGCGAAGTTTTTATCGGCTTTCAACTCGGGATATTTCTCCACCACAACCATCAATCGAGAGAGAGCACTGCTCAGCTCGCCCTGCGTTTTTGAAAAGTTTTGTAGCGTCTCGGGGGTGAGATTATCGGCATTGATATTGGTTTGCGATGCTTTGGCACGCGCCTCTATAACGTTGGTGAGGGTCTCCTCTTCGTGTGTCGCATACCCCTTGACGGTAGCTACCAAGTTGGGTATCAGGTCTGCACGTCTTTGATATACATTCTCCACCTGACTCCATGCGGCTTGCACCTGCTCGTCCAGAACAACCATCTTGTTATAGGAGCGCACCAAAGGGACACCCATTACCACAGCAAACACGATAAAAGCCACCAACACAGTGGCACATCCGATCAAAATTTTTCTCTTATTCATAGCTATAATTTGCCATACGACTTCGTAAATCGAGGGTAAAAATACGAAGAGAAACGGACATGGCAAGAGGTTACGCCCCTTAAAAAAGGGGAACTCGGTTATTGCCCTGAATGAAGAGAGAAAACACAGAAAAGGGATCGATGAGGTATCGGATACGCTGCGGAAAGTACAAAAAGTCGAGGAAAAAGTTATTGCTCCAAAGAGGGGAAGTAGGATTATTGTTTTGATTTTCTTATTTTTGTGGTGCATTTGCCAATATAAAATATGAAGGATTTTCTAAAGATGTTTTTAGCCTCTACGTTAGGCTTTGTGGTAGGATCGGTTATTCTCTCCTGCCTTAGTATCGTTCTCATGATCGGACTTATAGCCTCAGCGGCTATGATGGGAGAAAATACATCCTCTCCCATCAGCAGCGGTTCTGTGTTGGAGGTAAATTTCGATCTGCTTCAAGAGAAAGTGGTAACCAATCCGTTTGAGGCATTCATGGGCGAGGAGGAAAAAAGTACCCTTTCGCTGACCGATATAATTGCCACCATACGAAAAGCAAAAGATGACCCCAATATTGAGGGGATTTATCTCACTGCCAATATGCCCAACGGCGGTATGGCAGGCATCAGCGAGGTGCGCAAGGCTTTGCAAGAGTTCAAAGAGTCGGGCAAGTTCGTCGTTGCTTATGCCGATCAATACAGCCAAAGCGGCTATTTCTTGGCATCCGTGGCAGACCAGATATATCTCAACCCTCAGGGGATGATCGAGTTGAATGGGATTTATGTCTCCAATGTGTTTTTCAAGGAAGCTCTCGAAAACTTGGGTGTGGAGATGCAAATTTTCAAGGTTGGCACATACAAAGGAGCCGTTGAACCTTTCCTTTTGGATCGTTTGAGTGAGCCGAACAGGGAGCAAATCACATCGTTCAGTTCCGCACTATGGAGCCATGTTTTGGAAGGTATCTCTCAAGAGCGAGGCATAGAGCCCACAGCACTCCAGGCTTTTGTGGACAGAGGTCCTGTATTGCTCTCTCCTCAGGAGTATGTGGACAACAAATTGGTGGACGGATTGCTCTTTGAGCGAGAAGTCAAGGAGCTTTTGGAGCAGAAAGAGGGAGTAAGCGATGAGCTTGCACTTGTTTCTCTCTCCAGCATGAGCAAAAGCAAGGGTTACAAATCCAAAGGAAAGGATAAAGTGGGCGTACTCTTCGCCGAGGGAAACATCGTTGCAGGCAAGGAGCGAGGCACGATAACCGAAGATTTGGCGGAAAGATTGATCGATGTTGCCGAGGACGATGATATAGATGCCGTGGTGCTTCGCGTCAATTCTCCCGGAGGAAGCAGCTTCGTATCCGAGCAAATTTGGGATGCCGTGCGCTACACCAAAAGTAAAAAGCCGATCGTCGTTTCCATGGGAGACTATGCTGCTTCCGGTGGGTACTACATCTCATGCGCCTCCAACTACATCTTTGCCGAGCCTACCACGATTACCGGGTCTATCGGTATCTATGGTCTGTTCCCCAACTTCGCAGGCACAGCCAAGAAACTATCCATTACGGAAGACGGTGTAAAGACCGGTAAATTTGCCGACTTCGGCAATATGTTCCGCCCCATGAATGGCGATGAAAAGGCTTTGATGCAACGTTATATAGAGATGGGATATGACACTTTCATCACCCGTGTAGCCGATGGCCGCAAGCTCACCAAAGAGCAAGTAGACAGCGTGGGGCAAGGTCGAGTGTGGACGGGAGCTCAAGCTCTTTCACGCGGATTGGTGGACGGCTTGGGTGGCTTGGATGAAGCCATCGAAAAGGCTGCCGAATTGGCGAATATATCCTCCTATTCCGTGGAGTACGAAAGGACCTATCGAGATCGTTTTGAAGAGTTTTTCTCGTCATTCTCCAACGTTCTGACTCGAAACATCCTAAGCAGAATACTCTCTCAAGAAGAGATGGATGCCCTCCAACAAACACGTTTGTATAGAGATAACACGGGGATACAGGCACGCTTGATATACAATGTGAAAATGTAACAAACCATATAAGAAAGAGGGTGGACTGCCCAACACAGTCTCACCCCCTTTCTCCTTTTGCTTTCATCTATGAAAAATAGCAGCATACACAGATGGTTATACCCCGTTGCACTACTCTACGGGATCGCTGTTCGGCTGCGCAATTATTTATACAACAAGCAAATACTCAAGAGTAAAAGCTACCCTATCCCCATTATCTGCGTAGGCAATTTGGCAGTGGGTGGAACCGGTAAAACACCCATGGTGGAGTATCTGATACGACGCTTGCACACTCGTTATCGTTTGGCAGTAGTCAGCCGTGGATACAAAAGGCAAAGTAAGGGATTGATGGTGGCACAAAAACACCACGGAGCTGCAGAAATTGGAGACGAGCCACGCCAGATGCTCACCAATTTTCCCGGAATTACAATGGTTCTTGACGGCAATAGATGCAGAGCCATAGAGTATCTCCTTGCACTTCCTCAAGAGGAACGACCCGAAGTAATTCTCTTAGATGACGGCTTTCAACATCGTCGTGTTTTGCCCTCTCTTTGCATACTGCTCACCGAGTGGGCTCGTCCATTTATAAAAGACAAATTGCTCCCTGTGGGACGGCTGCGAGAAACAATGGAGGGGGCACTCCGTGCCGATTGCATCATATTGACCCGATGCCCCCGCGAAATATCCCCGATCGAAATTCGCATCATGGAGCGTAACCTTTCTCTGTATCCGCACCAAAAACTCCTCTTCAGTCGCACTCAGTCGGGGGCACTGACGCCCATATTTGCAGAAATGGAAGAAGAGAAAAACGCAAGAGAAACCATTTCGGAAGCCATTGCCATGGCTGGAATAGCTCACCCTCAACCCTTCTTTGAAGAGGTGGGCAAGCGTTTTCGAGTGCTACACACACTTCACTATGCAGATCATCACCACTTTACAGACAAAGATTTAGATACATTCGCCGCCCTTCTCGGGGAATATCCTCAAGCCGCTTTGGTGACAACTCAAAAAGATGCCGTGCGCATCATTGACCACGAAGCGAAACTGTCATCTGAAATAAAGAAGCGGCTCTATTATATCCCCATAGAAACCATCCTCCCTGATGAGGATACACGGCAACTCGATAAGATTGTAGAGAAGACAATCTTGCACGTACAACGAAGCACATCTGCACATTTATAATCCTTATGGCAACAACAATCGCAGAGTTTGGAGAGTTTGCACTCATCCAACGCCTCACTGAGCAGCAAAAATTAAAGAATAAAAGTTCTCTATTCGGCGTGGGAGACGATGCCGCTGTATTGGCATCTCCCCAAGGGATGCAACAGCTGGTTACAACAGATTTATTATTGGAGGGTATACACTTCGACCTAATGTATGTTCCACTCAAGCACTTGGGCTACAAGGCGGTTATGGTCAATCTGTCAGACATATTCGCCATGAATGGGAAACCGGAGCAAATAACCGTATCACTGGGCATTTCGGCAAAGTTTTCGGTGGAGCAAATAGAGGAACTGTATGAGGGGATATACCTCGCAGCCGAACGCTACGGAGTGGACGTGGTAGGGGGAGACACTTCCTCCTCGCTCAATGGTTTGGTAATCAGCATTACTTGTATAGGTTATGCACTGCCCGAGAAAGTCGTCTATCGTCACGGAGCCCAACCTACCGATTTGATCTGTGTTACGGGCAATTTAGGAGCAGCCTACATGGGATTGCTTCTTTTGGAGCGAGAAAAAAAAGTCTTTCAAGCAGACCCAACACCCTATTTTACCCCCGACTTTTCGGGCAGAGAATACCTCATTGAGCGCCAACTGAAACCCGAAGCTCGGGGAGATGTAATATCTCTTTTGGCGGAGCGCAACATACTTCCCTCCTCCATGATGGATATTTCCGACGGTCTATCAAGCGAGCTTCTGCATATAGCACAACGGAGCGGAGTGGGCATACGGATCTACGAAGAACGCATCCCCATAGACCACGAAACCGTTGCTGCCGCCGAAGACATGCATATAGCTCCCATTACGGCAGCACTAAATGGTGGTGAAGATTACGAGCTACTCTTTACCCTACCCATTGCGGCAAGCGATTACATACAAGACTTTCCCGGAGTTTCCCTCATCGGTTACGTA
>JBGZIN010000067.1:0-26060 GCA_041848345.1 Porphyromonas sp.
AATGGAGAACCTTCTTTCACAAGATTGGGTAGCATTGCTTTTGCTTATAAGGTTTCTCCCACATTGGGCGTTGGTCTTGATTTCACAACCAACGGGTCTTTGCTCACCAAAAATAGGGGGTTGGAAACCTATGCCTTTTCCCTTAAAGTATCCCATTTGGGTATCAATGAAGGTCGTTTTAGATTAGTTCCCTCTTTGGGTTTGGGTGCAGTAACAGGAACTATTTTAGGGTTGAATTATACACATTTGTTCCTCGATTGTTCGGTTGAAGCGCAATACTTTCTTACCAATAATATCTATTGTGGCGTACAACTTCGCTATTTAACAGAGCGTGCGGAATATGCCATTGCACACAATTTGTTGGGCATAAAGTTTGGCTCTACCTTCTAAAATCGTACGAAAATCACCTTATTGAGCGTACTTTCCAAGTAGGGATAAAAAGAAAGGGCAACTATATCGCAGTTGCCCTTTCTTGCTATTAAACAGAGTCTTATTGCTTTATTAGTCTACTTTCGGGCCGGCTTCAACCAGAGCCTTACCGGCTTCGTTTCCGGTAAACTTCTTGAAGTTGTTTACAAAGCGATTTGCCAAATCTTTTGCTTTTGTTTCCCATTCCGCAGCATCTTGATAGGTATCGCGAGGATCCAATATTTTAGGATCTACTCCGGGAAGAGTGGTAGGTACCTCAAAGTCGAAGAACGGAATTTTCTTTGTGGGTGCTGTATCGATAGATCCGTCTAAGATGGCATCAATAATACCGCGCGTATCTTTGATGGATATGCGTTTGCCGGTTCCATTCCATCCGGTATTGACAAGATAAGCCTTAGCTCCCACGGCTTCCATTCGTTTTACCAATTCTTGTCCGTACTTTGTGGGGTGAAGCGAAAGGAATGCTGCACCGAAGCAAGCGGAGAAAGTAGGTGTGGGTTCTGTAATACCTCGCTCTGTACCGGCAAGTTTAGCGGTAAACCCACTCAAGAAATAGTATTGAGTTTGCTCAGGAGTGAGAATGGAAACGGGAGGCAACACCCCGAAAGCATCTGCCGAAAGGAAGATAACTTTATTGGCATGCCCTGCCTTAGAAACGGGCTTAACAATGTTTTCGATGTGGTAGATAGGATACGAAACACGTGTGTTTTCCGTAACACTCTTGTCGGTAAAGTCTATTTTACCATTGGCATCCACAGTAACGTTTTCGAGCAAAGCATCACGACGGATGGCTTTATAAATATCGGGTTCGCTCTCTTGGCTGAGGTCGATTACTTTGGCATAGCATCCGCCTTCGTAGTTGAAGATACCATCGTCGTCCCACCCATGCTCATCGTCCCCGATCAACTGACGTTTGGGATCGGTGGAAAGGGTTGTTTTTCCTGTTCCTGAAAGACCGAAGAATACTGCCGTTTCTTTGCCATCAAGGCTTGTATTGGCAGAGCAGTGCATGGAAGCACGACCGTTGAGCGGATTTAGGTAGTTCATGTAAGAGAACATACCCTTTTTCATCTCACCACCATACCAAGTGTTCAATATGATTTGGATCTTTTCCGTAAGGTTGAATACAACGGCTGTTTCGGAGTTCAACCCCAATTCTTTGTAGTTGTCTACCTTAGCCTTAGAGGCGTTCATGATGACAAAATCGGGTTCTCCGAAGTTTGCCAACTCCTCGTCCGTGGGACGGATAAACATGTTCTTTACGAAGTGCGCTTGCCAAGCTACCTCCATGATAAAGCGGAGTTTCAGACGACTATTGGGGTTGGCACCGCAAAAAGCATCCACAACAAAGAGACGCTTGTTGGACAACTGCTCTGTGGCAATACGTTTGAGTTCTTTCCAAGCCTCTTCTGTGATGGGTTTATTATCGTTTTTATATTCGTCGGAAGTCCACCAAATGGTATCACGAGTGGTATCGTCCATAACGAAGAATTTATCCTTTGGAGAGCGACCCGTGTAGACTCCGGTCATAACATTAACGGCACCCAGCTCCGTTACTTGCCCTTTTTCATAGCCTACCAATTCGGGTTTTGTCTCTTCAGCAAAGAGTTGCTCATAAGAAGGATTGTAGATAATCTCCGATGCATCGTGGATGCTGTACTTACTTAAATCAGGTGTTTTCATCATCTATTACTAATAAAAATATACATCTTGTTATTGCTAATCGTGTTGCGAAAGTTACTTTTCGGTGTATTGTGCCAAGCGCATATCACCCTTTTCCGCTGCGGCTTTATGGAATGCAAAGCAGTTGTTCAAATCCTGTGGAGTTTGTCCCTCTATGCCTCGCTCCAGATATTCATTAAGCAAAGGTCTGTAATCGGGATGAACGCAATTGTCTATGATGCAACGAGCTCTTTCACGTGGGGATAACCCTCTGAGGTCTGCAATACCATATTCCGTAATGATCACCTTTACGGAGTGTTCGCTGTGGTCCATGTGTGAAACCATGGGAACAAAGGCACTGACTTTTCCGTCTTTTGCTGTGGAGGGAGTGGTGAATATGGATATGTAAGCATTGCGTGTAAAGTCGCCCGATCCGCCCAATCCATTCATCATGCGCGTTCCATTCACATGAGTGGAGTTGATATTACCGAATATATCGGCTTCCAAAGCCGTGTTTATGGTGATGACACCCAATCGGCGCACGATCTCCGGACTATTGGAATACTCCACGGGACGGAGGAGCAATTTATCACGGAAGAAGTCCAAATCGCGGTATATTTCCTGAATGGCAGATCTACTCACAGAGAGCGAACAGCCACTGGCAAAGCGCACGCGCCCCTTTTTCATGAGAGCAATTACGGAGTCTTGTATGACCTCTGTATATATGTCAAATGCCGGAATAGCTTCATTATCTCCCAAGGCACCCAATACGGCATTGGCAACGTTGCCCACACCACTTTGCACGGGAAGAAACTCTTTCGGTATACGTCCGCTTTTGAGTTCATTTGCCAAGAAGAGCGCAACATTATCCCCAATCGCTTTGGTAACATCATCCAAAGGAGCAAAATCTCCGTCGTCATTCGGCTCGCTCGTGTGAACGATGGCGACGATCTTTTCGGGGTCTACTTGTACGTAAGGCTTACCGATGCGATCGCTCGGGCTGTATATGGGCAACTCTTTTCTATGAGGAGGGTCGAGCGGCTCTACAAGGTCGTGAATGCCCCGAATTGCCGCAGGATGCTTGTCGTTGAGTTCTATGATGATCTTCTTTGCCAAGCGGCAGATGGTGGGAAGTATTCCCACACCTGAAGTGGGTACTATCTGTCCCTCTTCGGTTACGTCTGCAGCTTCCACAATGGCAACATCGACGGGACCCAAGAAGCCGTAACGCAATTCTTGGGCAAGCATAGAGAGGTGCATATCGAAGTATTGCGTCCCTCCCGAGTTAATGAGCTTGCGAAGGTCTTTATTGGATTGATAAGGTGTGCGGAATTTGATTGCATTGGCACGAGCCAACTCCCCATCCAAACGATCGCCCGTGGAGGCACCGGTAAACATACCTATTGCGAATGGACGTCCCGCTTCATGCTCGGCTTTGGCTCTGCGTGCCAAGGCGGCAGGCACCACCTTGGGGCAACCGGCAGGCGTAAAGCCACTAAAACCTACGTTATCACCGTCTTGAATAAGAGCTGCGGCTTCTTCCGCCGACATAATTTTGGTCTTCATTTTTTTCCTCTGTGTCTATTATCCTAATAAGTATTTTGTATAAAGAGGCTTCTTGTCTCTGTATAGTTCACATTCTCTTTTGTACTTTTGTACGGAGTATGGACACCCAAAGATACGAAACATTCGTCAAAGTATCCCTATCGAAGGGGATGTTTTTACCGACCTTTTGTATTACGTCTGGGTTGGTATGAGGGAATAAAATGCAAAGTGAGTTTGAGGTGACGATTGGGGCGAGAGGAATGCACACAAAAGCATACCGCTCCATTTCTCGTGTGTTATGCAGAAGGGTATGGATGAAAAATGCTTTTCACACCACAGAAAGGGCGAACTTCTCAGCTCACCCCTCCCAACATAACCAAAACCTTAACTTATGAAAAGTCCTATTATTCACTCACAAATGTAGGAAATAAATTTGATATAACCAAAAGTATTTTAGATAATATTTTGTTCGATTGTTCGATAGGAAAGGGAGATATTTCAAGATAAGACAAAAATGCAATACATGGATAGCAAAAATACATTACGAAAGGTACATATAGAAACATACGGTTGTCAAATGAACGTGGCAGACTCCGAAGTGGTGGCAGCTATAATGGAGATGGCAGGTTATACCATAACAGAGACGGCGGAAGAAGCCGATGCCATTCTCATCAACACCTGCTCTGTGCGCGATAATGCCGAGAAGAAGGTGCTCAACCGTTTGGAGTACTATAATGCTTGTCGTCGTAAACATAAACACCCCTCCATTATCGGGGTATTGGGTTGTATGGCAGAGCGGGTGCGCCGGGACTTAATCGACAATCATGGTGTGGACATAGTGGCAGGTCCCGATGCTTATACCGATTTGCCCAACCTCTTTGCTGCTGTGGAAATGGGGCAAAAAGCAATGAACATAGAGCTTTCTCGCACGGAAACTTATCGAGATGTGATACCGCTCAAGATGGAAGGATTGCACATAACCGGCTTTGTATCGATCATGCGTGGGTGTGACAACTATTGCACTTATTGTATCGTACCCTACACTCGTGGGCATGAACGCAGCAGAGAGGTGGAGAGTATTTTGCGTGAGATTGACCACATGGTGCAATTGGGTTATCGAGAGGTAACGCTTCTCGGGCAGAATGTCAATTCTTATCAAATAAAGAAAGAGGATGGGTCGCTTTTCGACTTTGCCGACCTGTTGCAAGCTGTTGCCGAGCGAGCACCTAAGATGCGGATACGCTTTACTTCGCCTCATCCCAAAGATATGAGCGATAAAACAATAGGCATAATGGCGCAGTATCCCAATATCTGCAAACACATTCACCTGCCCGTTCAGAGCGGCAGCAACCATGTATTAAAGCTGATGAAGCGCAGTTATACACGGGAGTGGTATTTAGACAGAGTGGCAGCCATAAGAAAAGCGATGCCTGATTGTGCCATTGGCACCGATGCGTTTTGCGGTTTTTGTGGGGAGACGGAAGAGGACTTTCAAGAAACTTTGGACATTATGCGCAGAGTACATTTCGACTCGGCATTTATGTTTAAGTACAGCGAACGCCCCGGTACTTATGCAGCCAAGCACCTACA
Source organism: Porphyromonas sp. (assembly GCA_041848345.1). Classification (GTDB taxonomy): domain Bacteria; phylum Bacteroidota; class Bacteroidia; order Bacteroidales; family Porphyromonadaceae; genus Porphyromonas. The sequence continues at coordinate 5,227 of JBGZIN010000067.1, forward strand.
AGACGATGTACCCGAAGAAATCAAGTTGAGACGCCTCAACGAGATGATCGCCCTCCAAAACGAACTTAGCTTGAGCTCCAATAAGAGAGATATTGGCAAAAAGTTTGAAGTTCTCGTCGAGGGAGTAAGCAAAAAGTCGCCCAATGAATTCTTCGGGCGCACTTCTCAGAACAAGGTGGTTGTCTTTCCCAAAGAGAAAGCACGTATAGGTTCCTTCGTTTGGGTAGAGGTTTTGGAGGCAACTTCGGCAACGCTTTTAGGGCGAGAATTGCCCTCGGAGGAGTAAAAATCAGGGCATTTTGTGCAATACGTCGAAAAAAAAGGGAGTATCTGTTCAGATGCTCCCTTTATTTTTTTTGTTCAAACGTCGGTTATAAATCTTCGCCGCACAGCTTTTTTGTGTATTGCAATTGGCATATGAAGTAATCTCAAAAAACACACACTGTTGCACTTTTTACCAATATATCATATCTTTGCGTTATGCAAAACATAATTTAATACCATATATGCAAAAATCTATTGAGTGTGAAGCGCTCTTTATTATGCTTACTTTCACGCTTTTTTCAGTGAGTACCTGTAAAAAAGAAGAACCACAATTTGAGTATACACCTTTTCCATTAGAAGAAAAAGGCTTGGGCTGGTTCCATATATGCCTTTCCTAAATAAGATTGTATCGGATGTTCTGTTCTCTTTTCAAGAGAGGACTCATGTGGATGTTTTATAGTGATAACGTCTCCTTATCCATAACGCAAGATTGAAGTAAATAAATACAGATTTCAGGTTTGATTACTCTACATTATGATGGATTGTCTTTTTTCAAGGTATGTACGAAATCCTACATAGAACCTGTTTATCGACCTGATAAATATGAAAGAAAATAAAGCATTCAAAATAAAAAGATTAGTATGAATTTGAATAGAGTATTTATAACACTTGGGGCGTTTTTAATAGCCTCCTGCTCACATGATAGAGGTGTAAAAGAAACAGTTTCTACTAAAGAGGTACTCCTTTATGAAAGAAGTTCCCCTCAAGCGGTTATCCTATCGGAGCCGATAAACGAAGTTTGTGAAGATAGCTTTCGCTCCGACTACAAGAGCACTTCTTGCATAGGTCGTTGTTATTTACCGGAAAAGGGATTGTTTGGAGAGCCCAATTGTTCTGGCAGAAGCGTATTTGATATCGATAAATTCATTCGTTCTTTTCCACAGAAAGTGAGAAAGGACAAAAACCCAATACGATTGGAAGAAAAATCATATGCTTATTCCTCAACAGAGAGTTTTAATCGAAAATTTTCTGAGAAAAATGATTTTTCTACATCTATGAAGGAGAATATAAAGTTATTTGAAGTAGGAACATCATCCTCTTTTGAAAAAGCTTTTGATCAAGAACAATCATACACCGCTAACTCCGTATATGGTATACAAAGTATTTATGTTCCTAAATACAAGTATTGGTTAGAGACTTCTTCCGGAGGGAATGATATGCTTTTGGCAGACGGATATTTCACGAGTGCCTTTTTGAGAGAGCTCTATAATACACCTCTGAAAGAATTATTTGCTTCTAATTCGAAAGATTATAGTGATTGGGTGATAGTTGGGTACCAGACAGGCGGTCGAGTTGATTTTCTCTATAAAGCCACTTCTAAAAACAGTATGTCATCGGAAGAGAGAGAACAGGCACTAAAGGCAGCAATGAATGCCTCTTGTAAATTGAAAAGTTTTGGTGGTAGTCTGGATGCCAGTATTAGCCTTTCTCAAAAGGAGAGTGAAACTATAAATTCGACATTCTCTGAAGCATATTTTTCCAACAAGTTTATTGGAGGAAAAATTGAGGCAAGTGGATATTCCGCACCATCAGAAATTAAAACCCTTTCTGTAAATCTGAGTTCTTGGATTCAATCTTTGGAGAATGAGGAAAACCAAGTTTTCATGAATTTGTTGTCCGGAGAATGGGGAATATATCCATTGTATAAGTTTATTAGGGAAAAGAATTTGATGAATAGAATTAAGGATAGGCAGTTCAGTAATTACCAAAAACCTAAATTTGAGATAGCTTGGGGGGCATTGACTGGCACTATTAACTTAGCAACTGTCCCCAAAAAGCCTTATCCTATATACGTGTCTTTGATAACAAGATTTGGAGATAATATCTTGTTGCGTCCGATTAACCAGAAAGATGAACGTTATTGGTCAGCTCAAACAGGTAAAGAGTTTGTTACTAAAGCTAATCAGATAGCGGAGACTTTATCTCAATCTATGGATATAGATGTTGTCCGAGTTGATAGAATATCACATCCTCGGTCTTTAGATGATTTTAAATCCAAAAATCTTTCCCGGAAGGGCGAAGTACTTCCTTTAGAACCTTTTATATCCAATTCTTATGTCAATAAGGTAGAGGCATATGACTTATTGAACCAAAAACTGAACGCTGTTCGCTGCTATCATCCAACTTATGGTCATCCGGGAAAATCAAAAGTTCAATACTTATTATTCACGGGGATTTCAGGTGAAAAATATGCACTTTGTATTTATGCTCCCTACATTATCTCAACATATGGCTTGGATGAAATTTACAATGCAGCCCGAGTTGTCGATTATAACATGGTCGATTTTGATGAATACACAGTTATAGCGTTGTAAAATCAGCACCGATAAAACTTTCTTTTTATCAGAGGCTTTCACCACGGTGGGAGCCTCTTTTTTATGGCAGGCAAGCGAATTTTTTCCAAAATAGTATACCTTTACGGAGCAATTTATTGGAGTCAAAATTGGACGAAGTATTGCACTGAGAATACAAAACATAAGAAGAGAAAAATCAAGTAATAAGCAGATATTGAGCGATGAACAGACCATACTATTACATTTCGGACGGGCAACAAATGGGTCCTTTTTCCTTGGAAGAGCTTGCCGGGAGAGGCATAACAGCAGAAACATATGTGTGGACTAACGGGATGCCCGATTGGAAACAAGCGAAAGAGGTTACAGAGGTGGCACAGTATCTGCATCTTACAGCAACCACTCCACCATTACCCCCTTTGGCTACACCTCCCTCTCAGCCCTCTTACGGTGAGGAACTGCGAGCTCTTTGTCCTCCGACTTATATCGTTTGGGCTGTATTGGTAACGATTTTTTGTTGTTGGATTTTGGGTATTCCTGCCATTATCAACGCAACAGGAGTGCAATCGGCATTTCTTCGAGGAGACTACGAATTGGCGAAACGGAGGAGTAAAAATGCCCTCATGTTTACCATTATCGGAGCTGTTGCCGGATTTCTGTTCCTACTTTTATACATTTTCGTTGTCTTTTTTATCGCTGTTATAGAGAAATCCGCTCTTCCGATGTTTGAGGTTTAACGCAGCAGCTCTTCAGAGCGAAGGGGCGTCCGCCTGACCATCTGCCCCAATATGTTTGAGGCAACACCTCGATAATCAATTTTTACCTCATTTCGCAGGCGACTTTTCGAGCTTACAAAGCAAGGTGAAGATAGTCCTCAAAACAATAAGAAAAACGGGATAATATAAGGAAGTTTGTCAGGTATAAATCTTTTAATACCTTTGATACGACAGTGAAATATAGACACTATTTAGTATTATCAAGAATATATCATGAAAAGAAAGAAAATCGCCACATTATGGCATTCTTTATGCGTATTCCTTGTGGGAATGGGCGTAACATTGGGCTTATATGCTTCAGAAACGACACCCCCTCCCGAAGGATTGGATTTCTCCGTTTTGGAGACCAACAACCCAACAACTTCTTTTGAAGTAGGAGAGGGAGGCTTCAAATCGGCTTTGGAAGGCAGTTGGAAAGTGATTACTCTAAGCACGTTCACCTCCATGAAGTGGGGAACAACGTACAAAGATGACTGCTTTAATATAGCCCCCACCAAGTTCTCCGCTACACAACCCTATTGCAGCTATTTAGTCAGCCCTGCGCTTGACCTCGCTCAGCTGAATGGCAGTGCTTTGACATTTTCATTGCTTGCCACCTCGCCTGCGGGAGATGCACCTCTGAAAGTTTTAATTATCGACAACATGGGTAATACTCTGCGAGAACTCATGAGTGTGACGCAAACGTCCGAGAGCAACAGCAGCTATTTCCCTCAAGAGGTCAGTATGCCCAACGATTTGACAGGCGTAGGGTTTATCGCATTTGTGGCACAAGGAAACAAAGAAAACCGCAAACAATTCAAAATAAATAACCTGCGACTCGCAACAGCATCTGCAGAGGTAACCATCTCTTCCACTCCTCAAGAGGGACTCTTTTTTGACTCTACCAATGTGGGCGAAGTAGGGGCAACCAAAGAAGTGGAGGTGTTTATCAAAAACTCTTCATCCGCTCCTACGGTGTCTCTCGTGGGCGATCATTCCAATGATTTCAGGCTTCTCAATCCTACGGCTTTAACGTCGATGGGAGGAAAACTCCAAGTAGTATTCGAACCCAAAGCAGCCGGAGATCGTGAGGCGCAAATCGAAATTATTGTCGGCTCTGTAAGTCATCGAGTGCCCCTATCGGGTAAAGCTATTGGAACTGCAACCGGTGAAAATCCCGACCCACAGCCCGAGCTTGCCGACAATGTGGAGCTTCTCAACGACCCCTATTTTTACGAATTTAATGCCGAAAATCAGCCTACGGGTTGGCAGTTTGAAGGGAACGTCAGCAAAATAGAAAAAGGATACAATGCCAATACAGGCTTTGCCATTCGCATAGATGCCTCCGGCAGTACTTCGAATGGAGTGGTGTTTCAAACGGTTTCACTAAAGGGAAAAACACCCGAGATAAAGGTGGGTGAAGTATTTGAAGGAGTCATTCACTTCCGCTCTTTGGAACCGAAACTCGCCAACGGAGTCGTGCGTCTTGCCTGCCAATGGCTCAATGATAGCGGTGAAGTTATCCCCTCGGCAGAGGATGCTTTCATCAACAACAGCCACTTCTTCGACCGACACAAAGCCTGGGATGAGGTGCGCTTCCGTACAATCATGCCCACAGGGGCGACCCAATTCCGTTTCAAAGTGGAAACGCAAGCAGGCTCTTTGGTAGAGTTGGATGACTTCAATTTCCTCCGCCTTACACGGGTTAATGCCAACAGTGAGTTTATTTCGGTACTGCCACATATCGCCACTCTCAACGGAGCTGTCGGGCAGAGCAGTACCCACTCTATATTGGTACAAGGGATGAAGTTGCCCCATCCCCGCACGCCGATGTTCAAAACAGCCAATGGTGAGATGAGCATGATGCCGGCACAAATCCCGGAGGGGAATAGCGTAAATACTTATACACTGACCATTACCCCAACGCAAAAGGGAGCATTCTATAATGGTTACATGGCTCAATTCTTGGAAGAAAATCCCGTGGCGACAGCCTCTCTCAACGCTTTCATCATCGATGCCACCACTCCTCCAACAGTGCAACTATCGGCAGCGACCCCCGTGCGTGAGATGGAGAGCTTCCCAAACGAAACGGATGAGCAGACGCTTTCTTTCGATGTCAGTGGCGTTATCGAATCGGCAACGGTGGCGATACAGCAAGAAGAAGCAGGCATTTTTATGATCAATACTTCCAGTTTCTTCTACTCTGTAAAGCAAGATAAAGTCCTCAACAACTCAGTCAAGATAACGTTCCGTCCGAAGGAGGAAAAGGAATACAGCGCAACGATTACCATTACTTCGGCACGCATGGAGCCTTTTACTCTGCAAATCAAGGGTAAGGGACGTAAGAACACCGAAGGATGGGTGGAGAAATTCACGGCAGACAAGCCGCTCGACTCTCGATTTGTAGGAGAGGCTTGGAACAATTATCACCTCTTCGATCGTGGTTACTATCTATTGAATGGCTCCTGGAGTGCAGGCAAAGTAACCCTCGATGCCAAGGGCGTTTTGGAGTGCGACGAATGGTTTGCCAATGGAGTGGAAACACTTTCTGTTCAACCCTTGGGCAGTGCGCCTCAACTCCGATTGGAATACACCATTGACGGCGGAGGGCATTGGCACGCAGCGGAAGACTTCAACCGAAGTGGTGTAGCTTCCATAAAAAGCCATCGTCCCACTCGCTTCCGCTTGGTAAACAAGATGGAAAGTGCTGTGGAACTTACCCAAATATCTCTCGTACCCAATGCCCGAGAGCAGCGCATTGAGTATCCCGAACTCAACAACGAAGCAATGCTCACAGGGGTAGATACAACTCCTCTTACCCTTCTGAATGAAACGTTCAACGGCACAAGACACACGCGCGGTCTCAATCTACCGGGTTGGCAAACACTTGCACTACAAGCCGACAGACCATTTTGGGGTTGGGCACAGAAGAACAAAACCACGATGGAGATCGAAGAGCAATGTGCACAAATCTCATTTTTGAACAGTCTGAATAAAGACGACAAGAGAGAGCATCAGGCTTGGCTCATCTCGCCGACGCTATCCTATAAAAACGCACTTAGCAAGATCCTCACTTTCCGTCTCCGCTACGAATTGCCCACAGAAAATGGGAATGAGAAGTTTGGTGTCTTTATCATCACAGAGAAAGAGGGGAGCATCAATCCGCAGTACTTGGATATTACCCGACTTCTTTTGGTGGAAAATATCGAAAACGATACTTGGTATGACTATTATGTGGACTTGTCCAAGGTCGAAGGCATTCAAATCGAAGATTTATTCCACGTGGGATTTAGCTTTTATAGTCCCGTTGGAGGCAATGCCACTTCACTCACATTCATGATCGATGACGTAACATTTGGACGAACAGACATTACAGAAATCAATGTCGATAAGGATTTGATCTCTTTCCTTTTCAAAGTAGATCAGGAGTGTACTCCCCAGCTTTTCACGGTAACGACCAAAAATCCCAAGCATCCGATCGCTTTGACCATGGTTCCCTCTCGTATGGCAGAGCAATTTAAGCTCTCAACCACACAACTACCCAAGGAAGGAGGAGACGTGGCAGTAGGTTTCAAATCGAAAGACGATGCGAAACGTGCGGCGGCTCTCCTTGTGCAAAGTAGAGGAAGTGCCTCTAAATTGGTACGTTTGATAGCACAAATAGATAATTCCGTAGAGATGCCCGAGTCCTTAGCTGCGAGCAGAGTGTATCCGACAGTTGTGGAGCAAACATTGCATGTAGAGGGACTCTACAACCAATACTACATCTATTCTCTCCAAGGGGAGTGGCTGCAACAAGGCAATGCAACACACAAAATAGAAGTGGGGCATTTGCCTAAAGGCACCTACATCATACGCTTGGTGAGCGAAGATGGAGGCGTGGCAACGCATCGTTTTATTCGACAATAAATTGGAAAACCTCGGCACTCCGTTTAAGTCAATAGGGGTTGCCGTTTAATCGAAAAGAACTCCAACGGTGTCACAGCGCCATTGGAGTTCTTTTTTCGATCTGAACAAAAGAAACAATTTCCCCTTCCATTACCGAGTTGGTGACGATGGAAGGGGAGAATTTTATGATTATAACCAGAGGGGAGGAATGCTATTCCACATAGAGAAACAAGCCCTTGAGATACTCCCCTTCGGGGTGATAAATGCTTATAGGGTGGTCTGTTGCCTGTCCCAATTGCTGTATAATACGCACCGATCTTCCTGCTTGTACCGATGCGGTCAGCACTGCCAAGCGAAAATCTTCGGGCGAAACTGCTTGCGAGCAGCTGTAAGTAAAGAGAAAACTACCGGGAGCCAAGCGTTCCAATGCGAGAGCATTCAGTTTTCGATAACCATTGAGTGCATTTTTGAGAGCGGAACGTTTCTTGGCAAACGCAGGCGGATCCAAAACAATGAGGTCAAAAGCACCGTAAGCAATCCCTTTGAGATATTCAAAAGCATCCGCTACAACGCCCTCATGTCTCCCTCCGGCAATCGCATCACCAAAGTTTAACGCCACATTGTGCTCAACCAAACTTAAAGCTCTTGCCGAGCTATCAACGGAAACAACCTCTTCAGCCCCGCCCTGCAAGGCATAAAGACTGAAGCCCCCCGAGTAACAAAACATGTTGAGCACTCGTCTGCCTGCGGCATACTGTCCCACCAAACGCCTGTTATCTCGTTGATCTATGAAGAAACCTGTCTTTTGACCGCGCAACCAATCGGGCAATATTTGCAACCCATTTTCATAAACGGGGCGGGCAACACTCTTACCTATCAAGAAGCGGTCGCCCACAGCAGCCATGGATGGATTGGGCAAAGTGGCAGACGATTTGTCAAAGACAGCCGTTACAGTGCCTTGACAAGCCGAAACAATTGCCCGAGCGATGAGGTCAATGTGTCTGTAAATGCCCGCACTATGGGCTTGTAACACAGCTGTATCTCCATATACATCTACCACCAATCCCGAGAGCCCGTCGCCCTCGCCGTGAATTAAACGATAGACGTTATTGCGCTTGTTGCCAAGCTCTTCGAGAGGCTGTACCAAGCCCAATGCTTTACGCAGTCTATAAGCCTGCTCTATTTTTTCAACAAAATACGACTCGAAATCGAGGATGGTTGTTTTGAAAGCGAGCATCCGTAGTGCAATACTCCCTCCTTCGTAGAAACCACATCCCAAGAGAGTGCCATCGTGGGCAAAAAGATTGATCGGATCGCCTTCATTTACCGTCCCATCGATGCGTTCTATCGCTCCACTGAAAATCCACGGGTGGAAACGTCTTACTGCTTCATCTCTCCCCTTGCGGAGATAAACTGATGTATATTTTTCTGCTGTCATTGTTTGAAAATGGTAGTCCTATGATCGTATCATGAGCCTAAAATCATGCGTTCACCCAATTCGTGCGCATAGTTCATTTTGATTTTGTTTAGCTCATTGAGTTCTTGCATGATGGTCATAATCGCCTCACTGTCTCCTCTCTTTTGTGCTTCTTGAAGGCGATGATGGCAACTTTGTATATGCGTTTGTATCTGCTCTGCATGGTATGCTTTGATGCAGCGCAGGGTATCGTCGATCAACTGATTGATGGCGGGCAACTCTTGTTCGTTGTCTATGTTGAGCACCTTACGCGAAGAGGAAGTTAATTGATAACGATCGGAGAGAAGATCCACCGCAAGATCGGCGATAAGCGGTTCCTCGTGGTTGGCAAAATAGACCGATGGTCGGAAACTTTCCGACAAAGTGAACTGCTCGTCTGCCTGCAAAAACATGAGTGCAAAGAGCGAAGCCTCTTCTTCGTGCAATTGGTTTTCCACACTATTCTTTATATATAGGGCAATGGGCATATCACCCACCGATCCGTCAGCGTTTTGTACGGGCAGTTTCTGTTCTCCGTAGCGAACCAACATACGGAGCAAATCCAGCTCTGCTTTAGTCAAGTGTGTGCGTATTTTCAGGGTTTGAGAAAGGTGTTGCTCTTCGTTGGTAGGAGCATCTTGGTTGCGTTCTTGAGGTCTGTTTTGCTGCTGAGCATAATGGTTGCTTCGGGTTATCTTCACCTGTTGCAGCAGCATCTGTTCATCCAAAAAGAGATTTTGTGCCAAACTTTGTGTATAGACACTTCGTTCCACCACATCGGGAATAAGAGCAATGGTGCGTACCAATTCGTTAATTACAGAGGCTCTTTTCATCGGGCTTTCTGCCATTTCGGTACGATATAAATCGGTCTTAAACGAAATGAAATCGACCTCATGCTCGCGGATATAGTCATTGAATTCCGAAACCGATCGCTTGCGCACAAAAGAGTCGGGGTCTTCACTCTCGGGTAGAAGCAGGACTTTCACATGCATACCTGCCTCCAACAAAAGATCTACTCCACGCAGAGCAGCTTTTATCCCCGCGGCATCACCATCGAAAAGCAGCGTTATGTTCTGTGTGAAGCGACGGATGAGGCGTATTTGTTGTGTGGTTAAAGCCGTTCCGCTGGAGGCTACTACATTTTCAATACCGGCTTGATGCATCGCAATCACATCCATATACCCCTCCACAAGGAAGACTTTGTCCGCCTGAGCAATTGCCTTTTTCGCCAAATAGAGACCATACAGTTCTCGACTTTTGGAATATATCGCATTCTCCGGGGAATTGATGTACTTCGCCGTTTTATCTTTGTTCACCATGATACGCCCCCCGAAGGCAACGATGCGTCCACTAACCGAGTGCACGGGGAAGATGATGCGTTCTCGAAAGCGATCACCCGCAAGACGTCCCTCGGTCGGCTCGAAGCATAGCCCCGTGTCGTAGAGATATTGAGGGTTATAACCCTCTTCTTTTGCTTTTTGCCACAACGCGTCTCTGCCGGAGGGGGCATAGCCCAAAGCAAAACGCTCTATTATGTTGGAGGTAATGCCTCTGTGTCGAAGGTAGGGCATGGCAATCGTCTGCCCCTCTTCTGAGGAGAGTAGCTGTTGCCGAAAGTAATCCGCAGCGAATTTTTGTATCAAAAACATACTTTCCTGCTCGTTGCGGCGACGGCGTTCTTCCTCTGTCTCTTCGCGCTCTTCGATTTCTATGTTGTACTTTTTCGCCAAATAGCGCAGTGCTTCGGGAAAGGACATCTTCTCCAACTTCATCAGAAACGATACCGGGGTTCCTCCTGCATTGCAGGCAAAACATTTGCATATGTTTTTGGAGGGAGAAACGTGAAATGAGGGACGTCTATCGGCATGAAAAGGGCACAAGCCCACATAGTTCACACCCGATTTGCGCAGCGAAACAAAGTCGCTCACTACATCGACGATATTGGCAGTATCCAAAATACGCTGCTTAGTAACCTCATCGATCATGATTTATGCGTTTTTATCGAAACAACCAATAACGAGAGATGGGTTAAGCCCTGTAATACACACGTTGGATGCGGGGTGACAAGTCGGCAATCAATTCATAGGGAATAGTGTCGATAGCTTGAGCCAAATCGTGTAATTGAGTCAAGTCATCTCCGAAAAGGATCACCTCGTCGCCCTCTTTAGCTTCGGGGCAGTGCGAAAGATCCACCATACAAGTATCCATACAAACATTGCCGATTACGGAACAACGTTTGCCTCGAATACTCACCCAACCTTTTCCCTTGCTAAATCTACGATCATATCCGTCGGCATAGCCTATCGGTATAACGCCAATAACTCCACCGGACGGCAGGAGACCTTGACGTGCATAACCGACCGTGTTGCCGGGAAGGATCTCTTTTTTCTGCAACAGTGTTGTGCGCAAACGTAAAGCCGATGAGAGCGGAGCCATTCCTGTGGCGGATATACCATATAAACCAATTCCCAAACGCACCATATCCAAAGCATATGGGGCGAAACGCTCCACACCCGCCGTGTTGAGGATATGACGGAGGGGAAGGTAACCCACTCGCTCCGAAAAGCGTTGAGCCACTTCGGTGAAGCTGTCTATTTGCTGCCGGGTGAATGTGTCTTCATTGGGGTCATCGGCAGCAGCCAAATGGGTAAAAAGACTCTTCACATAGACCAAATTATTGTCTTTGAAGAAGTCAGCCAAATCGATTAGCTCTTCGGGGGAAAAACCCAAACGGTGCATTCCCGTATCTACTTCAAGGTGAAGAGCAATACGGCTAAATCCTTGCTTACTTATTTTGGAGCAGAGTTTGTCCAACAAAGAGCGCGAAAAAATAACAGGCTCCAATGTATGATTGATAAGAGTATCGAAAGCACCTTCTTCCGGGTTCATCACCAATATGGGAGAGAGGATGCCGGCTTTACGGAGCTCTTTGCCTTCGTCTGCCACGGCTACCGCCAATGCATCAATGTGCGCTTCGTCAAGAGCTTGTGCCACTTCACAGGATCCAACGCCATAGCCATTGGCTTTTACCATGCCCATACATTGGGTACCCCTGGGCAACTGCGTCCGATAATAGAGTAGATTGTGCGTAATTGCCTCAAGATTGACTTGCAACGTTGTTTGATGTACCTTGTGCGCCAAACGATCCACGATACGCTCAAATGCAAACATACGTGCCCCTTTGACCAATATGCAACTATTCGCAATCTCCTCCAAATCTCCCCTGAGTAAAAGCTCTTCTGTCTGATTGAAGTAGCTGATTTTATGATTGGGTAAATAATCTTGTAGGCGAGTCATCTCCTTGCCCACTACGAAAAGATGGTCTATGGAAAGGGGCTGTATCATATCGGCCACGTTCCGATAGAGCTGTCGAGCCGAAAGACCACTCTGTTGTATTTCCGAGAGAAAAACAACTCGTTTGAGTCCCATCTCTTTGGCACGTCGCTGTTGGAAATCAAGTGCTATGGCAAGCGAGTTAATATCGTTGCTGCAAACATCATTGATGATTACGTTGTTGTTATTCCCCTTTTTGACTTCCAAACGCATCTCTACGGGTTCCAGGCGGTGGAATATGTCGGGATGCTCCACAAAGTCGGGCTTCAAAACCATCATAGCCACGATACAATGCAGCACATCGTCCACAGAGGCTTTATCGACAAAGGGAATTTCAATGACGACATCCACCCCCAAAGGAGCAATGGTAATCTCGGTAGAGTGCTCTTTGGTATCAATTTTTTTGATAAAAAGTGTTGCTTCTTTGTTCTTAACACTCCACCCCCTGCTTCTGCCCAATAGCCCGGCACGGCGCAGCCCATCGGCAATATCGTCGTCGTCCATATTGTAAATGATGCGCTCACAGTCGGCAAAGAGCTGCAACTTCTCATCAATTTTTTGCGCTATGGTATTGAAGTTTTCTTGGTGTGCCGATCCTATATTGGTAAAGATTCCCACCGTGGGACGTATAATGGAGTAAAGTCGCTCCATCTCTCCCGGTTTGGAAATACCCGCCTCAAAAATTGCCAGCGTATGATTGGGGCGCATCTGAAGCACAGAAAGCGGAACTCCCAATTGCGAATTATAACTTTTGGGCGAACGAACTATGGAGTAGCTATCACACAATAACTGATACAGAAACTCCTTTACTACTGTTTTGCCGTTGCTCCCCGTTATGCCCACGACCGGTATCTGAAAAGTATTGCGCCACTCCACAGCCAAGCGTTGCAAAGCACGCAAAGTATCGCTCACGGCAATGAAATTCGCTTCGGGACACCGCTCGGCAAGCTCTTCCACACGATTGATGACAACAAAGTTGCGCACGCCATGATCATACAATTGCTCGATGTAGAGGTGTCCATCGCCCGACTCTCCCAAAAGAGCGAAAAAGAGGGTATGTTTTGTATGCGAAAGCGAACGGCTGTCTGTCAGAATGTGCTCAATGGTGTCGTCAAAGCGGATGATTGCCTGTAACGGGCGCAGACGATGTAGTAATTTTTCTATTGTATAAATCATGGAGTTCTGTTTTTCTCTTTCATTACTCGTTGTACATTACGCTCTATTGTCTTCGCAGAGAGATAGTATGTTTTCGAGAACTAAGTTAGGAAATTTATCGCGGATACGTTCGCCTTCTGCTCGTAAAAAATCATTGTGTGAGGTCAATTCTTCCTTCGAGGCACGATCCATCCGATGCTGTACTCGTTGAAAAAGTTTTTGTGCCCAACTCAGTGGTTCCCATTCTGAAGACGCCAGCCATCCTTCCAACAAGCGTTGGCGAATAATATTCACGGCTAAGTCTGTCGGATGGAGCATATCATCCGCATAGAAACGATAGTCTCGCAATTCGTCCATCATAATTTCATAGGCGGGGAAATAGTGCACTTTTTCGGGGAATAGCTGCTCGAGTTGCTCGACTGTGAGGATTAGCTCCGCCTTGCTGCGTTGATTGGCTTGTGCTCCATAGCGAAGATAACGGATGGGACTTATCGTGAGAATGATTTGCAGTGCCGAGTTACGTTTTAGAAGTGTAGCCAAGAGAGGTTGTAAACGTTGTACAAAGAGATCTCGTCCCCCCTTGGTATGGGAGAATAGATGCTCGGGCAGTTTATGGCAGTTGGCAACAACTTCTCCCCGTTCCTTATGGGTGTAGAGAAAAGCCGAACCCAAGGTAATCAGTAGCCAATGCCCCTCCAAAAGATACTTTCTGCCTCGATGTAAGTCTTGCGTGATGTTTGCCAACGTATCTTCTCGGGTCGAGCAAGAGTAGCGGCTGTGGTGCATGAAGCTATGGTATTTGCCTTGATACTCAAAAAGATCTGCCTCTGTAAAAAAGTAATCCTCTTGCATAAGGCATTCGAGTGCTTGGGCAATTGAAACGGGATTGTAGAGCGTGCCGAAAGGATTAACCACAGCATCGAACCCACGTCTGAAGAGCCATGATCCGATGCGCTCGCTGAAGCAAGATCCCAGCGAAAGAATGCGCTCGCCATAATGCAAGCGTTGTTCTTCGGAAAAAACTTGTCCAACGACGGGGGTGGATAAATGTGGCATTTTCATACTCTAACGAAAAGCATCTTGCACTCTTTCGATGCGACTCATGGTGCCGTTTTCCAACAAATAAAGTTGTGGTAAATGGGTTACATTAAAAGGAACCACACTGCTTTGTTGCAAATCATATACATTGATCCAGGGAAGAGTACGTGTCGCTTGCATCCATTGGCTCATATCCTTGTCATAGGAAACCATGTACACCTCTGTTTCATTGTACTCTCGCCGACTGTAAAGCTGACGAAGGGTGGCAATGAAATCGGGCATTCCCTCCATGGCAAAGGAAACAAATACCAATAGTACCTTACTATGTTGGGAGGCAATCTCTTCCAAATTTTGCTCATTACCCTGATTGTCGATGAGGCGTAAGGCAGGAAAATCGCGCACTTCGGCTTGCTCGAGCAGATTGTTGGGCGACAATCCCTTACGTTGTCTCTCTATCTTTATCAATTGCAATGCCTTGTTTTTCACCCCTTTTGTGTAGGGATGTTCGGGTTTGAAAGCCTCAAAGGCGGAGGCTACGGAACCGAACGAATGCAAATCTACCGGTTCGGGCTGAAAGAAATCGATGGGGAAAATTTCCCATGTCCCATTGAGCGTTTGCAAAAGGACGAAATAAGCCTCTAACGATGCAGCATTGGGATATATAAATCGTTCGGAAAGATGCTTTTTATGTGCTGCAACAAGAAGACCTATTTGCTCATTACCTTGCGACAGAGACATCTCTCCGGAGCGACATTGCTGGGTAATGCGCTCGATACTGTCCTCCACCTTCCGCGTTGCATGCTGGATTTGCGTTAGGGCTTCATTACCTTTGTTACCTGTTATCTGGCAACTTCCCGAGGGGTTGGACAGCAGAAAAGAGAGCGATACACGCTCGCCCGAATCGGCACGAAACACCACCCCCTCATTGCCTCTCCCTATTCGGTAAAGAATGGAGTCATATCGGATCTCATAATTCAGCGAGAAACGCCCCTCGCTGTCGGTACGAATAGAGTCCACGATACGAACAGCATCCAAGATTTCACTCAAATAGAGGGTTGTATCTGCCCCATCACGCACCACTCCGCTCAACTCAAAACTGCGAGAGGAAGAGGAGGTACACGCACCCATCGTAAGTAAAAGCAGGGCAAAAGGAAGCAGAAAAACAAAAGAAACTCTCTTCAATATCATATTTTGTGTCGTACTAACTGCTCTGAACAACACTCGGAAATCTCCCTTTTCAGAGGGTATATCCTTTTATCAGAGCGACTACAAAGGTACAAAATAACCTTGCATGTAGCCTTGTTTGATAGGCATTTTCGGACAATCTCTTATCAACGTTTCTTGAGTCATTCCACATGGCTAAATTTCCTTTATGGAGCAAATATTATCTCTCACTTGCCATTGGTTGTAGGGCTGTTTTCTTATAAAATCCTTATCGCTATAACATTTATGTCTATATTTGTGTCACCTGAATAGGTTTCAATGTAACACTTAAAACTCAAATTCAAATCATGATGAAGAACAGAATTAGCGGGCAGCTCCTAACCCTCTGTACGAGCATTCTCTTCTTGCTTTTCGGTACAGCTTGTTGCTCCCCATCAAAAGAAAAGGAGCCTTTGTCCCCTCCTCAACCTGCGGGAGTAGACGAAACCAGACGCAATGTCATCACTCTTGTTACGGACAAACCTGTTGGCTCTACTATTGCTCTTTCCTTCAAATTGGATGAACAATGCAATATGCCTTTGCTTATAGAGGGGCTGAAAGATGGTTTTATACAGCGAAAAAAGAATCGAGTTTATACAGTATATACCATAACCAACCCCACGATTAAACTGATTGGTCCCATCGTATCGTTGAACTGTGGAACCCCTACGGACGAAAACATTCAACCTTTGGAAGAGCATAATCGTATCAAATCCATTGTTGTAAGTCCGACAGATTTTCTTGAAGCATTGCATGACTCCAATGATGCCTTCGGTCAAGAAAAATTGGGATGCTTGGAATATGTGGATGTTTCAAAGGCACCTTATCTAAAAGGTCTCTACGTGAGAGGTAACAAATTGAAGAGTTTGGACGTTACCCATAATAGAGAACTTAAATACTTGTATTGCAGTGAGAATGAGCTTAATTCGCTTGATTTGTCCCGTAATAGGGCATTGGAAACGCTTTCCATATCGAGCAATAAATTGGAATACATCGACCTCTCTGCATTGCGCAATTTAACTCTGTTGAACTGTTCTTTCTGCCGTTTGAAAACTTTGGATTTGAATGCCAATTCAAAATTGGAGTATTTGTTTGCTCAGGGGAATGCCATTACGGCACTTGATGTTACGAATAATCGAAAGCTCATTGTCTTGTCGATGGAGGAAAACAACCTCGCAGATCTACGATTGAAAGACAATGATCAATTGGAGACGCTATACCTCCAAAATAATAAACTTACCGTATTGAACCTTGCCTATCTTCCTCGGCTGGAGGAGTTTTATTGCTATGATAATGCATTGAAACGATTGGATTTTTCATATATGCCTCGGGTAAAGACAATCGCTTGTTTCGACAACGAGATAAGGGGGGAGGCGATGACACAGATGTTGGAGAGCCTTCCTACCCAATCGAGACTAAGCAGAATAGCCCTTGTAAATCCCTTGTCGGCGAAAGAGCGCAATGTGTGTAAAAAGAGCGATGTGGCGATAGCAAAGGAACGTAATTGGCTTTGTTTTCAAGTGGTTAAGCCATTCGATTGGTTCTTCCGCTTCCCTGTGGAAGGAGCTCCTTACGAAGGCGAAGATTAGGGCATTCAAACAGGCTTTTAATTTGAATGCATTCAATTGTTCGTTTGTATGCATATAAATTCGGATTTGTATGCATTCATTTCTGCATTTGTATGCATACAAACTTTCCCCCTCTTTCGGAAAAGGCTTCTGTTCTCTCCAGGACTCGACACCGAGAGGTCTTTTGAATGAAATATTCCTTGCGCATGTTCTCCCGTCTCTCGCAACTAAACATAATTAAGACTGTGCAAATAGGTTGCATTCCCCGCTGTACTCTCTCTTCTTTGAATATCCATTTCTCAATCTCTAAATAGGGGATGAAATATCTTATAAATACCTGATTATAAATAAAATACAACCATGACAAGTATTCCTATTTCTTATACAAGATAGCATACGAAGGCATTCTTTGGGACAACACTTCGAGAAACAAGTATACCTAAAGGGTAAATGACTAATTTTGCCCCTATAATAACCGTTGCTCTAAAGAGAAGAAAATGACGCATACATTCGATTACGACATCATAGTAGTGGGAGCGGGACATGCCGGGTGTGAAGCAGCCGCAGCCGCAGCAACGATGGGTTCACATGTACTACTCATCACCCACGATATGAACAAGATTGCACAAATGAGTTGCAATCCTGCCATGGGAGGCATTGCCAAAGGACAAATCGTCCGAGAAATTGATGCCCTTGGCGGACTTTCGGGGGTTGTGTCCGATGCCTCTTCGATACAGTTCCGCATGCTCAATAGAAGCAAGGGTCCTGCCATGTGGAGCCCTCGTGCGCAAATAGATCGTATGCGTTTCATGGAGCAATGGCGACAAAAAATAGATGCGATCGAGCAATTGGACATTTGGCAAGACAGCGTCCTACGACTTCTTTTCGATGGAGATAAGATCGTCGGAGTACAAACTGCTCTCAACAAAGCGTTTCACGCTCCCAAGGTGATCCTTACCGTGGGGACGTTCTTAGGAGGATTGATGCATTTCGGTGCCACCATGCTGCCCGGAGGACGCATCAGTGAGCCTGCTTCCTATGGCATTACCGAGCAATTGGTGCATATGGGATTTGCAGCCGGAAGGATGAAAACCGGTACCCCGGCTCGCATAGACGGGCGGAGTGTGGACTGGAGTTTGACCTCCGTCCAAGAGGGTGACGATGAATTTCGTGCTTTCTCTTACCTCACTACTCCCGATATGCCTCGTATGCCACAGCTGCCCTGCCATATTCTCTACACCAATGAAGAATGCCATCGGGTACTGAGAGCATCGCTCGATCAATCGCCTCTTTACAATGGGCAGATTGATAGTATCGGACCTCGATATTGCCCCAGCATAGAGACCAAGATTGTAACATTTGCCGACAAAACCGCACATCAATTATTCCTCGAACCCGAGGGAGCTGCAACCAACGAGTATTATCTCAACGGTTTTTCGTCATCTCTTCCTCTTGAGACACAAATCAAAGCACTGAAGACGATACCCGCCCTGCGCAACGTACGTATCTATCGCCCCGGTTATGCGATAGAGTACGATTACTTCGACCCAACCCAATTACACCACACTTTGGAAACGAAGCAAATATCCGGACTTTACTTTGCGGGGCAAATCAATGGCACAACAGGCTATGAGGAGGCTGCGGGACAAGGTTTGATCGCAGGGATCAATGCGCACAATGCACTCAAGGGTAAAGAGCCTTTTATTTTAGGACGTAATGAAGCCTACATAGGAGTTCTTATCGACGATTTAGTAACTAAAGGCGTGGACGAGCCCTATCGAATGTTTACCTCAAGGGCAGAGTTTCGCACCCTACTCCGCCAAGACAACGCCGATGAACGACTAACTCCCAAAGCTATTGAATTAGGATTAGCATCTCCCGAACGCATTGCCGCCTTTCAAAAGAAACAAGAGGCAATTCAAACGCTTGTAACCTTCACCGGAAGCTACTCGGTAAAGCCCGATCGGGTGAATACGGACTTGGAAAGAATTGGAGAGCAACCACTCAAACAACCGCTCAAACTGAAAGAGTTTCTACTACGCCCCAAAGTAACCTTTTCTTTTGCTCTCCAGCTCCTGCCCGAGGCAAAGGAGAAAGTAGAATGCATAACAGAGGGAAGCATGGAAATAATGGAAGCTGCAGAAATCGCAATAAAATATGCCGGCTACATCGAGCGGGAAAAATTACAAGCCGATAAAATGACAAGGCTCGAAAACATCAAGTTGGGCGACCGTTTCGACTATCTAAAGATAGACAGTCTCTCCACAGAAGCGCGACAAAAATTGGATAAAATCCGCCCTTCTACCATTGGACAAGCAGCACGTATTCCCGGAGTATCTCCTCATGACATCAGCATATTGATTGTATTATGCCAAAAGTAGTCGTTCTTTGTTTCACGTGAAAACAATCAAAACAGCATTTCAACAATGACTTTTGAGGAGATCAAAAAGATCATTTCCACGATCCCCGAACTACCGGGATGCTATCAATACTTTGACCAAGAGGAGAAGATCATCTATGTAGGTAAGGCAAAGAACCTAAGGAAGCGCATATCAAGCTACTTCAACAAAGAGCACACAGACCGAAAAACGCGACTATTGGTTACTTCCATACGTGAGATAAAATACATCGTCGTCGAGGACGAAAGTGAAGCATTGCTCTTGGAAAACAGCCTCATAAAAGCGCACAAACCCAAATACAATATCCTTCTAAAGGACGACAAATCTTATCCCAGCATAGTTGTTACCCAAGAAGAATATCCTCGCATATTGGTCACGCGCAACAAAGTGCTCAATAGAGGTACTTTCTTCGGACCCTACACCAATGTAGGCAATGCACACAAAATGGTACAGTTGATCCGAGAGCTCTATCAAACGCGCACTTGTCGCCTAAAGCTAACTGAAGAAAATATAAAAAAAGGTGCCTTTCAAAGCTGTCTTCAATACCATATTAAGCGATGCGAAGCCCCTTGCGTAGGAAAGATTTCACAGCAAGAATACTACAAAAAAACGCAAGAAGCAACAGAGTTACTCAAAGGGAACCTAAAAGAACTCACACGTACCATCTCTGAGAAGATGTTGCTATTGGCAGAGAAAGAAGAATTCGAAGCTGCCGCCATAGAAAAGGAACGACTCCTCATGCTGCAACAATACACAAGCAAACACACCGTTGCCCCACAGGCAACGCACGATATGGATGTATTCAGCTACGAAGAAGAAGAGGGAAGGGCCTATATCAACATGATGCAAGTGCACGAAGGTGCCATTGTACGTGCCATGACTCTTGAATGGAAAAAGCCCATTAACGAAAGCAAGGAAGACCTCCTCGCCACTGCAATCATAGAGCTACGCCAACGCTTTGAAAGCAATGCCGAAGAGATCATACTCCCCTACCCCATTGAGTGGCAACCCTCTAAGCGATGCAGAATAACCATCCCCAAACAAGGAGATAAAAAACATCTATTGGACCTCTCCTTTAACAACGTCAAACAATACAAAATAGATCAACTCAAACGTGCCGAAAAACTCAATCCGGAGCAGAGAACGCTGCAATTGATGCAGCACATGAAAGCAGATTTACAACTTAAAAAGTACCCACGAAAAATCGATTGTTTCGACAACTCCAACACACAAGGAACTCATCCCGTAGCTGCTTGTGTGGTATTCCAAAATGGGAAACCTCACAAGTCTTCTTATAGGAAGTTTCACGTGAAAAGTGTAGAGGGACCCAATGATTATGCCTCCATGCAAGAGATAATAACTCGTCGATATAGCCGAATAATCCGTGAAGGAGCCTCTCTTCCCGATTTGATTGTCATAGACGG
>JBGZIN010000068.1:0-49754 GCA_041848345.1 Porphyromonas sp.
GAGTAGGATGTCGGGTGAGGAAAAACTTTGTATTGACAAAAACTTTACTCTTTGATATTGTTGTTTGTGTGGACAACTCCAAATAATACCCAAAATACTGCATTATTTAGGGAGCTTGAAAATAGTATGCTCCTTGTCTCCAATCGTAACTACTCTTATGGGAGGATGTGGACGAACTTTGGAACGAACGATGTACAAAGAAGTAACTTTGTCTGATTGAGAGCCCTCAAGAGCTTGGGCGCACTTATGGGGTACATCCACTTTTATAGGAGATAGAGTACCTGTAAATAACGTGGGTGGATGGAGTGTCAGGGTTTTGACGGAAAACTTAAAAACTACGGTGAGAAAAACGTATTGTTTCTCCACAGAGGTAGAATGCTAATTTGCTACCTGATGAGGCATAAAAAGCAAATGAAACTACCCTATTTTGGGGATCATACTCAGCAGCTGATTATCATTACTAATACGGTTCGTGAGATCGGGATCAAACAGCCAATGAATTAGGGCTTTATGACATGAGCAGAAATGTTTGTGAAAGGAGTTCTTTTATACTGAATGCGATTCCGAGAACCTTAAATACGAAGTAGGATTTATCGTATGATGCAAGGCAGTGGTTACGAGCATGATCTCGAAGGAAAGGGGGCAACATACAGGTAGCAGGACACTTTGAGATTTTTTTCCTATTTATTTCCTTCGGTGGCGAGCATTGAGTGTAAAGGTAACCGTAATAAGATATGGGTGAAATTCGCTTTTCAACTTATAGAAGACGATAAATAGGATAGCCTAAGCCTGAATAATCTAACTTTTTCGAATACTTATTGAGCTCTCGAAGAGAGTGTACAGAGCTTGATGCATGTATTTTTTGTGTGAGGCTTAATGGGCAGTTTTTCCAATGCAATAAATTCGCCTTTTGCATGCGTTCAAATTACAAAATGGATGCATATAATTTTAGAATCGAATGCGATGGATAAAAACAGGGTACACAAGCACATAGCCACATTACCTGACACAGTATGCAAAAACTCCCTCTACCGTATTATCAACAACGATAGAGGGAGTATTTTTCTCAACCTTGTCAAGCAATAAGCTCGAATTAAAATCGATTTATTGTACGAATTCAAACGAACTTGTTACATTCATTTTGATGTTTACCGGAACGCCATTTGCCACTGAAGAGCCCGAGGCAGGCATGGTCATAAGTCCATATACCGGTACACCCGTGGGGGCATGGATTTCGTAATTCATAGAACCTTTGCCCGAAATCTTAACGCCTTGCATATCTGTATCCATCGAAACTTTAGAATCAATGATAAAACTTTGAGGAGAAGCTGAGGTCAGTGTGGATTCTCCTTTGAGACCACCACCCATCTCTATCGTCCAAGTTTCTCCTTGTGCTACGGATGAAGTTGGATAAAGTCCCACAAAAACAGACGAAAAAGCCTGATAAATTTGAGCAGCTTCTTCTTTGGAAAGCCCTTCAGTTACGGGAGTAACTTCGCCAACCAATTGGAAATAGGGAGTAATCTCGGCACGAACCACTTTGCCTGCCATTTGCTTCAGCATCTTGTTTTCCATCGTCTCTTTCTCGTCAGCCGAGCTGATTTTCATATTTCCTTGAGGGCTTTCTGCAGAAACTTCAAGCAAATTGAACATAGCTTCAATGATGAGATTATCCTGATTTTTAGAGATGACGGAGAATACCAAATCGTTCTTTTGGATTACTTTATTCTTCATGGTTTGACCCTGAAAAGAAATTTCCTGATCCATTACTTGTTGATGGCGAACGGGGACTTTCAAACCGGGTTGTAAGTTAAGGCGCACATCGTGCTTTTGTGCCGACAAAACCATGCACACCGAGAGTAGAAATGATAGGGTTAAAAGAATTTTTTTCATAGACTTGTACATTAGATTGTAACTTATTGTTGATTATTTCACGTTGTGCAGCTTGTGCCCCATACGCTCTTTCTTCGTACGGAGATATTTCATATTGTATGGATTAGGCTCTATTTCAATGGGTACATTTTCAATTACTTCAAGGTCGTATGCCTCCAATCCAATACGTTTTACAGGGTTATTGCTCATCAAACGCATTTTTTGCACACCCAAAGAACGTAGTATTTGTGCTCCAACACCGTAGTCACGTTCATCGGCTGCGTAACCCAAATGCAGGTTGGCATCCACGGTATCAAGTCCTTCTTCCTGAAGTTTGTAGGCTTCCATTTTTGCCATTAGACCAATGCCACGCCCCTCTTGATTGAGATAAACAACCACCCCGCGTCCTTCTTTTTCGATCATTTGCATAGCCTTGCGTAGTTGTTCTCCACATTCGCAACGACAAGAACCCAATATATCACCTGTGGCACAACTCGAATGAACTCGTACCAAAACCGGTTCTCCATTGGCAATATCGCCTTTGAAAATGGCAAAATGCTCCAATCCATTGCTTTTTTGCCTGAAAGGAATGAGCCGGAAGTTGCCCTCTTTTGTGGGCATTGATACGCAAACTCCTTTTTCCACAAGGCTTTCGCTTTTGAGGCGGTAGGCAATCAAGTCCTTTATGGATATGATCTTCATTTCAAATCTTTGTGCAATTTCCACGAGTTGTGGCAGACGTGCCATGGTACCATCTTCGTTGATTATTTCAATCAAAGCAGCTACCGGTTGCATACCGCACATACGCGCCAAATCGACTGCAGCCTCTGTGTGTCCTGCTCTACGCAGTACCCCTCTCGAACGAGCCCTGAGCGGATTGATATGCCCCGGGCGAGCCAAATCGGAGGGTTGGGTATTCGGGTCTGCCAATGCAAGGATCGTTTGCGCTCTGTCATACATCGAAACACCTGTTGTACAGCCCTTCCCGATAAGATCTACCGTAACGGTAAAGGGCGTTTCGTGTAGAGATGTATTGTCCGATACCTGCATATTCAACTCCAATCTCTGCGCCACTTCCTCGGAAATTGGTGTACAAAGCACCCCTCTTCCATAGCGCATCATAAAGTTTACTTTCTCCGGGGTTATTTTCTCTGCGGCAATAACAAAATCACCTTCGTTTTCACGATCTTCATCATCCACTACGATGACGAACTTCCCTTCCTTGAAGTCCTTAAGTGCCTCTTCTATGCTGTTTAGTGTAAACTCTTTCATTGATTTCTATTCTTCTATTTGTCTGTTAGTTAGTTTTTCAATTATGTCTGTTAGTTCGTCGAGTACTTTGCGACATTGCCGGAGTAGCTTTTTCTCCCCTTTCCTCTTTTTGTAACAATAAACTACATAGGGTAGTAAACTCCATTGGACTATGAACAACCTTCCCAAAGTGGTTTTCGGAGATGGAATGAGCGGTGCAAATGAAGGTGGGAGAATGGGCATATCCATCAGTTTTGCCACTACAAGTTTGTTGTCGAAGTTCTGCAGTTGCTCTACCACTGTTTCGATTTCTTTCGACAGCAAAGCATGGTCTCTATTGAGTGTTTGCAAAGATCCTATGGCTGAGTTGCAGACAGCGGGTAGGAACTTTAAGGGATTTCTCCGAGAGGTTCGTAACCCTTGGGGGGATAAAGCTCTTGTTGCCAAAAATGGATTGGTCTCAACAGAATGCAAAGCGGCATTGCAGTTGTCAATGAGACGACGAGCATGTTCGATGGAAATAGGGTTCAGAATAAGCTCTCTAAACTGTATTTCTCGAGTTTTTTCCTTTTGGAACCACTGTTTAAGACGTATTACAATGGCATCTATATTGAGAGATGAAGAGTCTCTCGTAGCTTTGTAGGTAAGGAAAATGCCAAAGGGAGAAAGCACTATGGTCGAAAACCACATTCCAAACCAAGGAGCCCATGTGCCATTATAGGAAAGGTTGTACCCAAAGGTATCGAGCATATAGTAGACAACAAAGAAAAGAACGCTTGCCACCATGGGCATCCCTATTCCCCCTTTGCGGATAATCGCCCCCAAAGGAGCTCCTATGAAGAAAAATACCAAACAGGCTACCGGAAAGGTAAATTTCCTATGCCACTCCTGGGCATGTGTTCTATAAAAATAGGCTTGTTGTTGATACACCTCATTCCGAAAAAGTGCAGCGTCACTCACTTGATCCAATCGGGAGGAAGCCTCTCGCAACACACTTACCATCTTTTCACCCGACACTTGCTTGTAGAGAGAATCAAGAGATATATTTTTGTCGGAAGCTGCTGTTGTTGTATTCTTCCATTTCTCTTGTCCCGAGGGTGTTTGATCCAACGGAGTCGCTGCCATCATGACAAAGCGGTCTACTTGTGAAGCCTCCAGCGCTCCTTTGGCATTCATAAAAGAGACACTATCCAACTCTCGTTGAGCCGTATCTCTGAGGTAATGATTGAGTTGTATGAGGTTTTTTCCCACGAATTGGCTACGCAATCCTCCATCGTCAATCATCTCAAAGTTCATGTTCAAATTGATGACAATTTGCTTAAAAGAGAACTTTTCTTTGAGGTAAGAGGCAGGCACATCTTCCGCAGGGATGGCATTTGAGGAAGAGAAAGCCTGTCCCTCAAGAGGCTCAAAACTCTCCCCTTTATAGAGATTGAGCGTAAGAAAACGCTTGGAACTATCCAACCGCAAAGCTCCGGAATCTGCCGTTATCACCCGAGGGCTTTCAAATTGGCTGTAATCATAGATCATGATTTCTTCCAAGGTTTTCTGCTCGGTGTTCTTTTTCCCCACGAATATGCTATATCCTCTAATCCCATTATAGAAAGCTCCTTCCGGGATATCCAAGTCGGGACGAGCCTCACGAGCAGAGAAAACAATCTGAAAGAAACGAACTTGGGCATTCATAACTGCCGTGTTCAGATAGATGAAAAGCGAAGCCGACAGGGTAAGAACGATGAAAAAGAGTGGTGCCATAATGCGATGCAATGGCACTCCTGCCGATTTCATGGCGAGTAATTCCAAGCGTTCTCCCATGGAACCGAAGGTCATCAGGGAGGCTAACAAAATCCCCAAGGGAGCTGCCGTTGGGAGTACCATAACGGCTGCATGAAAAACAAGCTGTAAGATGATAATGAAATCGAGCCCTTTGCCGACAATTTCGTCTGTGTAGAGCCACATCATCTGCATCAAGACAATGAACCAACAGATAAAGAGAGTCATCGACAGCAGAGGAAAGTACTGCTGAACGATATAAGTGTACATTCTCTTTGGGCGCAACGAAAACATCGTATAGGGTCTCTAAGTACAACAAAGGTACATAAAAGCCATCAACCGAGGTATGACGTTTCCCTTAAACGATGGAAAAACGCAGAGCTTTCCATTCGTTATTGAAAAAGGATGGGATTTGCTCCCTTTTTGTGAAGTTTAGCTCTTCGATTTCTTTTTATAGCGCTTATGATAAACGATATAACCGGAAAGAAGAACAAAGACGATCAACGCTCCGCCAAGGAAGATATATAGAAATGAAGCGAGCGTATTGGGGATGAATAATCGTCCCGTATGTGCCTCTAACGCCATTTGCCATAGAGATATTCGTCCCGGTTGAAGGGCTTCGGGCATCGAGGGAATAGATACACTGTCATTATGAGTGAGGGCAATTCCGTTTGTGTAATCCACAATAAGAGGGTTCCGCGACAGGTGCGTGGAAAAGCCGCACACGGCATTGTCCAATGAGGGCATTCCGCCTTTGGAGGGGGCAACGGGTTGATGGGTTTGATAATCCAATATGCGATCGGAACCTCTATGCCAGGTATAAATGCCGCTAAAAGAGCCTACGACCCAAGAGGAATCGGCAGTTTGTCGTTCCCACACATTGATACCCATCACACTGACAGGAGGCGTAATGTTGAGGCGCAGGGGGGCATCGTTCCACGTTGTCAGGCTGAAAAATCCCTCGGAAGTGGAGAGTAGCCAATCTCCCATAATGGGATCATGGCGAAGTTTGCGCAGCTTATCCTCCCATGGATTTTCGGAATGCAGAGAAGTGCCCGGCAGAATGGGAACCTTGGTTTTGGCTATGGCGATGAGCAGAGGTGGGCGCAGGAACATCCCCGTCAGTGTAACAAAAAGAAGTAGTACAAAGAAAATTTTGCCCAACCCATTGTGCCATTTGAGTGATTTACTCCACTTTTTCACTATTGAAGGTTGTGGAGTATTGGTTCGTTTGTTGCGTCGGCTGCGGATTCTATATACGGATATGAGCACGCCCGTTATGATCAGTGCCATCAAGAGTATGCCTAAACAATCCACTATGAGTACACCTATCGGACCAAACAGAGCACCGCTGTGTGCCAGCCAAATAGTTTTGAATAGCGAGGCTTGGGGAGTATAGCCTTCGGGAGCTTGGAGTATGATTGGGGCAAAGTCCTTATAGGGAGGCAATGCCATCCAAAGAGCAGAGCGGGACAGCACCAACAAACTATCCCCTTGAAGGGTGAGGTCGGCGAAGTGTTCCTTTCCCTCTTTCGATTTTATTTCAATAGATTGCCAGCGAGCGTCTGTATATCGGTATAAATGATGGGGGGTAAGAGCAAACAATGCCCCCGATGGAGTTTTTTGTAATGAACGAATAATACGTAAATCTGCTGCTTGCGGTATGCCTCGATTGAAGTCCTCAATTTGATTTGAGTGGGTATTTTTATACCATATCCCTGCATTTCCATAGATGAGCGTAGTGCTGTCGTTCAGAAGGAGAGTTCCCACCATTGAACCTTGGTTCCAGTTTTTGTAATGATAGGAGGGAAGGAGAAAATCTCGAGAAATATCTATGTGCGTAACAAGATTTCTATGGTTGAGAATAACACCGGAGAGCGCAAAAATGAAAATGAATAGGGTCAGTACCCAACTAATCCACTTATGCCATCGGATGAGGGTGTGTACTTTTGCCATGGGAGGAATGAAGTCTGTTGTTACTTAGAAAGAGATAGGAGGAAACAAAGTTTCCAAATAGCGTTGTAAAACTGTGCGTACTTTGCCTCTGTTATTCACATCGGAAGCCAACAGAGCCACGCTGTAACTGCGCCCCTTATAATGGAGGTAACCGGCGTAGCATTGGATGCCTCGCATAGATCCGCTTTTGACGAACATGCGTAAATGGCTGTTGGTCATGAAACTTTTGACCGAACCTTCCACTCCTGCCAAAGGAAGGCTTTGCATGAAAGCATCTACCTCTTCCGTGGGTCCCAATGCCACATGGTTCAGTAAAGTTACGACGTCATTCGCCGATGTTCTGTTGGCTTTTGCCAATCCGGAGCCGTCGTGGAGTTGAAATGTTGGAGAAAAAGCAATCGTTTTGTCATTCCAAATTTGCATTGCTCGGGCAACAGCTTGCTTCGTGGAGGCGGGGCTTGCTTGAGATGGATCCAAGGCTATTGCTTTGAGTATTGCTTCGGCATAATGGTTCAGGCTGCGAAAGTTCATTACCCGGCAGAGTTCTTTGAGCGAAGGTGAGTAGTATTTGCCGACCAATTTACCCCTGTTTTTTAGCGGAGAGAATGAAGTTTGCACCGCTCCCTCTACGATGATCCCCAGTTCGGATAGCTTCCTTTTCAACGAAAGTCCCATATAGCGAGGAGGATTGGGGAGGTCTGATTTAAGCGTTATACGCTCCCGATTGCGGGGGAGAGAGCCTTTCAGGGTGCGCCGCTCTTCCAATCCGTAGCCTCTGCATCTCCAGCCACTTTGCTTGCGGTTTACAGTAAGATTGTGTATCCACTCAACCTCTGTGTCAGGCGGATAGGTGCCCATAAAGGAAAAATCGGACTGATTTTTCCCTGTTTGATAGAACAAATTTACCCAGTTGTCATATATATTTGCAGCATATACGCCGGCTCCATAATACTCTCCCATGTCTTCTTCTGCCCATTTGGGATTGACTCCCGAGACTTCAAAAGCGGAGGCTTCTATGATGATATTGCCTTTTATCTCTTTGATGTGATGCGCCTTGAGGGTGGCATAGACGCTTTCAAACCAACGTGTGGAGTCTTGAGGAAAGTATTTAGAGGCAAGAGAAGGATCGCCATTTCCGACCACGATGAGATCACCCTCCAAAGTTTGTTGCCGTACTTTTCCTCTGATGAACAAATCCGTTACGAACGAGTAATCCGGACCTAACACTTCCAAGGCAATGGCTGTGGTGAAAAGTTTCGTTACAGATGCCGGGCAGAGAGAACGTTGAGCCTGAAAATAGTATGCATCCGAGGGGTCGAGTACATTTTGAATAGCTATGGAGTAGATTGCCTCTTCGTTTTCCTCACTCTTTTGGAGTATGTCGTAGGCTGTTTGTAGGGAACTATTCTCTATAAAAGAGGTTGCCTTATCCGAGAAAGATGAGATTTCTTTGTTTTGAGCATGGAGTTCCAACGAAGCAAGTAAGCCAATAACCCAAAGAAGAGATACCCGACAAAGAAAATGGAGGTGGCTAAATCGTTTCATAAAAAGAGGAGATGAAAAGAGTGAAAGAACCTTGGCAGGGGAGCGTTTTATGCTCTTGCAAAATTGAAAAATCGGCATCGTTGATGGGGGCTATACCTTGAATGAAAAATCAAATAATAGGTTCTATTTTAGAGAGATACTGCATTTCCTATATGGGAGTATGGGGATGCTTTCTATTATCCCTACATAAGGACGATAAGTTTGTATGCATTCAATCAAAAAAATGAATGCATTCATTTTGGTATTTGTATGCATTCATTTTCTCATTTATATGCATTCAAACTTTTACTCTTTATCCGATGACTTTTTGCCGACTTAGGAATGGAGTAGTAGTTTGTTCCTATTTTTGCGCAGTGCGATGCTGTTACCGATTGATGAGGATGCGTGCACCGGGCATTCCCTCCGAGATGTATTGGTTGAGACCGGCTTGCGAAACCTCTTTCAGTTGCGAGCGGTCGCATACGGCAAGGAACGTGAAGGGCGATTTGTCCATGATGAAATCTTGCAGTTCTGTCGCCGTGGGATCGTTGGGAAGAGCGGCATATTCTTCGTACGAAAGGCTCAGAAAAGCAGTGTTCTGTCCTACACCTCTTCGATCCCAAAGGTATCCGTTTTCCAATTCCACGGGGTATAGAAAGTTGCCCGCACTACCCAAATCGAGACGTGAAGGATAGTTTTCAATGGTTCCGTCGGCTCCCAAGGCAACGGGTACCATTTGGTTATAATCGTTTTGGGTTTTGTAGATAACTATCGGTGCAAGTTGCTGTATGTTTTTTCCACCTATTCCGATGGGCATTTGGGTGGGATTGACTTCAGTTGAATTCATTGCCGTGGATTTTTGTTGTGTTGCAGCCTTTTTCGAGGAGCATCCTCCGATGGAAAAAATCGAAAATAGGGCGATCATGAGCGTAATAGCTTTCAATGCATTCATAAGGTTGATCTTTTATATGTGTACAAACTCCGTGCAAATATAATAAGAAAAGGGAGAGAACGATTATTCCGAGAAAATGGAGTCTTGTCTTAAAAACAATGCCGTTTTGTGGGTGGGTACGGTGATGACCCGATCCGGATATTCGAGGTAGATGGAATGGAATGCCCCCCAACCCAATAGGGGCGTAACTTTATCCAAAAAGGTACGTAATTGCCACAGTTTCCGCTTCCACTCTTGCATGGATCCGAATTTGATTTCGAGTTCGGCAATGCGTGTTTGTGCGATGAGTTCCTTCTCCGGAGAGGTTACATACAGCGAAGTGAAAAATGTATTCCAAAAAGGATCTTCCGCTATGAGGGTCATCAGATCGTAAATGGAGCCTTGAGCATCCTTTACGGTGATATTGCCATGTACCACCATAAGCGGTAGAGTGTATTGCTCGTATCGATTGATGGCAACAACTTCGTTTGCTCTTGTAATGTAGTAGCTTTGTTTAGGAGTGGAAACGATAAAGAAAGGATTGCGTTGCTTCACGTTGATATGTAAAGCCCCCTTGGTGGTGTAGAATATATTAACCTCTTCAAAAAGAGCATTCTTACGAAGAGATTTTTCCAACTTTTGCAGATCGATGGAGTCTGCATGGCTGCCGACAACACGGGGCATAAGTCGCTTTACATCGTTTATAAGCTGTTGCTCTTTTATAAACAACGGTGCATCTCCTTTATCAATGCTGACCTCGATATTTTGTACAACGACGTCTCCCTTATCTTGAGGAATGGTGAAAGCCAAATAAAGAAGAAAGGCAATGAACAGAAGTATTCCTATTCTTATGAGTAGCTTTTTAATCATTGTTTGTTGCGTAAAAGGTGGGCTAAAGGAGTTATTATGCGATCTATATTGCCTGCACCGAGGGTTAGAATGATGCGTGGCAAATCATTGCGTCGTTCTAAGACGGTAATAACGTCGTCTCGCTCTACAATAGATTTGCGAGAGATGGTGATTTCATTGAGAATTAAGTCGCTTGTTACTCCCGGTATAGGTTCCTCTCGAGCCGGGTATATGGGCAGTAAGATTACCTCATCCAAAAGGGAGAGCGATGCGGCAAATTCTTTGTAAAAATCTTGTGTTCTTGAGTAGAGGTGAGGCTGGAAAATGCCCAAAATGGCTTCTTGAGGATAGAGCTTTTGGACAGACGATATAGCTGCTTTGAGCTCCTCGGGATGGTGGGCATAGTCATCAATAAAAACGTATCGGAGGGTATCTACCAAGCGTTCAAACCTGCGATGAATGCCCCTGAAAGAGGCGAGAGCGGAGCGAAGTTCTCGGGGTTGCACTCCATTGAGATAAGCAATTGCCATCGCAGCTGTGGCATTTTCCACATTTATGGCTATGGGTACTCCCAGCTCCAACTCTCGGAGCTCTACGCAGTCGGAAGTGCAGTGCCAATCGAAAAAGAGTTTTCCCTCTTTGAATTGAAGATTGTCGGCATAGAAGTCCGCCTTCTCATTCATCGCATAGGAGAAGAGACGAACCCCCTCTGCACATTGGGGCAGAGTTGTATAGATCCCTTTTCGATAGAGCAAGGTGCCGCTCGGTTTGATTTGTGCGACAAACTGATCGAATCCTTCCCGATAACCCTTCGGATCGCCATATATGTCCAAATGGTCAGGGTCTAAGGAGGTTACAATTGCCATTTGTGGATAGAGGTGTAGAAAGGAACGATCGTATTCGTCTGCCTCTACCACGACAATTTCGCTTTGGGCATCCGTAAGCAAGTTGGATGAGTAATTCGCCACGATACCGCCCAAGAAAGCATTCCCTCCGATAGGGCTGTTGTGCATGATGTGTGCCAGCAGAGAAGAGGTTGTGGTCTTTCCATGTGTGCCGGCAACAGCCAATAAGCGTTGGTTGCGTACAGCTTCTCCCAGAGCTTCGCTTCTTTTCACCACTCGATAATTGTGCGTTTGGCAGTAGACCAACTCTCCGAAACTTTGCGGTACGGCAGGGGTGTAAACCACGAGTACTTCGTCGGGGTTGGGAGCCCATTGTGCAATTATTTCAGGGCTGTCCGTATAGTGAATGTCAATGCCTTCCGCTTCCAAATCTTGGGTTAGCGGTGAAGGAGTTAGGTCATATCCTTTCACTTCGGAACCGTTGAGGTGAAAATAGCGAGCCAGAGCGCTCATGCCAATTCCTCCGATGCCGATAAAGTAGACTTTTTTATAGATGTTTGCAGTGCTCATTGTTGGTGCGAGAAAATGATTTGTTCAAGAATGGAAACGATTTTGGATGCTGAATGAGGTGCCGCGAGTTGGCGCACGGATGTGCTCATACCTTTTAATGCATCGGGACGAGAGACGAGCGACAATGCTTGCTCTACCAATTCTTCTCGGGCTTGAGCGTCTGTGATCAACAGAGCAGCGCCACGTGAGGAGAGTGCTTGTGCATTGTGCGTTTGATGATCCTCTGCAACATTGGGCGAGGGAACCAATATAGAGGGCATCCCCAATAGGGCAATTTCAGAAATAGTGGAGGCACCTGCACGCGAAATCATAAGGTCAGATGCGGCGTAAGCCATCTCCATATGTTCTATGAACGGAAGAGATATGATCCATTGTTCCGCCTCTTCTCCCAACGCTTTTATCGCATTCTGTGCTTCGTCTGCATATCCTTTTCCCGTTTGCCATATAAGGCGAACTTTATTTTTGAGAAAGAGCGAAAGACCATTTCGGAGGCTTTCATTGATGGTGCGAGCTCCCAAACTTCCCCCCACAACCAATACTAAAGGATAGTTGCCATCCGTAAATCCAAAACTTTTGAGCGCTTCGGCTCTGTTGGGCAAAGCGTTGTTTTCCAAAATAGGGCGTATGGGATTGCCTGTCAGAATGGGAGGCGTGTAGGGAAAGAAACGCTCCATGTTGGGATAGGCAACGCATACGGCTCGGGCTTTTCGGGCGAGTAATTTGTTGGTCTTACCTGCAAAGCTATTCTGTTCTTGGATGACGGTGGGTATCCCCATCTTTTGTGCTGCCAACAGTGTAGGAGCCGATGCATAGCCCCCTACACCGATTACTGCTTCGGGTTGAAAGGTGCGAATGATTTGTTTTGCCTTAATGCGTGCTTTGTATAAGTTGAAAAGCACAGAAACGTTGCGCCAAATTTGTTTTCTGTATAACCCTTGTATGGTCAGTCCCTCTATACGATAGCCTGCACGAGGGACGCGCTCCATTTCCATGCGTCCTTCGGCTCCTACGAATAGTATGTTGATGGCGGGATACTTTTGTTTTAGGGCATCTGCGATGGCTATTGCCGGGAAGATGTGTCCCCCCGTTCCTCCTCCGGATATGATTACTCGATTGATTTTTGGTTCCATACTTTTAAGACGGATTGTCGGTTATAACGTTAGAGAGATGCATTTTCTTCCTCCTCTTGTTCTTCTCGGAGGGCGTTTCTTTCTTGAACTTCTGCTTGCTCGGCGGGCAAAGAACGCATTTTCATCTTTGTGTCTCGGGCTATTGCCAAGATGATGCCTATGCCACAACTCGTAATAATATAAGAGGTACCGCCCGTGCTGATCAGGGGCAAAGTTTGCCCGGTTACGGGGAAAAGGTTGATGGCAACAAGCATATTGAGAAAAGCCTGAAATACGTAGAGAAAGGTTATCCCGTAGAGTAGGATCAAGTGCATTTTACGGGTGGTGTTGCGTCCGACGGATGCCACTTGAAAGATGAAAAGAAGGTATATGAAAGGAACAACAATAGCACCGATAATGCCGTATTCTTCCAATATAATGGCAAAGATAAAGTCATTGGAAGCCTCCGGTAAGTCGTAACGGGCTCTGCTGGATCCGGGTCCGTTGATTACCCCTCCGAGTCCACGGGCAATAGCCATCTTGGCTCTGCGAGGCTGCATATTGCCGGGTGTTTCGACAAATCTCAGAGAGTCTTTTTGCTCTGCCGAAAGGGTGTCGTATATGCTGTCGGGTACGATATGTGAGGAGGCTGGGGTAATACGTGCCTTCCATGTATCGAAACGCCCGGGAAGTTGCTCCAAAGCAGCCTCCGGGGTGAAGCGTAAAAACGCCCAAAAGGAGCACCCGAGAATGACTACAAGGGCGATGAGCCTTTTGAACAAACGCGAGACGCCGCTTCCGATAAAGATAACGCCCAGGGTGGTTGCCCCGAGGATGATTGCCATGGAGAAGTTTTGCAAGATGATGAAAAGGGTGGGGACGATAACCGCCACGAGAAACAGATAAATCTTCTTCTCTTCAAGCGTCCAAGGTTTTTTGGCAACGAATTGCACTCCCATGCGTTCTGCGATCCATCTCTTGAAAAATCTCAATATACGTACAATGAGCAATTGGTCAAAGTTATCCTTACGGGTAAAGATATATGCCCCGATGAGCACGATCCCCAGTTTGACAATCTCCGAGGGTTGGAACGGAATGCCGAATACCTCAATCCACCGTTTGGCGTTGTTTATCTCCTTTCCCAATATCGGAGTTAAGATGGCAAGAACAGTGCCTCCGAAGTAGATAAAATTGGTCAGTATGGGGATAACTTTCTTGAGCGGTCGCAATGTGATGATATAAACCATCACCAAAGAGATGGAGAGAAATCCGATGTGTTTGAGTATTTTCAACCCACCGCCTCCGCTATCGCCAATGTCAGATGCAGAACCTGTGTAAACGGCAGGAAAAGAGATAAGGAGAAAAACGATATAGATGAACCAAAGAATGCGGTTTTGATTCTTCTTGAAATCATTGAATATGCGTGTTGCGTAGGACATATAGCGAGGAGATTAGGAAGTATTCTTGCTCTTTATTCAAGGTGAGGGGAGGCTCAGGACTTTGTACCGAGATTACATGGATTGGACTTTTTGTCTGAATTGATTACCTCGATCTTCGTAGTTTTTGAAGAGGTCGAAGCTTGCACAAGCAGGCGAGAGCAGTACCACGTCTCCCGGCTGTCCCAATGAACGGGCATATTCAAGCATTTCATCCATCGAAGAAGCATCACGGATATTGTCCATCTTTCCATCGAAGAAGTTGTGCAGTTTGCTGTTGTCCACACCCATAAAGATCAGAGCCTTGCATTTTGAGCACACCAACTCTTCGATTTCGGAGTAGTCGTTGCCCTTGTCCGTCCCACCCAGAATGAGGATGACGGGGCGTGTTTGCGCTTCCAATGCGTAGTAGGTGGATTGTATATTCGTTGCCTTGCTGTCGTTAATGTATAGTACGCCGTTTACCTCGCCCACGGGTTCTATGCGGTGCGGTACATTGACGTAGTTGTGTAGGGCATCGTAAAGAATTTCGTTACACACGCCCAAAGAGCGTGCCGCCAATCCCACAGCCATTGCATTGAGCATATTGTGCTTGCCCATCAGAGCCAAATCTGTTTGTGCAATGGTGAAAGCGGGCAGTTGCTCCGTCGTCGTAAAATGAATGCTTTGTGTTTCCGAACAGTAGAATGCTTTACCGCTTCCCTCCAAAGAGAATGGCAGTGTCGGGTATGAGGGGTGTTGTGTTTGCAATGCTTGGACTACAAAATCATCTTCTTGCCAATACACAAAATAATCTTGAGCGGTCAAATTTCGGGTGATACGCATCTTAGAGGCGGCATATAACTCAAATTTATACTCGTATCGATCCAAATGATCAGGGGTTATATTGAGCAAAATAGCGATGTGCGGATGGAAATTTTGAGTCCCATCCAATTGGAAGCTACTCAACTCCACTACGTAGTACTCGTGCGGATCTTCTGCCACCAAACGAGCCAGAGACACCCCGACATTACCGCAGGCAATAGCGTTTTTGCCCGCTTTTTGAAGCACATGGGTCAGCCAAGTGGTGGTCGTCGTTTTGCCGTTGGACCCCGTGATGGCGATCACTTTATCACGAGGCGAAAGATAGCGGGCAGCAAACTCAATTTCGCTGATGACCGATATACCTCGACTGTGCAACTCCTTTATCAGAGGGGCGGTGTCGGGTATCCCCGGGCTTTTTATCACCTCTGTTGCCTCGGAAAGCCATGCGGAGGAATGCCCGTTTTCTTCAAACGGAATATCCCTTTTCATCAATTCTTTGCGATGCTCTTCTTTGAGCGTACCGCTATCGCTCAAGCGACAGGCGATGTTTTTTTTATGGGCAAGTATTGCGGCTCCCACGCCACTTTCACCGCCACCCAATATGAGAAGGTAAGACATGATAACTCAATATGTTTTAGACCTTTTATCCAATACTTTGCACGGATTTATTTAGAAATCATGGGAGAGTTTACAGCCCTTGGGTTATATGCAAAAAGATAGTGTCTGTCGCAGAGCATCTCTCTAAAATTAAACTCTACAGCCTCTATTCTTTTGCGTCCCTTTGTTGCTCTCTTGCACCGGTATGTAATGCGAAAAATCTCTCCTCCGAAAACGCACACAAAGGTAAGACTTTTGTATAGTATAAAAATATGTACAGAGTAAAAATATCTACCGTACAAAGATCTGTGTGCTACAAGAGTTTGTGTGGCATTTTCAGGGCATTTGTCGGCAAAGTCTTAATCGAAACTTTGTTGTGTAGTGTGAGTATCGGATGGATGAAAAGAGGAGCTTTTAGCCCCCCCTTAATCGAAACGTCATTGGGTTGTACCGGGCGGGTAGATTGCCTTGTTTGCATGGAAACATTGCCCAAATTCGGGGCGATTACCTCCTTGGTATTCTTAGTCGAAGAGAGGCTGAGCAGCCTAATGAAAAGCATTCGGATGCGAGCATAAAGTGCGCCGCACACGAGGAAAAAATCGTGCGAATGCGTACAAAAGTTTATTTCAAGGCTTGAAATATTATTTCCAAGGTTTGAAATAAAGAATTGGATGCAGTGAGATGAAGTATTGTACGCATGTAGTGAACATTTTATACGCAGGTAAATTGAAACTTGTATGCATTCCAATTTATTGTCCCAACGAAAGATTTTGGATGGTTGCTTCTTAGGAGGAGATGATAATCATCTGTTGGTAAAGTTCGGGCGTGGCAGATTTGAGGGGCTTATTCGGCAATAAATCCTCCGCCTGCACTCCGAGTGTTGGGAACGGGCGAGGGGCAAAACACCGGGCGGCAAGGTGTCGGGTCGTTTGAGGCAAGCTATTCAAGAGAAATTTTATTTACAAGGGGATGATAATTGCACTGGATCGCTATTAAGAAATATACTATCTTTGCCCCAAAACTTAGACTACTTTTATAGGAGATGCACTGAAACGTCTGTTGAGAAGTCTGAGGGTGAATTGTGAAAGTGTTTTTTATTACAATCATAACTAAACTAAAAATAAGATCATGATCATTGGTGTTCCAAAAGAGATTATGCACGAGGAAGCTCGTGTAGCGGCAAGCCCCGAGGCGGTTGCCAAATATGTAGCAGACGGCTTTACCGTGCTTTTTGAAAAGGGTGCCGGAGAGGGTGCTTTTTATCACGATGAGGAATATGCAAAGGCGGGTGCGCAACTTATCGACGGTCCCAAAGAGGTGTATGAAAAAAGTGATATCATCATCAAAGTGAAAGAACCCTTGTTCAATGAAAAACTGAACGTACACGAAATCGACATGATGCACAAGGGGCAATACATCATTACCTTTATTCACCCTGCATCTCCCGTAAACCATGACATGGTGCGTAAGATGGCAGCACAAGGCGTTATCGGTCTTACGCTGGATGGTGTGCCTCGTATTTCACGTGCTCAAAACTTGGATGCTTTGACCTCTATGAGTACATGTGCCGGTTATAAGGG
Source organism: Porphyromonas sp. (assembly GCA_041848345.1). GTDB lineage: Bacteria > Bacteroidota > Bacteroidia > Bacteroidales > Porphyromonadaceae > Porphyromonas. The sequence continues at coordinate 17,098 of JBGZIN010000068.1, forward strand.
TATCTTGATGGCAGCCAACGATGTGGCAAGTTTCTTCCCTCAAATGTTTACAGCCGTAGGTCAGATCCAACCTTTGAAAGTGTTGGTGATCGGTGTGGGCGTAGGCGGTTTGCAAGCATTGGCTACGGCAAAGCGTTTGGGTGCCATTACCTATGCAACGGATATTCGTCCCGCAGCGATGGAACAAGCTACCAGCTTGGGAGCCAAGATTGTGGAGACAGGTGTGCCCGCCGAGTTGGCAATCGCCGAAGGAGGATATGCGAAGCACCTTCCCGAAGAGTGGTTGGCTAAGGAGAGAGAAGCACTGAGAGAAACAATCAAAGAGATGGATGTCGTATTTTGTAGTGCTTTGGTACCCGGTAAAATTGCTCCCATTATCATTACGGAAGATATGGTGAAAGAGATGAAACCCGGTTCGGTAATTGTGGATATATCCATCGACCAAGGCGGTAACTGTTCGATCACTCCTGCCGGAAAACGTGAAGTAAAGCACGGTGTGGTATTGGAGGGTATCAAGAATATCCCCGGTCTTTTGCCTAAGAGCTCTACTTGGATGTTCTCTCAAAATATGTACAACTTGGTTAAATATCTGGTTAAAGACGGTCAGGTTCATCTGGATATGGAGGATGAAGTTTGCCGTAAGATATTGGTTACTAAGGATGGCGAGATCGTTCATGAAGGAACACTCGAAGCGATGGGTCAGTAACCTTGAGCTGTGTGCAATATAATGAATAGCCGAATCATCTCCCTCGTGATGACAGCGAGGGAGGTGGTTCGTTCTTTTATCCTTCAGTAAAGAAACATCACTACATAGAAATTAAAGAAATGAGTCCATTGATACTAATTCTTGTCTTCGTGGTAGCTACCTTGGTGGGCTACTTCCTTATCAAGAATGTACCCAGTTTGCTGCATACTCCGCTCATGTCGGGGATGAATGCTCTCTCGGGCGTTACCCTGATCGGGGCATTGGCTGCTACGGGCTTGGCACTACTTATCGAGGATCCTTTTTGGGGACAGATAGTGGGCGGATTGGCAATCGTGTTGGCAACCATTAATGTTGTTGGCGGTTTTGGCGTAACGCACCGCATGCTTCAAATGTTCAAACAGAAGAGAAAAACGGATAAGTAAAGCTCTATGAATACGATCAACATAATTATTTGCACCGTATTGTCCCTTTTGGTGATGCTGGGTATATCCTTGATGAGCAAGGTGCGCCGAGCTTCTTTGGGCAATTTGCTGAGTGCTTTTGCATTGCTCGCAGGGGTTGTATTTACCCTTTTGACCACGAGAACAGAGGCGGGAATACCTATCGTTTCTGCGTGGACGCTTTATCCCTCCTTGCTGATCGGTACTCTTATAGGCGGTTTTCTTGCCCAACGTGTACAGATGATTCAGATGCCTCAAATGGTGGCTTTGCTCAACGGATTAGGGGGGGCTGCTTCTGCATTGGTGGGCATTCTTTCCGTAGTGGGCATTGGAGGAAAGGCGACTATCGACCAAAGTGCTTTTGAACTTCTTACGGGTTATCTCGCCATTGGAGTAGGGATGATTACCTTGGTGGGAAGCCTTGTCGCTGCGGGCAAGTTGCACCGTGTTCTCCCTCAAAAACCTCAGGTTTGGGCATACCATTCGATGGTAACGATGCTTTCCTTGGTTGTTTTGGCTGTATTCACCTTGGCGGGTACTTTCAGCGGAGCCACAGGTTCGCCTCTCTTCTGGCTTGTTGTGGGTACGACGCTCTTCTCATCCCTTTTCGGGCTTTATTTCTCTGTTCGAGTGGGAGGGGCTGATATGCCTATTACCATATCATTACTCAACTCCTTAAGTGGGGTTGCCGGAGCTATTGCCGGTATGGCGATTAGCAATGTCCTTTTAGTGGCAGTGGGAGGTATCGTTGGTGCTTCGGGATTGCTCCTAACGCAGATTATGTGTAGAGCAATGAATAGAAGTCTTATGTCCATTCTTTTGGGTGGAAAGGCACCTGCACCATCAAAATCGATTGCTTCGGTGGCACAAGAATCCAAGACAGCTCCTGCGCCGGTAGTGGAGCAGAAGAAAGAAGTTTCGCCCGGCATCGTCTTGTCGCAAGCCAAAGATGTGATCATTGTGCCGGGCTATGGAATGGCTTTGGCGCAAGCACAGCATGAGGTGAAACAGTTGGCAGACAAACTCCGTGCCGAGGGAGCTCGCGTTCGCTTTGCCATCCATCCCGTGGCAGGTCGTATGCCGGGACACATGAATGTGCTGCTGGCAGAGGCAAATGTGCCTTATGAAGATTTGTTTGAAATGGATGCCATAAACGAGGACTTTGCTCGGTGCGATGCGGCTATCGTAATTGGAGCCAATGATGTGCTAAATCCCGCCGCTCGCGATGCCGAAGGTACGCCCATTTACGGCATGCCTGTGTTGAACGTGGATCAAGCTCCCTTCGTTGTCATCTGTAACTATGATTTGAAGCCCGGCTATGCAGGAGTGGAAAATCCGTTGTATTCTCGTGCCGAGGGCGTTGCTCTTATGACGGGTGATGCAAAAGAGTCGTTGGCACAACTCCAAACCATGCTGCAAAAAGCGAAGCAGGGAGGAGCAGAGAAGGCAAATACAGCCCATGCGGAGCCCAATCGCTTGGCAACAGCCAAGAAAGTGATCATCGTGCCGGGCTACGGAATGGCTTTGGCACAAGCGCAGCATGAGGTTAAACAGTTGGCAGACAAACTCCGTGCTCATGGTGCAGAAGTTCGTTTTGCCATCCACCCCGTGGCTGGTCGTATGCCGGGACACATGAATGTGCTGTTGGCAGAGGCAAACGTGCCTTACGAAGATCTCTATGAAATGGATGCCATAAACGATGATTTTGCTCAATGCGATGCCGTGGTGGTTATCGGAGCAAATGATGTTTTGAACCCTGCCGCACGTGAAGCGGAGGGCACTCCCATTTATGGAATGCCTGTATTGAACGTGGATCAAGCTCCCTATATAGTGATTTGTAACTACGACTTGAAGCCCGGTTATGCAGGTGTGGAAAATCCGTTGTACACTCGTTCAGAAGGGGTGCTTCTTATGACAGGCGATGCGAAAGAATCGGTTGCCAAACTCACTGTTCAAATGGATGAGCAGAAGGAGGCGTCGGTTGGCGAGCCAAAGGCTTCTTCATCGGAAGATGCTTTGCAAAGCTGGATGAAGAGTGCCAAGAACGTGATCATTGTGCCGGGCTATGGAATGGCTTTGGCGCAAGCGCAGCATGAAGTGAAGCAGTTGGCAGACAAATTTCGTAATCAAGGCGCAGAAGTTCGTTTTGCCATTCATCCTGTCGCAGGTCGTATGCCGGGACACATGAATGTACTTTTGGCAGAGGCGAATGTCCCTTATGAAGATTTGCACGAAATGGATGCAATCAATGATGACTTTGCCCATGTTGATTTGGCAATTGTAGTAGGAGCCAATGACGTATTAAACCCCGCTGCACGTGATGCCGAAGGTACTCCCATTTATGGAATGCCTGTACTCAACGTGGATCGGACTGCCAAGATAGTGATTTGCAATTACGATTTGAAGCCCGGTTATGCAGGTGTGGAAAATCCGTTGTACACTCGTTCAGAGGGCGTTATTCTCCTTACGGGTGATGCTAAGGAAAGTCTGGCAAAATTGAACGCAACTCTTTTGTAATTGAGTTGCGAACAATCTCCAAAGTGAATGCGATCAATTTGCATTTTGAATGCATCTGTTTTTCGTTTCACTTTGGAGATCTTTTTTATCCTTTATCTCATCGCCTTTTACATGGTTGTACATAGGGAGAGATAGGACGGTTTTTACAAAGTTCCTTTATTTATAGAAGAGAGCCATGCGCAGTTTGAGTAGTGTAGAAATAGAACAAATGGAGGCTTCGGGGTGTCGTGCCGAGGATTGGACTACCATTACTGTGGACGATGATTTCAACCCAATGGCATACCACCATGTATCGCTTCGGGGAAAATGCCATTTGGGCACTTGTCGTGGCATGCATCAAGCTCGTTCTTTTTCCGCAAAACCTTCGGGCGTGTCCCATGTTTTGCTGGATAATTGCCGGGTCGGTCGCAACGTCTTGATCGAGCATGTAGCTGATGCAATACAAGGTTACTGCATAGGTAATGGTGTGACGATTGCCCATATCGCCCAACTCAAGGCAGACGGCGGAACAACTTTCGGCATTGGAGCTCCTGTATCGGTTTTGGACGAAACGGGAGGGCGTATGGTTATGCTTAGTCGTTCTCTTTCGGCTCAGTTGGCATATATCATTGCTTTTTCCAAACATGATGCGGAGTTGCAACGTCGGATAGAGAGCTTGGTGACGCAAGAGGCGCAGCTTGTTGCTGAGCAGGGAGCCTTTGTTGCCGATGGGGTGGAGCTATTGCACGGAGGCTTTTTTCAGAATGTTTCCATTGGGAGCAACACCTCCGTTGTGGGGCATGTTTCTCTGAAAAATGGGATGATTGGCAATTTTGTGCAAATAGAGGGTAATACTTTTGCCGACACATTCATTATAGATAACGGCACAGTAGTTCATGGAGCGACATTGGAGCATACTTTCGTGGGAGAAGGCTGCCTCTTGTCAGGTGGTTTTTATGCTCATGATACTTTGATTTTTGCCAATTGTACGCTGGCAAATGGAGAGGCTTCTGCGGCTTTTTTAGCTCCTCATACGGTTTCCATGCACCGTTCAACGTTGCTCATTGGGGGACTTTTTTCTTTCTTTAATGCCGGCAGTGGTACCAATCAAAGCAACCATCACTACCGCTTAGGTCCGATGCACTATGGCATTTTGGAGCGAGGGGTAAAGTTTGCCAGTGGTGCCTATATCCTTTGGTCTGCTCATGTGGGAGCTTTTTCAAAAGTGGTGGGACGAGTTTATAGTCATCCTAATACAGAGTATTTTCCCTTCTCGGTTCTCGAGGGGCATGGCGAGGATACCTTCTTGTCCCCGGGAGCAACACTCACGCAGGTAGGTACTTGGCGAGATCTTTTTAAGTGGGGTCGGCGAGATCGTCGCACTCCGCAATCGGCTTGCCAATGCGTAGATCTCATTGATTATCGTTGGGCGCAACCAGCCTTTTTACAGGCTTGCTTAGAGGGTTGGAACATCCTTTCGACCCTTTCTCAAGAGGAGTTGAAACAGCGGTACAGAGTGAATATTCCCGATGAAAAAAAGGCTGATGGAATAGCTTTTTATCAACATATATTGACTCTTGCTTTGGCTTTATCCCCTCATGCAATCAAAGATTTAGTCGCAGATCTCCATTCATCGGAGCGATATATAGACCTCGTCGGAGTGTCGATTGCTCTTTCGGAATATCATAATTGGGTAAAGGAAGAGAAGAACATTCCTTCGAGTTCGATGAATGAGTTAAAAGAGAGGTTGCACAGTCATTTGAAAAGAGCAGACGGAGCTCCGAAGGAACTTTTTGCACGCATACTCCTTTTGTTGTATCCCGAGTATAAAATGTTAGGCGAAAGAGAGGCACAAGATAATTTGATCGAAAGAGCATTAGAGAGCACTCATTTCTTGGAAAAACTTATCTTGAACGATGCTGCCCGTGAGTTCAAAATCCATAGAGGCGATACCGTGGGGCTTCTTGCTTCCAATTTCGAGGAGGTGGAAGCTGACTTCAGAGCACTTCGGGGAGATATGACAGAGCATGCATTCGTCGTTGAGCTGAGACAGTATTTTGAAGGACTGCGCAAGGAGCTTATTGTACGACAACGGAGTTAACCGAATGGAGGTGTGCGATTGTTGGGGATTTTTATCCTTTAGATTACACAGATAAAAACAATAGACTTATAATTCAATGAAGATACGCGGTTGGTTATTGCTTGCATTGTTGTTCATATCCACGCCCATACTTCGGGCTGATTGGTATGGTGATAAATACTCTCTATTTGTTCACTATGGACTTTATTCCATCCCCGGAGGAGTGTGGAATGATAAGCCTGTAACCCGGGGGTATTCCGAACAGATCCTTACTTTCGGCATTGGTTTTTCAGATTGGTATGAGGCATACACATCTATTTTTGATGCATCTGCTTTTGATGCGGAGGCGATTGTTCAGTTGGCAAAAAAAGGGGGGATGCGCTCTGTCGTTATGACGGCAAAGCATCATGATGGCTTCTGTTTATGGAGGACAAAGAGCACAGACTACAATGTCTATGATGCCACACCTGCACAGCGCGACTTGGTGGCAGAGCTGGCAGAGGCTTGCCGCCGCAATGGAATAGGGTTTGGAATTTATTTTTCTCTCATCGACTGGCATTATCCCTATGCTATGCCCTACTCATCTCATAACGCCGACCCCGTTACTCCCTTGCATCATGAATACAATAAAGAACAGGTACGCGAATTGCTTACACAGTATGGCACAGTGGATGAGCTTTGGTTCGATATGGCATCTCTTCAGCCCGAGCAAAGCAAGGAACTGTACGAATTAGTACATGATTTGCAACCCTCTTGTCAGGTGAGTGGCAGAGTGGGTAATGATTATGCCGACTTTGCGGTGATGGCAGACAATGAATATCCCGACTATGCAATGGAAATTCCGTGGCAAACGGCAGCCTCCATGTTTGATGAAACATGGGGTTATCGTTCTTGGCAAGAGCGGGGTAGCGTCATGGAAAAGGCTAAGGAAAAGTTTACTTCGTTAGTAAAAGTTGTTTCCGGAGGTGGCAAATATCTCTTGAACATAGGACCGAAGGGAGATGGCAGCATTGTGCCTTTTGAGGCGGAGGTAATCACTCAAATAGGAGCCATGATAACTCCCATAAGCGAGGCTCTTTATGGCACTCATAAAAGTCCTTTCCCTTATTCGAAAGATTTGCCTGAGGCGACATTGTCGGAGAATGGAAAAGAACTTTATCTTTTCATCCCCACAGATTCTGAAGCGGTTTATATCCCCCATATAAAAGAGCGGTACGCTTCTATCCGATTGTTGAATGATAGTCGCAAGGTCGTGGCGAAAAGTTCAGCGTCAAAAGGACTTCAATTGCGTTTTCAAGGTTTGAGTCGGACAATAGCAGAAAGCCCCTATACGGTAGTGAAAATCTCTTTTAAGAGACCTTTTCGCATGGAACAGCCGAAAGTTCAAGAGCCTGTTTTTACACCCTATAATGCGGAGTGTCTGTATGCCCATTCGGCAATAGATTATTACACAGGCTACAAGAGCATCATCGGCTATCGGTGGAGGGGAGAGCGTCCTTTCCAAAAGCTGCAATGTTATTATACAGACGGAGAGATAAACCATCATCTTGAGGTGAACGGTCAGCCTTTCCATCTTTCTCCTTCTTGGGCTCGTGCCGAACAGAAAGAGGTAAATTTGGAACAAGTCGAATGGCAACGTTTGGAGTCGGCACGTCGAGGAGGTCGTTTTGGGGTTCATGCTCCGTCTTTGATAGATAAAGAGGACTATAACCCTTCTGATTGGGAAGAGCAGCCTCTGCTTTTCGAACGAAAATCTACTGCCAAAGCAGAATATCTTCGCTACACAGTGGAGGCAAAAGATGATATTGATTTGCCTCTGCAGATTGCCTATTCGGAGGGGGTGATGCTCTTTTTGGATGGTCATTATGTAGCGGGAGAGATTGCCCGACCAAAAGAAGCACAGACTCTACATAAACAGTTGATTGTTTTACCCTTGGCAAAGGGGAAACATGTGCTTACCATAAAGACTTATCGTCGTTGGGGGCGCTATGGAATGGTGTCGATTACGCCTCAGAGAAGTTATACACTCTATACACAAGAGATTGTTTTGAACACCCCTTCTCCGCAGCTGTACTTACGAGAAAGGGCTTTCCCCACAGAAAAAAAACATTTTTCAGCCTCCCCAAATAGTCCGAAGGGAGCTGTTCCCTATCCCAAGGCACGTAGCATAGCTCTGTACAATATCCTTTTCAAACCCCTCCGCTAAGGAGTCCGATAGGTTAATGACAACGCTTTTTTGTCGTATATGCTACTATGGAAAAATAAACTTTCTCTCTTTTGTTACATCTTAATAAGAGAAGGTAGAGATGAGTTTGATAGGCATTATGGCTGTTTGCTAACGGATTTGTTTGTATATTTGCGTTGGCTATTCGGTAGAGACTTAATTTCAGATACGGAGAAAGCCTTAGTGCAAAATGAAATTTTTTAACGTGTAATATAAGTACAGTTATGAAAAAAGCAACTTTAGTAGCCCTTATGACTTTCCTCTTTTCTTTGGGGATGTGGGCACAAAACGACAAGAAAGAAAATGGTGCTGTGATCAGTGCCGAAGTAATAGAGTATGATTTCGGGTCAATAAAAGAGGCTAACGGTCCTGTTTCTCATACATTCAAATTGAAGAATGTGGGAAAGGCTCCCCTTGTAATAACTCGTATCAATGCGTCTTGTGGATGCACAACGCCTGAGTTTTCGACAGAGCCTGTGGCTCCGGGCAAAGAGACACCGGTGAAAGTTACCTATAATCCTGCCGGTCGTCCGGGACAGTTTGTTAAGACCATTGCCGTATATAGCAATGGTAAGGATGGTGCTTTTACTTTGCGCATCAAGGGCGTTGTAGAGTAATAAACACGGCAATCGTAAAAAGAACTTCTTATACCCTTCGTTTTAGAGGTGTATTGGAAGTTCTTTCTTTTTGTCGGGAGAGTTTAACGATAGAAGAGGTATTAAGTGATGGAATTTCGATGGTTGGGGAGAATGAGTTCGATCCTTTTGGGGATTGCATCTCTCTTTATCCAAAATGTAAGTGGATATGCTCAGAAGGAGGCTCCTTTGTTGGTGCTGGCAGATACGGTCTATAATTTGGGTAATATCGCAGAAGAGAAAGGTCCTGTCAGAGCGGTATTATCTTTTTCTAACCAAGGCTCTTTACCCTTGATCATCACGCAGGTTACTACCGATTGTGGTTGTACCACCTCTTCCTATACGCAAGAGGTAATCCCCCCCGGAGGGCAGGGGCGTGTGGAGGTTCAGTACAATCCGATAGGTCGTCCCGGTCCGTTTGTGCGTACCGTGCGCATCCATTCCAATGCGGACAATGTGGTGAAAGCCGTTATTAAAGGTGTGGTTACAACCTTGGGAGGCGCCACTGCCCGTAAATATTCTCATGAAATAGGTCCTCTTAAGGTGAGCGGTAGAAACCTCTCTTTCTCAGTGGTTACACCTACCAAGCAAACGCCTCTGCGATTGCAGCTCTATAACCCCTCTTCACAATCCTTACGCATCAGATTTTTGAAGGTTCCCTCTTTTTTGACTTTGGACAAGAGAGAGTTAGTTCTTTCTCCTCAAGAACCGGAGGAGTTGGAAGTAGTGCCCAAACTGACCGCATCGGCTCGTTCTAAAATTTATGAAGGTAGCTTGGAAATAGAGGTGATAGACGAGAAGAATGGAAAGGAAAAGGGGAAAGTTTTTCTTACGATGCCTTTCTTGAAGGCAGTCCCTCAACAAGAGGACAAGGTGGCAAGGTTGAAGTTGAATACCTACCACGATTTAGGAGTGGCAGAGCGTACAAGTACCTATAAGGGAAGGGTACAATTGGAAAATGAGGGTGAAAAAGTTTTGTTGGTGTACGGAGCCATTTCGGAAAATGATATTCTGAAAATATCCTCTTTTAACACACAGATAAAACCGGGAAAATCCGGAAATATCGCTTATACGATTGATATGAGCAAGGTAAGCGAGGGGGAAGTATTTGCGACTAATATCGTTTTGTTGGTCAATGATCCTACCGCTCCTTTGCGCAAAATAAAGGTGCAGATACAAGCCTTGAATAAGAAGATTTGAAGTAATAATGTAGTATATCCCTATGAACAATAATCAAAATAATGAACCATTTGAGTATGACGATGTGGAGGCTGTCTCTTTTATTCGTACAAAGCTGAGCCAACCGCTTGCGGAAAAGCTTACAGACGATGAGATTTTTTACTTCCTTGATTTGATAACGGAGTATTATGAAAGCAGAGGGCTTTTCGATGAGTTTGAAGAAGAGTCGGGGGAGAATTTTGTTTCAATCGATTTGAACGATATAACCGACTTCATTATTAAAAATGCTCTTCGCGATCAGATTGGGCAATATACAGAAGAGGAAGTTTTGGAGGTTGTGGAGGCAGAAATGGAATTCTGTGGTTTTGACGAAGTAGGAGAAGAATAAAAGTGGGCAGACTCTACAAATCGAACCTTTATGGGACAGAATAAACTAAAAAAGTTTGCAGACCTCAATACCTATAAATGTGTCTTGCAGTACCCTTTTGCTCGCTTGGAAGCCGAAGGCTTTCCTTATCGTGCTGCATGGCGAGAGAAGTTTTTTGAAGCCAACAGCCCGATAGTGGTGGAGTTGGGTTGTGGAAGAGGGGAATACACGGTAGAGTTGGCTCGGGCAGATAGAGACCGACTTTATATAGGTATTGACCGTAAAGGGGCGCGAATATGGGGCGGAGCTACCATTGCCGAGCAGGAGGAATTGAAAAATGTTGCCTTTTTACGTACGGACATAAATCTTTTGGCACACTTTTTTGCTCCTCGGGAAGTAGACGAATTGTGGATTACGTTTCCGGATCCTCAGATGAATAAGACAAGAGCTCGCCTGATCTCTTCCAAGGCTTTCGCTCTTTATGCAAAAATATTGCGCCCTAATGGGAGAATTCATTTGAAAACGGATAGTCCCTTTTTGTATGCTTACTCGAAAAGCCTGTTGCAAATAAATGGGATTGTACCTTTGCTCGACACATCGGATCTTTATGGAGACGATGGAACTGTTTTAGGGCAAATTCCGAATGTGCAAACTCAGTTTGAACGTCAATGGTTGAGCAGAGGCAAGAGTATCAAGTATCTCTCTTGGTATCTCCCGACAGATAACCCCGCCTCTTTTGTGGAACCCGATGAGGAGCCGGAACATGATGATTATCACAGTGCTCCCCGAGGTTATCAACACACAAAAGAGCAATCCTTGTAATGATGTGATGGAAAAGAGTAATTTCCTTTCGCAGACTGATGGAATAAACAGTAGATAAGTATGACACATTTATATCCGGCATTGATCTTAGATGCATTGAAGCACGTTCGTTATCCCGGTACGGGGGAGGACATTGTTTCCTCGGGCATGGTGCAAGATGATATACGCATAGAGGGGATGAAAGTTTCCTTTTCTATTCGTTTCCCGAAGGCGAATGACCCCTTTTCCAAGTCTCTTCTCAAGGCTGCGGAACAAGCCATCCTCACTTATATATCTTCGGATGTAGACGTTAGAGGGAATATAACCGCCTTGTTTGATGCTCCACGTTCGGAGGTGAGAGAAACCCCTTTGAAGCAAGTGCGCAATGTGGTCGCCATTTTTTCCGGAAAGGGAGGAGTGGGCAAAAGTACCCTTACGGCAAATTTGGCTGTTGCGTTGGCGAAAAAAGGCTATAAAGTGGGACTGCTGGACGCCGATATATATGGTCCGTCAATGCCCAAAATGTTTGCTTGCGAAGAGGCTCGTCCCGTTGCAGAGCAAACCTCTGAGGGCGATAAAATTGTTCCGATAGAAGTTATCCATGGTATTAAATTGTTGTCGATCGGTTTTTTTGTGGATGCCGATAAAGCTTTGGTTTGGCGAGGGGCGATGGCTTCCAATGCTTTGGGACAGTTAATTAAAGATGGGCTTTGGGGCGAACTCGACTATCTTTTGATTGACATGCCTCCCGGGACAAGTGATATTCATCTTACCTTGGTGCAAACAGTGGGCATAACCGGGGCTATTGTTATAACTACTCCGCAAGAGATTGCTTTGATTGATGCGCGCAAAGGGGTTGATATGTTTACGACGGACAAAGTAGCTGTCCCCATTTTGGGTATTGTTGAGAATATGTCTTGGTTTACTCCGGCAGAACTTCCCGAAAATAAGTATTATATCTTCGGACGGGACGGAGGAAAACGCTTGGCAGAAGAACTTAATATCCCCCTTTTAGGGCAAATTCCCATGGTGCAGAGCGTCTGTGAGGCAGGAGATGCAGGACTACCCATAGCAGCTCGAGATAATTCCATGCTATCGATCTATTTTGACGATTTGGCAGGGCGAGTTGTGGAGCAAGTAGAGCAGCGCAATAGCACAGAACCTCCCACTCAAAAGGTGGAATTAGTTCGTTGAAAGAGGAAAAAAGAGAGAAATATAGCTCCCTTTTTATAGGGAAAGCGTTGTTTAATTAAGATACAAAGTGTGGCAAATCGGCTTGTCGCTGTCCACAATTTGCAAGAATTGGGAGAGAGGAAAGTCCGGGCAACACAGAGCACCATGCTTCCTAACGGGAAGTCTTTCGTTGCCGTAAGGCGACGGGTGGAGTAGCGTAACAGAAAATAACCGCTCTTCAATGAAGCAGTAAGGGTGAAAAGGTGAGGTAAGAGCTCACCGGAGGGAATGGAGACATTCTCTGCCGTACGCCTCATGGGTTGTAAGATCAAGTATACCGATGTTTATGAGGGTTGCTCGTCCTCTGTCGGGGGGTAGATCGCTTGAGCTGTATGGTGACATACAGTCTAGATTAATGACAAGCACCACTATACGTGGCACAGAACCCGGCTTACAGATTTGCCACACTTTTTCAATGCAAATCCTTTTATTCATAGGATGATATGTGCGAACTCGAAAATCTGAATAGTTATCACTTACCGGTGCTGTGTACCGAGGCAGTCCAAGCATTGCTCACGAACCCGAACGGCGTTTATGTGGATGTTACCATGGGCGGAGCAGGTCATACAAAAGCCATCCTAAGAGCTTTGGGACCACGCGGACGATTGTTCTGTTTCGATCGAGATCCCGATGCTGTAACCAACGCTCCGAAGGATGAGCGATGTACGTTTATCGCAGCCAATTTCAGGCATATAGCCCAGTGGATGGAGTATTATGGCATAGAACATGTGGATGGTATATTGGCAGATTTGGGCGTTTCTTCGCACCATTTCGATACGGCAGATAGAGGGTTTAGTTTCCGCCACGAAGAGGCTTTGCCCGATATGCGTATGAATAATCGCTCGGGGATAACAGCCGCAGACGTGCTCAATACTTATACAGAAGAGGCTTTGGCAGACCTGTTTTATTACTATGGAGAACTGAGGGATGCTCGCAAAATAGCCTCTTTGATCGTTGGAAAAGCCTCGGAGTGTAGAAAATATACACGTTTGAGCGAAGTTATTGAACGCATAGAAGCTACTTTGCCACCTGTGGCACAACTTCGCAGACGAAAGTTGAGTCAGCTTTTTCAGGCTTTGAGGATAGAGGTAAATGATGAATTGGGAGCTTTACGAGTATTGCTCTCCTCCTCGGAGCGATTATTGACTCCCTCGGGGCACTTGGTCATACTGACCTATCACTCTTTGGAGGATCGCATTGTGAAGGAATGGGCTAAGGGAAAAGATAAACATGCGGATGACGCAGGGTATCAGTCAATTTATGGAAAACCCAAAAACTCGATAGAGATGCTTACGAAGAAACCGGTATTACCGTCGGAGGAGGAGATAGAGCAAAACTCAAGAGCTCGGAGTGCCAAGATGAGGGCGTATAGAATAACCTGAAACGGTGCGTTTGTCCGATGAAAAAAAACATCGGCAAAAGGCACCTGATTTGTATGCGATCAAACGGAAAAATGAATGCATTCAATTTTGAATTTGTATGCATTCATTTTCTTTTTTGTATGCATTCAATTTTATCCCCCACTCGAAGAAATGCATAAAAGCATTGCTAAAAGGAAGATAGTATGGCGAGAATAGCTTACTTTTGTACCAATTGAATTGGAAAGACATATTTTGAAATGATAAAAGTGCACCGTGAGGGAGTAGGTATCCTTGTCAGTTTCTTTCTCATTTTTACTGTCGCTTCGGCCACAGCCTTCTTTTATGCGCCTTGGTTTGTCTTTTTGGTAATTCTGCTTACCTCTATTGTTCTTATGGGCTTGGCGTTGAATTTCTTCAGAAGCCCTTATCGTCATAATGTCGCTGCGCAAGAGCCACGTATGTTGGTTGCTCCCGCCGACGGAGAGTTGGTTGTCGTTGAAGAAACGTTTGAGGAAGAGTTTTTCAAAGAGAAATGTCTCAAAGTTTCCATTTTTATGTCCATTTTCGATGTCCATGCGAACTGGTTTTGTTGCAATGGAACGGTCAAACATGTAGGACATACGGAGGGAAACTTTTTGAAAGCTTTTTTGCCCAAGAGTAGTGTGGAAAACGAGCGTTCTGCTGTGATTATAGAAACTCCGGAGGGGCATAAAGTGCTGGAAAGACAAATTGCCGGTGCCGTGGCAAGGCGTATTGTAACCTATCCCGAAGTGAACGATCGGGTTACGTTGAATGATTTCTTGGGTTTCATTAAGTTTGGATCGCGCATAGACTTATATCTCCCCTTGGGCACAGAAATTTATCTCAAACCGGGAGTTAAGGTAAAAGGTAATACTACTGTTTTAGGAAAACTTCCCATCTAAAAGAGAGCTGATTATGAAGCGTCTTATCCCCAATATCATAACACTCATGAATCTTTTTTCCGGGTGTTTGGCTATCTACTTTGCATTGGTAGAGAAGGATGCTGTCGTAGCTCTTTGGCTTATTATTGCAGCGGGTGTATTCGACCTATTCGATGGCATGGTGGCTCGTTTGTTGAATGCACAGAGTAGTATAGGAGCGGATTTAGACTCTCTTTCCGATGTGGTGAGCTTCGGAGTTGCCCCTTCGTTTCTTGTGTTTGAAGTTTTGAGAGATTTGCAGCTTGAGGGGTCTTTTTGGATAGCTTTGCCCGCCTTTTTGATAGCCCTTTTTGCCGCATATCGCTTGGCGAAGTTCAATAATGATACGAGACAGACGGACGGTTTCATCGGGCTTCCTGTTCCTGCGAATGCTCTTTTTTGGATCGGTATCGTGGGGACCATCCCTTGTTGCGTGAACCAAATCTCACCGATACTATTGGTAGGGGTAATTTATTTGCTCATTCTGTTAGTGGGATGGGCTATGGTTTCGGAGGTTGCCTTGATTGGCTTCAAAGTACATTTCCCAATCGCTTCGGCAGAAGATCGTATGCGACTTGTTTTTGCGTTGTTGCTTCTTTTGAGTGCAGCTCTATTCGGTTGGCTGTTGGGTTGGGGAGGAATTAGCATAGTGATTATTGAGTATTTTATCGGTTCGTTGATAATGAACTTTAGACAGACAAAGAGATGACATTGCTTTTTATTTTATTGCTCATTGTTCTGATACCCCTTCTTTTGGGTGGGCGAATTTTGTCTGCAATATTAGGGTTGTTCTTTCCTCGTCGAATGTCTCAGGAAAAGGAGGCAAATCGCAAAAAAGAAACAAAGTCGCGTGGTGAAAAGGTCGATATAAAGGAGGTCAATCTCCGTCGTTTTGACAAAGATCAAGGTGAATATGTAGACTTTGAAGAGGAAAAGCGTGGATAAATCACGGGCTTAAGATTGATGTTTGAGAAAGTAAAAACATAGAATAAAATAGATTTGATTATGGCATCTAAAAGGAATTTGAAAAAAGGAATAAGAGAGATAACTTCTTACTTGGTTGATGATATATTTTTGCTCTATTGCACATTGGGAGAGGAGCATTTTGCCGAGATAGAAACATTGTTGAATAGAACCGTTGCTCTTGGAGAGGATACCATTGCCAAGGTATCTCACGCTGTTGGAACTAAGAACTCTTCGTCCATACGAGCATATTACAAGACTCTTCAAGAAAAATACAATGATGAAGTAGAGGCCATCGAAGAGACTATTGCCCAATTGTTACAAAAGACCACAAAGTAAGAATACATTGAAGTTTATTGCCAAAGGATTACTTAGGTTGCTGGGGTGGAAGTTGATATTCCCCCCCGACAATCCTAAGAAGAGTGTTATATGCGTGGCTCCACATACGAGCAACGCAGACTTTTTTATAGGGAAGCTCTATTATGCAGCCGTTGGACGTAGAGCCTCTTTTATGATGAAAAAGGAACTGTTTTTTTTTCCTTTGGGCTGCTTATTGAAAGCGATGGGAGGCGTTCCCATAGATCGTTCTCGAAAAGGGGAAGTTGTCGCTACCATGGTGCAACATTTTTCACAAAGATCCTTTTTTACATTGGCGATTACTCCGGAAGGTACGCGCAAGCCGGTGGAAAATTGGAAGAGCGGTTTTTATCGGATAGCTCTTCAAGCCTCTATTCCCATTCAGCTTGCTCGGATTGATTTTGGTAAGAAGGAGGTGGGAATTTTTGAAACTTTTCACCCAACGGGTAACGAAGAAGAAGATCTCCGCTACATACGAAGTTGCTATAATAAGGCACAAGCCAAGTATCCCAATAAATTTATAGAGAGTGTGAAATGATTATGACCGATGGTGAAACTCTTAAAGTTGCCCTTGCTCAAGTTGATATAGCTTGGGAGCAACCAAAAGTCAATTTGGATACAATATATCGAAAAGCAAAAGAAGCCGCTTCGGAAGAGGTCGATTTGTTAGTGTTCCCGGAAGTGATGACCACGGGGTTTTCGATGCAGCTTGATCGCATTGCAGAGCCCGTTCCGGCATGTTCTGTCGAGCAAATCAAAGCATTCAGTCGAGAGATGGGTGTGGCAATTGTCTTTTCGCTCATGGTAGAGGAGCAAAAAAAGTACTACAATCGGGTGTATATGCTGACTCCCGATGGAGAAGTGTTTTGTCAAGACAAACGCCATCTGTTTAGAATGGGTGGAGAGTCGGAGCTTGTCTCTTCTGCCACTCAACGCATGATCTTTACGTACAAAGGATGGCGTATTTTGTTAATTGCTTGTTATGATTTGCGTTTTCCCGTTTGGTGCAGAAATAAGGGTAATGAATATGACCTTCTGATAGACGTTGCCAATTGGCCCGAACCTCGTAGGGCAGCATGGAGTACCTTGCTTCGAGCACGTGCGATAGAAAATATAGCCTACGTTTGCGGTGTCAATAGAGTAGGTGTTGATCCCGAAGGTTTTGTCTATACGGGAGATTCTGCATTGATAGACCCCAAAGGGCAAGATGTAGTGCTTTGTGCTCCGCGAGAGGAAGCCTTAAAGGTGGCTGTAATACACAAAGAACCATTGGAAAAAATGCGCTCTAAGTTCCCGGCTTGGAAAGATGTGGACCCTTTTGTTTTGGATCCTACTGCACCTTATCCATTGTTTTGAGCGATGAAAAGGTAGGGTTGAATTATTGATTAACAGAGATATGATTGCCAATTCCAAATCCGAAACAACAAAGCAAAGTGTCAAAACCATTTATTTGGCAGGTGGTTGCTTTTGGGGCATGCAGAGTTATTTTGAAGGTGTACAAGGAGTCGTTACGACTGTCGTTGGTTATGCCAATGCCAACCGTCCCCACCCTCGTTATGAAGATGTTGATTCCGATTATGCGGAAACGTTGCAAGTAGACTATAATGAAAGTATATGTCCGCTTACTTTTCTTTTAGAGCTCTATTTTGATGTTATAGACCCTACTTCCCTTAATAAACAAGGTGGAGATGTTGGGCGGCAGTATCGAACGGGCATATATTATGTTGATGAAGAGAATGCCCCTATTATAAAGGATGCTTTAGATCGGCTTGCATTGAAATACACACTCCCCATTGTGGTAGAGAATGGACCTTTGGAGAATTTCTATCCGGCGGAGGAGTATCATCAAAATTATTTGAGGAAAAATCCTGCCGGCTATTGTCACATAGGGCGAGCTAAAATAGTGAAGGCGCGCAATGCAAAATATATTGATAAAGAAGCTCTTCGGGCAAGGCTTTCGGAAATGCAGTATTTTGTGACGCAAGAGAAAGGTACGGAACCACCTTTCCGGAATGAATATTACGATCATTATGAGAGGGGGATTTATGTGGATGTCGTGGACGGTACCCCTCTTTTTCTTTCTTCCGATAAGTTTGAAAGTGGTTGCGGATGGCCCGCTTTTTCTGCCCCGATAGATGTTTCCGCACTGAATTATTTTGATGACTATTCGCATGGAATGGAACGAGTGGAGGTAACGAGTAAGAGTAGTGGGGCTCATTTGGGGCACCTTTTCCAAGATGCTCCGGTAGAGTTGGGAGGAGAGCGTTATTGTATAAACAGTGCTGCTCTACGCTTTATTCCCATAGAGAGAATGGAAGAGGAGGGATATGCTCACTATATGGAGCTCATTAACTAATTAGAGAAATCCAATTCTCCTTTGGAAACTGTTTGCCAGGGAGATGTGGAATATAAATTTTTTTATTTTACCTTTGTGGCAGTTTTGCCTGAAGGAGGCGGTCTCTCTTCAGGGTGAATTTTGGAGACAAATTAATTACATAGATATTTTAGGGTATGGATGCTAAAATCAGGGAGTTAACCGACAAGATTTTTAGTGAAGGCGTTGAAAAAGGAAAGCAACAAGCTAATCAATTGATTGCCGAAGCAGAGCAAAAAAGCCAAGAGATTGTATCTGCAGCTAAAGCAGAGGCAGATCAAATTCTGAAAGATGCAGAAAAGAATGCTGCCGAACTGAAGAAAAATACGGAGTCAGAACTCAAACTATATGCAGGTCAGACTTTGGAGGCACTCAAGGCAGCTGTTGCAGATAGTATCACGGATAAGATTGTGGATGCGAATATAAAATCAGCAACACAAAATCCGGATTTTATGCGCAGCGTTATCCTAAAGGTGGTTCAAAATTGGGCTCCCGGAGAAGAGGTGGTAATAGAAACTGCCGATGCAAAAGATTTAGAAGCCTATTTTGCAACGAATGCAAAAGATTTGTTGGATCGAACGCTGACAATAGAACAAGCAGCAGGGCATACAACAAGTTTTGTTCTCAAACCCAAAGATGGGGCTTATAAGATTGAGTTCGGTCAAGAAGAGCTTGTGGCATTCTTCAAAAATTTCCTTCGTCCTCGTCTTATCGAAATGCTATTTTAATTATGGCGAAGTATTATGCCACAATATCGGGCTTGCCCAATATTGGAGTAGACGATAGAAAACTTCCTTTTTCGTCGGCTTCATTTGTTGAGGAGCTTGATCAAGAATTGACTTCTCGGGATAAGAAGTTGCTCCTATATATTCGTTGGGAGGAAGAAAATCATTTTCTAATAGACTTTTTAACCGATGCGGAGCGTGCGCTTGAGGCTGCGGAACAACCAACCCTTTTTTCGTACGATGAAGTGGCAGCCGTCTTGGAGGCTCTGAAAAAGGGAGAGAAACTGCCTAAAAATTCATTGCCACCCTATTTTATCCCATTTTTGAAGGAGTTTATCATTGAGCGTGATGCCGATGAGGAGGTTTCTTCTGAAGAGGAGAGTCGTGTTTGGCCCGTTCACTTGGAAGATAAGTTGGCAGATTTCTACTATTCTTACGTTTTGGAGAGCGACAATACGTTCGTAGCTGATTGGTCTCGGTTGAACTTGGATATCAGAAACGTTTTTGCCACTTTTACCAGCCGTAAGTTAGGCTGGGAGCCCAAGGATTATATCGTTGGCGATACAGAGATTGAACGTAAATTGAAGGCTTCCACTACCAACCATTTGGGCTTGTCCGAAGAAGATATGAGCTATATCAATGCATTACTTTCGGTGCAAAATGAGGGTGATATCACTCGTCGTGAAAGAATGCTTGATGTACTTAAATGGAATTGGTTGGAGGATAAAACTTTCGATCGAGTTTTTGATGTGGAAGCTCTATTGGCTTATTACCTACGTTTGCGCATCATAGAGCGTTGGACAGAGCTGAATGAAAAAACGGGAGAGGAGACTTTCCGCGCTATTGTTGCTACTTTGAAGAAGGAGAGTAATACCTCTCTGAATGAGTTTAAGAAAAATCAAAAGAAATAATATATCCATGACAAAAGGAGTTGTTAAGGGGATTGTGGCCAATCTCGTAACCGTGGAGGTTGATGGTCCTGTTTCTCAGAACGAGATTTGTTTTATCACAGTTGATAAAACTCGCTTGATGAGTGAGGTTATCAAAATCATCGGAAGCAAAGTTTTCGTTCAGGTATTTGAGAGTACTCGTGGTATGCGTGTGGGAGATGAAGCTGAATTCATGGGACACATGCTTGAGGTTACATTAGGTCCGGGTTTGTTGTCGAAGAATTTTGATGGGCTCCAAAATGACCTTGATAAGATGGATGGTATTTTCCTGCAAAGAGGGACTTATACCTATCCATTGGATAAAGGAAAACTTTGGGATTTCAAAGCTCTTGCAAAAGTAGGCGATGTCGTAGAGGCAGGATCTTGGCTTGGAGAAGTTGATGAAAACTACCAACCTCACAAGATTATGGTTCCTTTTGTTTTTGAAGGAACTTATAAAGTTGTTAGCATAAAGGGAGATGGAAAATATACTGCAGAGGAAGAAATAGCAGTTCTTGAAGATAAGAATGGAACGAAACACTCTGTAACGATGATCCAAAAATGGCCCGTAAAAAAGGCTATTTCTTGTTATGCAGAAAAACCTCGTCCTTTCAAATTGTTGGAAACAGGGGTGCGTACTTTGGATACTCTTAACCCGATTGTTGAAGGTGGTACCGGTTTTATCCCGGGTCCTTTTGGTACGGGAAAAACGGTGTTGCAGCATGCCATTTCTAAACAGGCAGAAGCGGATATTGTTATTATAGCGGCTTGTGGAGAGCGTGCCAATGAGGTTGTGGAAATATTTGCTGAATTCCCCGAGTTGGTAGACCCTCATACGGGACGTAAGCTCATGGAACGTACCATTATTATTGCCAACACGTCGAACATGCCGGTTGCGGCTCGTGAGGCTTCCGTTTATACAGCTATGACAATTGCCGAGTATTACCGCTCTATGGGGCTTCGTGTGCTACTTATGGCAGACTCTACCTCTCGTTGGGCACAAGCTCTTCGTGAAATGTCTAACCGTTTGGAAGAGCTTCCCGGTCCTGATGCATTCCCAATGGAGCTTTCTGCTATTGTGGCAAACTTCTATGCTCGTTCGGGATATGTGTACTTGAAAAATGGAAAAGCCGGTTCTGTAACTTTTATCGGGACTGTATCTCCCGCAGGGGGGAACTTGAAAGAGCCCGTTACTGAGAATACAAAGAAAGTGGCGCGCTGCTTCTACGCTTTGGAGCAAGAACGTGCCGACAGAAAACGCTATCCTGCGGTAAACCCGATTGATAGTTATTCGAAGTATTTGGAGTATCCGGAAGTGCAAGATTATCTGTCGAGTCATATTTCTTCTGCGTGGATAGAGATGGTGCGTGAGGCTAAGATGAATCTGCAACGAGGAAAAGAGATTGCCGAGCAGATCAATATCCTTGGAGATGATGGGGTACCCGTGGAGTATCATGTAACTTTCTGGAAAGCCGAACTTATAGACTTTGTTATCCTTCAGCAAGATGCTTTCGATGATATTGATTGCAATACTCCATTAGAGCGTCAAAAGTATATGTTGGAGTTGGTAACCAAAATTTGTCGTACAAAGTTTGACTTTGATGATTTCAATCAGGTAACAGCATATTTCAAGAACCTCATCAATGTGCTTAAACAGATGAATTACTCATCTTACGAAAGCGATGACTTTAAGAAGTATTTTGCTCAGTGTGAAGAACTCTTGAATTCAAAGGCGAACAAAAACTAATAATCTCTCGAAACAATATGGCTACACAAGCTTTTAAAAAGATATATACCAAGATCACAAACGTTACCAAAGCTACTTGTATGCTTAAGGCTACGGGTGTGGGTAACGACGAGCTGGCTCAGATACATGGTCGTTTGGCTCAGGTGGTAAAGATTATTGGAGAGGAAGTTACTCTTCAGGTTTTTGAGGGAACAGAAGGTATCCCCACCAATGCAGAAGTTGTGTTTATGGGGAAGGCTCCCACGCTAAAGGTGGGAGATCAGCTTGCCGGTCGTTTTTTCAATGCTTATGGACTTCCTATCGATGGGGGAGCTGTTCCTGAAGGACGTGAAGTAGAGATTGGTGGTCCGTCGGTAAACCCGGTGCGTCGTAAACAACCATCCGAATTGATCGCCACAGGTATTGCAGGTATTGACTTGAACAACACTCTTGTGACAGGGCAGAAGATTCCATTCTTTACAGATCCTGATCAACCATTCAATGAAGTGATGGCTATGGTGGCGATGCGTGCTAAGAGTGATAAAATCATTTTGGGTGGAATGGGTATGACTAATGACGATTACCTATTCTTCAAGAATACTTTTAGTAATGCCGGTGCTTTGGATCGTATTGTGAGTTTTATCAATACGACAGAAGACCCATCCGTGGAGCGCTTGTTGATCCCGGATATGGCTTTGACAGCAGCAGAGTATTTTGCCGTGGAAAAAAATGAGAAGGTACTCGTCCTTCTTACCGATATGACCAATTATGCCGATGCATTGGCTATTGTGTCCAATCGTATGGATCAAATCCCATCGAAGGATTCTATGCCCGGGTCTATTTATTCGGATCTTGCAAAGATCTACGAGAAGGCTGTACAATTCCCCGAGGGAGGTTCTATCACAATCATTGCCGTGACTACTTTGTCCGGAGGTGATATTACGCATGCCGTACCCGATAATACAGGGTATATTACCGAGGGACAGCTTTATCTGCGTCGTGATACAAATGTGGGTAAGGTTATTATTGACCCATTCCGTTCTCTGTCTCGTTTGAAGCAGCTTGTTATCGGAAAGAAGACGCGCGAAGACCACCCTCAAGTGATGAATGCCGCAGTACGCTTGTTTTCCGATGCAGCCAATGCGCAAACGAAAATGGAAAATGGTTTCGATTTGACGGATTACGATACTCGTTCTTTGGCTTTTGCAGAAGATTATTCTCGTCAGCTATTGGCCATTGACGTGAATGTGGATACCGACGAAATGCTCGATACGGCATGGAGATTGTTTGCAGAGCATTTTACCCCCACAGAGGTGAACTTGAGACAGTCTTTGGTGGATAAGTATTGGGTCGGAGAGAAAAACGCTTAATAGAAGCTGTATAGGTTATGGCTATTAAGTTTCAGTATAACAGAACTTCGCTTCAACAACAAGAGAAACAACTCAAAATGCGTGTTCGCACCCTTCCTACGATTAAAAGTAAGGAGAGTGCCCTCCGTCTTGAAGTAAAAAGAACAAAGACGGAAGTGGCTAACTTAGAACGTAAGTTGGAAGAGGGGATTGCAAGCTACCATCATATGGTGGGGCTTTGGAATGAGTTTGACACGAGCCTGATAACGGTTAAGAATGTACGACTCTCATCCAAAAAGATTGCAGGTGTTGTTGTTCCTGTTTTAGACGGGATTGATTTTGAAGTGAAGCCGTTCAGTTTGTTCAACTCACCTTCTTGGTTTTCAGAAGGGCTTGATCTCCTCAAGGTGCTTGCCACTACGGGTATTGAAGCAGAGTTTTTGGGCTTGAAATTAGATTTCTTGGAGTATGCACGCAAGAAAACAACTCAGAAGGTAAATCTTTTTGAAAAGGTACAAATCCCCGGTTACAGAGATGCCATTCGGAAGATCAAACGCTATTTGGAAGATGAGGAGAGTCTTTCAAAATCTTCGCAAAAAATTATGCGTGCTAATATTGAGGAACGTGAGCGTAAAGAAAAGGAGGTTGTGCTATGATTGAAAGAATGCATAAATATCTTTTCTTGATTTACCATAAGGAGTACGAAGCCTTTTTGCATCAGTTGCGCTCCTTAGGAGTAGTTCATATCAAGGAAAATAAAAATCCAAAACAGATTGATGAGTTGCAGTCTTTGTTGGGGACAAGGCGAGAACTTGCCGCTCTAACAAGACAAGTGAAGGGACGTCGTTCTAAAGATGCTCCCGAACCGTCCGTTGTTCTGCCTAATACGTTGGATGAGGCAGAGATGGTGTCGGAGGAGGTAATGCAACTTTTCAAACAAGAGGAGCATTTTGTAAATCAAGTGATAGCTCAAAAACGAGAAATCGCTTATTGGAGCACATGGGGAGAGTACAGCACAGACTTGTTGCAAAAACTCGGTGAACAAGGCTATCCGGTTCGCTTTTACGTTGTTCCTTCCCAACAGTACAAAGAGGAATGGGAAGATACTTTCCGTGCTGTACGCATCAATGATGTGAGAGCTCAAACTTACTTTATTACGGTAGGCAATGCTCCGGAAGGGGAGTATTTGGAGGCAGAAGAAGTAAAAGCTCCCAAATATACCATTGCTCAGTTGGAAGAGCAGTTAGCCCTTTTGGAGCAAGAGTTGGAGCAAACTCGAGAAAAAGTTCGAAACTTTGCAGATCAACGCATCGGAGAGTTATTGGGCTATGATCTTTTCTTGGATCGCGAATATGAATTCTCCAATGCAATGCTTCAGGCAGACCGTGAGGCAGAAGATACATTGATGCTCTTGGAGGGTTGGGTTCCTGAGAAGATTTCCGGGGAAGTGGCGAAGGGATTGGAAAATAGTTCCTGCTATTTTAAGCAAGTGGAGATAGAAGAAAATGATACTATTCCCGTAAAGCTATCCAACAATCGTTATGCTCGTTTGTTTGAGCCTATCACAAAAATGTACTCTTTGCCTAACTATGGTGAGATTGATATCACGGCTTTGTTTGCACCCTTCTTTATGCTCTTCTTTGCTCTCTGTTTTGGAGACGGAGGGTATGGATTGCTCCTCTTCTTAGGTGCAACTTTAGCCAAAATCAAATCTTCATCGAGCTCTGTAAAATCACTTTGTTCGATGATGCAATGGTTGGGTGGTACCACGGCTATCGTTGGCTCTCTGATGGGGGCAGTATTTGGAATGGTAATGCCTTGGGCAGGAGATGACCTCCTTGGTAGTGTCAGCAATGATTATTTCCTGAATCAGGATAACATGATGGCTCTGTCCGTTGTATTGGGACTTGTACAGATTGTTCTTGGTAAGTTTATTGCAGGTTATAAAACTCAGAAACAAAGAGGTCTCAAATATGCCTTGGGGGGCTATGCTTGGGCGGTTTTGATGCTGTTTGCCATTCTTGGCTATGTGGCGAGTATGATGGCTGAGACAAACGGTGCTTTATTTGCAACCCTTTCTCAAGTATGTTTCATCGTGGCAGCAGTGGCTCTATTGGTGGCAATGTTGTACAATACGCCCGGAAAGAATGTTTTCTTGAATTTGGGATCGGGACTCTGGGCTGCTTATAACAATGCTTCCGGATTGTTGGGAGATACCTTGTCTTATATTCGTCTTTTCGCCATTGGTTTGACAGGGGGGATTTTGGGAGGCGTGTTCAATAATCTTGCCGTTCAAATTGGTGGAGACTTGCCTGTTGGTCTCAATTTTGTTGTGATGGGTATTATTCTCCTTTTTGGGCACGGGTTGAACTTCGGACTCTGTATGATCAGTTCATTGGTACACCCCCTGCGTTTGACTTTCGTGGAGTTCTATAAGAATACAGAATTTGAAGGAGGCGGACGCGAATATAAACCATTCAAACTCTAAGTAATAAGCAAATCAATATAATTTTTAATCACAATTTTAGTATGAATCTCGTTCTAACCTACTTAGGAATTGCCATTATGGTGGCTCTTACCGGTATCGGATCTGCAATTGGTGTAACCATTTGCGGTAATGCGACTGTTGGTGCAATGAAGAAGAACCCCGATGCTCTTGGTTCTTATATTGCGCTTTCCGCATTGCCTAGTTCACAAGGTCTCTATGGTTTTGTGGGCTTCTTCTTAGCTCTTAACCTTGTTAAAAGTTTGGGAGCCGGTCTCGATATGGTAGCTGCTTGGGCTATTTTTGGAGCCGGATTGACGTTGGGAGTTGTGGGTCTATTGTCTGCAATTCGTCAAGCTCAAGTGTGTGCCAATGGTATTAAATCAATTGGTGCCGGAGACAATGTTTTTGGTGCGACTATGGTGATGGCCGTATTCCCCGAGCTTTACGCTATTTTGTCTCTTCTTGTGGCAATCTTGATTTTCAACGTTGTTCCCGCGCTTGTAGCCGCTGCAGCCTAAAAATCAAAGTAGTTTGACCCTAATATCAGGGTAGATTTTAAGAAGGAGTTGCTTTTGGCAACTCCTTCTTTTTTTATGAAACAATTCAACAAAGGACTATAATCAAGCACTTGTCTCAGAAAAAGCGTAAGTGTTACTCACTTGATGGTTCCGATTTTGCTTTGCAAAGGGGAGGAGTGTTGAGATGCTTTTTTTACTTGACTTTTTCTGATTGAAAAATCGAGTATATATAATCCTTGCTGCTTGTTAGGTTATTCAATGCTTCATGTGTGAGCTATTCGTTGGAAATCGGAGCATTATATTCTTGTCATCAATGTAGATCCATGCATGGGTTAAATGGTTTGTTAAGTTGAATTTTGTCTCAAATAGAGCTTGCTGAACAGTCTTATCTTTTTATGATAACCTCAAATTGCGTTTTTAATTGAATGATAATCAGGTTTGTAGTTTGAGTCCTCATTTCATTTGTTTTGTATTCTCGCCAAAAAACAACTCTTATAAATCGTTCTTATTCTCAAATAGAGCTCTTTTTTATCGAACAAAATCTGATTTTTTAGGAGCTTTTGAACTTTTTTGTAATGTATGTTGATAAGGTTCATCATTATTGCGAATAGTATTTTCAAAAACGAGTGTTTTGAATTCTTTGGATGTTGATTATTGAACTTATTTGACTACCTTTATATTGATATGAAAAAAATGTAGGACAAATCTGCCATGGATGCTAAATGGCATCCTATCAAAAGTGAAAGAATATAGCCTTGCTATGGGGTTGTTGTTTGTCCCTTGTGCCGGGAGATTGGCGCAGCGTGTATGCCTTGTCGGTACGCTTATTTGATTTTTGTATAAATCGATATCTGTATAGTGTGAAATATATTTTCTTATAAATGGAGAGATACCTTAAAAGTGTTTTTATGAAAAGAAAAGTAGTTTTATTCTTCTTGCTGTGCAAAGCACTGTTGCTGGGGGCCCAAAGTGTGGACACTCAGGACTCTGTTTTGTCAATGGCTTATAAATGGTATCCTCAGTATGTTACATTTTTGGCATCTAATCAATTGGACTCTGTACTTGCTTATGCATATACAGATCTTGTCCCGGTTGTTTATAATGTCAATCAGACAGATCTGAGGCAAAATCCACAGTTGGACAGTATTGTTTCTTTGATCAATAGGATAAAGAGTGACAAGCGAGTTAAGGTTGCCTATATTTGGATTGGAGGGAGTGCTTCACCGGAAGGTTCTCGAATAGGAAACCGCAGACTCGGTCAGGTTCGAGCAAACATGCTTGCCGATTTCTTGAAGAAAACGACCGGTATCAAAAATTCTGAGCTTAGAGTAGAAAATCTTTGGGAAGATTGGTTTTCTGTGACGAGGATGCTTATGGACAGTGATTTTCCAAGAAAAGACGAGGTGCTACACATCATAGCCACAGAGCCCGATTGGGATCAACGAAAAAGAAAAATCAAGATGCTTGATGGTGGACGCACCTGGCAACGCCTCGTTAAGGAAGTTTTTCCTCCTTTCCGCAATGCCCGAATGGTTATCGTCTGCTCTGCCGAAGAGGTGAAGAAAAGAGCATTGTTTAAGGTGGCTGCAAAATACAATTTCCCCCATCCGACACTTTCGTTACCCACATTTGATGCTTCTATTCCTGTACAGCCTTCTTTGGAGGAAAATCGTTTTTGGGCGATAAAAACCAATGGATTGTTCCTGGGTGCTCTTATAGCCAATGCCGGTTTTGAGGTAGAGTTGTGGCGTAAGTGGAGCTTGGATGTTCCTTTTTGGTACTCTCCTTATGACTATAAACCCACTCGAAAAATACGGCTTTTGGCAACGCAACCCGAGCTCCGTTATTGGTTGAAAAAGGCAGGACAAGGCAGTTTCTTTGGATTGCATTCGCATATTGTCGGCTTTAATGTTGCCATCAATGATAATGGTCGTTATCAAGATCCCAACCATGCTTTGTGGGGGATGGGTTTGAGTTATGGCTATGCCACCCACTTGGATAAAGCCAAAAGATGGAGTTTGGAGTTTAACATAGGTGCAGGTTTTGCCGAGTACGATTATGATGCCTACCGCAACTGGCACAATGGACCCAAGTTTCAGTCCGGAACGGATTTTTATTGGGGTTTAACGAGAGCGGGAATTTCTATTGCTTATAAGTTCTACACTCCGAGAAAAAAATAAGAGAGATACTGTTATGTATAATCAATATCATAGAATTATTATTATAGCATTGGGCGTCTTGGGATTACTTACATCATGTGATCCCACAATACACGAGTACCCCAATCCGGGCAAGTCTCAAGTAATTATAGAGCCACATATTGACAGAAATCCACCCTTGTACTATAAGGAAGTGTCATATGACGAGAAGTGGAATCGCTCTGTCCGAGATTTGGATCCTCTGCCGGCGGAGGCTTATGCTCCGGGGGAGGACTATGCCGTGCGTTTGATCTTGGATATTTATAAGTGTAATCTAAATAGAACTACCTCCTCTGTTCGTCAGGAACAATTGGTGGATAGAAGAGTTGTGGAGTTGGATAGATTGGCTTTACCTCCTCAAGATACCATACATTCTTATCTCTTGGATGGTAACTATTGTGTGTTGGCTTGGGCTGACTATGTGCGCAAAGGGGAGGTGAAAAATACATACTACACCGCCGATATGCTTACCAATGTCCGTGCGGATATAACGAATTATCCTGCCGATACTTATCTCAGAAGCGCTGCTGCCGGACTGCAATCCTTTAATCTTGATTTGAATTTGGGAGCAGAGGGCTACCCCGTTATCCCGGGGGTTGGAGTGCAAACTTCTCGCACAATCCCGGTTATGCTTTCCCGTCCATTAGGGCGTTATAAGATTATTGCCACGGATTATAATGCTTTTGTCCAAGATGGAGGCAACTTGCGCGGAGCAACGGTGAAAGTTGTTTACAAACAATATGTGAGCGTGGGGTATGACGTTTCTCTTCAAGAACCCAATGACTTTATCAACACTTATGACTTCCGAACCTCTCTTTGGCAGGGCGAGGTGAATGCTCAAGGGGAGTTTGCTCTTTTTGGAGATTATCTTTTTACCAGCTCTAATAAGGAAGATCACATTATTGCCGATTTCTGCTTTTTCGATGCCAATGGTGTGGAGATAAGTCGCTGCTCCAATGTTGAAATTCCGCTGAAAAGAAACGGTGAAACCGTGGTAAAAGCTCCTTTCTTGACCAAGAAATTGGATAATGGTGGACAAGTTTCAATTGATGAAAAATTTGAAGGAGAACACGTTGTTGAAATCTAAATCTTCGCAAAGATGAAAAAGATAGTAATACTTTATGCAACCCTATTGGGGATGTTTGCCTTTATCGCTTGTCAGCCTAAGCAGGCATACGATACTGTGGCTGAAAACTCGGAGCTTGTTGATGTTACATTTGATATTGCTCTTCCCGAAGATGAATTGCAGATGAGAGCTGCTCTGTTTGGAGAGGCAAGCAATAGTGCCTTGGGGGCTTTTCCCAACATAGACCTTGCCAATCAATATGATTTGCGTTATCAAATGGCAATTTACAGAGTCGATGCCGGTGGGAGTATGCCTCAGGTAGTGGCTCCCATCAAACAGATAAAGGATACCAATACTTCTGCATTTTTGTCTGTTCGTCTCACCCCCAATCGTCGGTATAAAGTGGTGGTTTGGGCAGATTTTGTGAGACAAGGGCAAGATACAGACTTGCACTACAACACTTCTACTTTCCCCGTTATTTCTTACATAGACCCCACAGGAGTGGCTATATTGAATGACGAAAGTAGAGATGCCTTTTTCGGAGCCAAGGAATTTGCCGTGGGTACGACAAGTGCTCCTCAGAGCCTAACCCTTACAAGACCTTTTGCCAAACTGCGCATTGTTGCAACTGATTGGAACGTGACTACTACACCCGTGGATCAGGTAAAGATCTCTTACTATGGTTGCAAGAGATTTACGGAAATGAATTTGCTTTCCAACACAAGTACTGCCGTAGATCTCCCCAATACGGCAAGCAATACGGTCTACTCGGGAGTGCTTAATAAGACTCAGAAAGAGTATGCTTTGGGCTATGATCTTACTGAGAGCAACAGAACTGTTTTTGTGGATTATCTGATGACTAATCCCACAGGACAGACACCTATACATCTTATCTTTGAAGCGCTTGACGGATCTACCTCTCTCGTGCGCTACAACTTAAAAACCAATATCCCCATTCAGCGAAATTGGCTGACCACGGTTTTGGGTAATGTTTTGACCAACACGACGGGAACGGTTACCATCAGTTCAGCTCCCGTTGCAGGGGTTGCGCTTTCCCATGAACAAAGAGATCGCTAAGGATTGGTTGGGGTCAAGGAGTGTTATTTAGAAATTATTTATCCCTTTATTATTTTACAAAGACAATGAAGAAAAGATCAATCTACCTCATTATTTTATCGCTTCTGTTGGTTGCGTGCCAATCGGAAGACCTCCGTCTCATGGACAGAGAGGTTGTGGCAGGTAGTGGAGATGGTAATGTAGAGTTTACGCTCTCTTTACCGGAAGAGTCTGAGTTGGCTACTCGTTCTGCTCTTTTTGGAGAGAATAGCAACAGTGCAGCCGGCGGTATTACCAATGTAAACATGGCTACCGACTTTGACCTTCGTTATCAGATGGCGATCTATCGCGTGGAAGCGGCAGGAACAACGCTTGAGGCTGTTGCTCCCATGAAGAGGGTTGTCGACACTTACCAACCTGTCTCTTTTGCTGTTCAGCTAACCCCTAATAGAACTTACAAAGTGGTGGTTTGGGCTGACTTTGTTACGCAGGGAACTACTGCAGATTTGCACTATAATACGAGCAATTTCCCCGATATTACCTATGCAGATCCTACGGCAACAGCTGTTCTCAATCAAGAGAGTCGTGATGCTTACTTTGTGAGCAAGGAGTTTACTCTTGGCGCGAACAACATTTCTGAAAACTTAGTTCTCAAACGTCCTTTTGCCAAAGTGCGTGTGGTAACCACCGATTGGGGCTTGTATGATTTGGAGAAGGCGGATAACTTTAAGATCACCTATTACAACTGCAAGCGTTTTACAGGTATCAATGCCTTGACGGGAGTTTCTACAAGCGAAGATTTGCCCAATCCCGGTACGGTAACCTATACGGGTACAATCAATAAAAATCAAAAAGAGTATGCGCTCAACTACGATCTTAGCACAAATAATCGTACCCTTACGGTAGATTATCTGATGACCGATCTAACGGAGCAAACACCCATACATATGGTTTTTGAAGCTCTTGACGGCACCACTCAAATAGCTCGCCATGATCTGAAAACCAACATACCCATTCAACGGAATTGGTTGACAACCATCACGGGTAATGTATTGACCACGGATGCTACTTTCTCAATTTCTATCCAAGAGCATTTTGTAAATAACTGGAATGTGGCAGAGGTTTGGTGGAACCCCGCCGTACTCACACCTGTGGCTCCTCCGTTCGATGCTATTACCAATACATACACAATTAGCACTCGTGAGGAGTTTGCTTGGTTGCCCGACAATGTGGCTACAATCAATGGAAAGAAAGTTGTTTTGGCTAAAGATATTGATATGAGTGGAGTGGAATGGAAACCAATTCACAACGGCTCTTTTGATTTCGATGGGCAGGGACATAAACTTAGAAACTTCTCTCTCAATGGAAAGCATAGTGTGATTTACACGTATAGTGGTTGGCTTACCTATTCGGTAAAGGCTTACACCGGAGTATTTGGTGCTTATAATGGAAATATGAGTAATGTGACATTTGAAAATATCACCATTAACGGTCGTGCCGATGATGCCGTACATGTGGATCCCAACACGGGTACACCGATCAAACATGATGAAGAGTCTGCTTACTTTGCGGGGTGTATCGGTTACTCGGGAGCTAACTGGAGTACCACGGTTAATTATCGCAATGTGCATGCGAAGCATGTCGATATTAAAGCCTCTACTAATGGTAGCACATATACCCAAAACATCGGCGGTTTATTGGGTTGGATGGGAGTAGGAGGTTCTACAATTTTTGAGAACTGTTCTGTCGAAGACATTTATATTTTCCACAAGAATGGGTTCTTAGATTCGGAAGTGGGAGGATTTATTGGAGAGATCCTTGGTGGACTCAGTATTACTATCCGTAATTGTAAAGCTGATAAGGTAACCCTGAGAGCCTACAGTACTTCCGGTAGTAAGAGTGGATTTATTGGTAAGGTGAAGAACGGAGCCGGCTTGACGCTCGATCAAAATCCTGTGCCGACCAACGTACGCTTTGTAAATCACCAAACAGGGCTTCCTATGGATTATGCTCCCACCAAACCCTACTATGGTCGTGTGGAAAGTAACGAAGCTTCTATTGTTATCAATAACCCTTGATACATAGAACTTATAGAACAATAGTAATAACGAGTAATTAGAGTAAGATTATGAAAAAACTTTTGATACTTCTCGGTTGTGCTTCCATGCTTTTCACAGCATGTAAAACCGAAGACATTAAGCATGTAAATGATGGAGCATCAGGAGAGGGGAATGTTACTTTCACCGTAAACCTTCCCGTAGATAATGAGTTGAATATGCGCACGGCTCTCTATGGAGAGAATAGCAATAGTGCTGCCGGAGGTCTTACCAATGTAAATATGACGGCATATGACCTTCGCTATCAGTTGGCTATTTATCGTGTGGATGGGACAGAAACTCTCGTGGCGGTAGCTCCGATTAAGAAGATTGTAGATCGTTATGAGCC